>CAYNAV010000105.1:0-1569 GCA_964395405.1 Candidatus Woesearchaeota archaeon | reverse complement strand
CTTTCAGGTCTCTTAATTCCGAAGTGTTCAACGAAATTTCTAATTCTCCTAAAATCTATAAATAAAAACAAAATAGCTAAAATCTCTCTTAGCCATCCCCCGACCACCCGCCCCAGTTAAGAGGTGCGCGCCTGTCCTTCGGACAATTAGTGAAACTTCGTTTCAATTTTATTTAGAAATAATCTTTTTTCCTCCGCCCAAACAGAAGATTTTTATATGCCGATTAATATTGGTATTGTATGTGGGTGCTTAAATTTGAAATTGATGGAAGTGAAAGTCTTTTTGGAAAAATTGCCAAAAAGTTTAACATTAATTTAACTGGATATCCTATTTCAAGCTATGAAAAAGATAAACAACTTTTTGTTAATATTGTGGCGACTTTGAGTGGGGAAGAAAAAAACAAAAAGAAATTAATTGCTTTTATTAAGAAAGACAAACATATCTTAAACTTGGAAGAAAAAGATAATTTTCTTGTTCTTTTGGTAAAAGAGGATTATTCTTTCAAGCCATTCTATAATCCTCATTTTGTACATATTAATCCTGTTTTAGTTGATAAAGAAGGAAAATATCTACTGCATATTGCTTCATGGGATAGAAAAAAAATTGAGCAACTTATTAATTTTGCTTCCAAAATATACAGATACAAATTAATAAAAATTAAGCAAGAAAAGATTGAGAATATTTCCTTAATAGGATTACAACCCAACCTCACCCAAAAACAAAAAAGGGTTTATGAATTAGCGGTTGAAAGTGGCTATTATGAATATCCAAAAAAAATTACCTTAGATAAATTAGCGAAGATTTCTAATTTATCTTATTCTACATTTCAGCAACACTTGAAATATGCGGAAAAAAAGATAAATAACTTCTTTTTGGGAAAATATTGATACCGATTTAAATCGGTAAAAGATAGAAATACACAAATTAATTCTATATCTTAAATAAATTCGGAGGAATAAAAAATGTATGGCGGACATCCAGCATTCAATGTAATGGCAAAAAGAAGAATGGCTGCTGAAAAAATGACAGGAATATCCACAGCAGATTTAGAAGCATTTGTTAGTGAATACTATGGGACGCATAAAAATTCTGCAGTAAGTAGGCTAGCTCCATTTGATAAAGTTGATTCAGAATTTTATAGATATCTTGGCGCAGTTGATTTAATTAGAGAAAGAGAAGGTAATGAAGCTGTTTGGAGAACTATGGGCAAACGGGGACCAAAAACCCTTTATGAAAAAATTGTTCATGCGATTACAGGAAAGATATTTGAAATAGGAGATTAACCCCCCTCCAAAAAGATTATTTCATCTTCCTTCTTAAAAAGAAAGAAGCAAAGAAGGGCGCACACCTCAAATTTAATGGGATGGCTAAAAGCCCACCTGAACTAAGAGAGATTTTAGAAATATTAATGACGGAGAATTAGAAACTCAAGCCACATTGCATTCTCGCCCTGATGGGCTCGGGTCGTTGAACAGGGGATAAAGAGTTCCGACTTGCGGTGCTGTGGCTCCTCGTCTCCACCCAAATTCTTCTTCCAGCTCGAGCCTGTGAGGTTCCGCTCCAGTCTCG
>CAYNAV010000104.1:0-1598 GCA_964395405.1 Candidatus Woesearchaeota archaeon | reverse complement strand
TTTGTTCTTTCTGGCCAGTCTAACTTATCGATATTATCATAGAGCTCATTTGCATAATGTGTTGTCTTGAAAAACCATTGTTTAAGCTGTTTTATTTCAACATCTGTATCTTCATGTCTCCAACATTTTCCGTTTTGAACTTGTTCATTTGCCAAGACTGTTTCACATTTAGGGCACCAGTTTACCGCTGCTGTCTTTTGATATGCCAAACCTTTTTCAAGCATTTTCAGGAAAATCCACTGATCCCATTTATAGTATTCAGGGCTTGCGGTGTTTACAACTCTGCTCCAGTCATAAGTTATTCCTAATTCTTTCTGTTGTCTCATGAAATTCTTAATTGATTTGTCAGTATAATCTTGAGGGTGTGTTCCCGCCTTTATTGCTGCGTTTTCAGCTGGAAGACCGAGAGCATCATAACCCATTGGATGAAGAACATTAAATCCACTCATAATTTTATAACGAGCAAGAATATCACCAATTGTATAGTTTAATGCATGTCCCATGTGTAAACCATCCCCTGACGGGTATGGAAACATTTCAAGGATGTAGAATTTTGGTTTTTTAGAGTTGTCTTGGGCTTCGAATGCTTTTTCTTTTTCCCACTTTTTTTGGTATTTTTTCTCTATTTCTTTGAAGTTTATCTTCTCTTCTTCCATGTTATCTTTTAGTATATTGGGTTTTTTAATTCTATCCATTTTTATTTATTGATTTCTCATGAAGACATTTAATTCTCTCTCAATTGATTTTTCTAGCTCTCTGGTTTTTGCGTTAGTTCCTCTAACCTTTAGTACGATTTCATCGACTTCTCCGTTAGGTATGCAGTTGTTATGGTCCCAGATCATAAAACCAGGGTTTGTAGATTGCTTGTTCCAGCTAATACCCCCATTTGTAAAAACTTCATAAAGCCCATTAAAACCATCGTAATTAATCCCAATTATGTAATGCTGGTTTTTTCTTTCCAAGTATGTTATAGTAAAATTAAGAGCCATTTTGTAAAATTAGGGTTTATTTGTGGCTCTTATTTCAGAGCTAAGACTAACACATTTGCTAGAATAATTGAATTCTGTGTTGTCATGGATTTTATAGGGGTGGGGGGTTTAAAAATGTTTTTGTGGGTGTTGACTATATTTATTGAAAGAGTAATGTTAGGATAGGCATTATTCAATGGTTATCATTTGAATTTATAATTTTTCGCATTGCGTTTTAATTTTAGAAAAATTTAAAATACCTGAAATGCGTATTAAATAATGGTAAAGAATTTATGCTCACTGGTTGCAGGATTAATTGGATTTGCTATGCCTATTGCAGGCGGTATTTGTCTAAGTTCAGAGTATGACCCAAAAAATCTTGGCATTTATCTCGGTGTTTCAGCTTTTGTAGGTATTTTTACAGGTATAACAGGTATTCATTATATTAACAGATCAATTCAGCAACAATAAAGTTTCTTTGATTTATCCGGGTTTTTTCCGAAAGGATTGCCTGTTTTTCGGACGTTTTCAATCATTTCTTGATTCTCTTTTAATCCTTTTCCTTGCAATACTAGGGCTTCTCTTGCTTTTCTGAATGCAGTACAGAGTTTTAGGTTTAAGGGGCATTTT
>CAYNAV010000103.1:0-1699 GCA_964395405.1 Candidatus Woesearchaeota archaeon | reverse complement strand
GATTTGAGATTTAGTAGTTTAAGCAGCAGCTCTTAATGGAACTCCTAAAACTTGTTCTAATGTAGATTTGGCATTTCTTGTTTTATGGTTAAAAAACCAACCCTGATTTGCAACTCTTATTTTGGTAGTTTTATTTTTAGGACTTCTTATTAGTAGGACGGGGGTATTATTAATTTGCAATGGATGAAATTTGTAGGCTCCATTTTCATAAGATTCTCCCTGAATTATATCATTATTTATCCTAAAGTGGTCTGGTTTAAGCTTCATAATCCTCAGGTTCTGGTCAAATGAAGAATGATAATCCGGATGTACTTCAAACGTTTGATAATCTTTTCCCATTCTTTATTAAAGATAATGGAGTTTAAAAATAGTTCGGATAATAACATCAAGCCTGTGACGGGGATTAAACCCGCGACCTTTTGATTACGAATCAAATGCTCTATCAACTGAGCTACACAGGCACAATTATCTTCAGAAATTTTTCTTTTTATTCTTATGCTTTGTCTGAGTTTTATACGAGGGTTAAGTTTATAAAATAAAGAAATTCTAAGATGGTATGAAGTTGGATTACGCAAGTTATTTCTTGTTTATTGCGGTAGGAATCTTTATGGCTATTGGGACTTTTCTTAAGTTAATCGGATTTGTGTATATTGATTCGGATTGGTTTTGGTTTTTGGCTGGTTGTGGGCTGGCAATTGAAGGAACGATTTCATTATTTAAGCAAAAAAGGTTTGATAGAAAGTATCAAATTATTGAAAAACAGAGCACCATTAAATTTAAAAATTGACTAAAACATATTTTACAATGGATGGACAAGATTTAAGAAAATTTCAAGAAGGCGGAGAAGAGCATGATAAAATTAGAAAGCTCATGGGGAAAATTGTTTCTGGACGAGATGGCTATGAGGCTGTTATTGAGAGAAGACAGGAGCAAATTAAGAGATGTGCATGCGGGTATCCCTTAATGAATGCTGAAAAGTTCTGCCCTGAATGTGGAAGTAAGTGTTAATATGCTGAAATTTAGAGATACTGCTGTTTATATTGGATGTGGCTTTTTTGCACTAAGTATTGGGTTTTTTTATGGAAGTTATTTAACTACTACTTCTAAAATAAAGAGCGAAAGAAATTACTTTAACAATCGAATTGAAATTGTTGAATCCGTAGAACCAGGTAATAAGGGGTTAGAAATAGGAGCAGGATTATGCGCTTTAGCCGGGATTGGTTTTTGTACTGCTGGGCTGGTTAGAAGAAGAGCTTAGATTTTTAAAGGGTTTTTATATTAGATTACTGAAAGAGTTCTGATAATTTAATATGGGAAAACTAGAAAAAGTGGAAGAAATCGGGTTTGATATATCCGATTCTGACTTATTGAATGCAGTTAATGATATCAGGGAGCTTAATAATAGGTATCTGCGGGGTGAAGAAGTTACTTCGTCAGACAAAGCGAGATATTATATTGCAAAGGCTACGGTATTAAAAGGATTATGCTTTCGGGATGTTGACAATTTTAGGACTACTGTGAAGAATCAGTTATGGGCTTATAAACTTGAAGCGTTAGCACAAAGTTATTTGGAAGAGGTTTTTTAATTAACTTTAAAACCCCTTTTATATTCTTAGAAGCATGAGACTAGCAATTATTCATAAAGAAAAATGCAAGCCGGGGGCTTGTGGAAATGTATGTAAGAAATACTGTCCTGTTG
>CAYNAV010000102.1:0-1705 GCA_964395405.1 Candidatus Woesearchaeota archaeon | reverse complement strand
CTTGGGAGTTTTTGGGTTATTCTCAAGGAAGGGCTGACAGATAAGAAAATTAAGGATATACAAGGGAAGATTGAAGAGATTAGGGCAGGAAAAGGGGAAAGAGAAAGCAAGGTTGTTAAGACTGAACTTCATGATAGAAAATTTTTGGGAAAAGAGGTAAAGGCAATAAAGGTTTTCGTTGAGAACTTTAAAGATGCACATTCGGTTGCCGATGAAATTGGTTTTAAGGAAGTGGAAAAGAGAAGGGAGTATGATTTGAATATTATCTCTAAATATATTATTGATAAGAAGATTCTGCCATTGAAATGGTATGAGGTTGAAGGGAGTTTGATTTCTGGAAATGATTTTGGAGGGATTGCGAATTTGGAGGTTGACGCTTGTTTCGAACTGGAGAGAATAAAAGAATCTGAAAGAAAAGAGTTTGAACCAAGATTTTTGGCATTCGATATAGAGGTTGATAAATTTGAGATTGGAAAGGGGGATGTTTTGATGATTTCGTTATATGGGAAGAATTTTAAGAAAGTTTTAACATGGAAAAAATCAAGTAAAAAGCAGGATTATGTTGAGGTTTTTAAGGACGAGGAAGAGATGCTTAGAAAGTTTTCGGAGTATGTTTATGAATATGCGCCAGACTTTTTAGTTGGATATTTCTCTGATGGTTTTGATTTGCCTTATTTAAGGGCGGTTGCTGAGAAAAACAAGGTAAAGCTTGAACTTGGGCTAGATAGAAGCCAGCCAAAATTCTCAAGAGGAAATGTTTTAACTGGGAGAATTTCAGGATTAGTTCATGTGGATATTTTTAGATTTATAAGAAATGTTTTTTCACAATATCTTCAGTCTGAAACACTTTCATTGAATGATGTTGCTTCTGAGCTTTTGGGAGAGAAGAAACATGATTTTGATTTTCTTAAGCTTGGAAAGATGAAGGATGATGACTGGTACGATTTTTTCTCTTATAATTTACAGGATTCTAAATTAACTTATGAGTTAATGGAGAAAATATGGCTGGATATTTATGAATTTACAAAAATCGTTCAGGAGCCTGTTTTTGAAGTTACAAGAAATGCAATGTCCTCTCATGTGGAAGATTATATTATTCATAATCTTGAAAGATTTAACGAAATTGCTGAGAAAAGACCGGTACACGAGGAAATTGGTAAGAGGAGAGGAAGAGGGAAATATGAGGGCGCATTTGTATTTCAGCCTACTCCGGGTCTGTATGAAGATATTGGAATGTTTGATTTCACTTCAATGTATGGCAGTGTAATTGTTAGTTATAATCTTTCTTTGTCTAGTTTTCATGAAAAGAAAGAGAAAGGCGATTTGGAAGTTGATTTGGTAAAGCAGAAAGTGCATTTTTCAAAGGAAAAAGCTTTTTTCCCAACAATGCTCGGAGAATTTATAGAGATGAGAAAGAAGTATAAAAAAGAATATAATGAAAATAAGAACCCGATGACAAAAGCGAGAAGTAATGCATATAAACTTCTTGCTAATGCGGCTTATGGTTATCAGGGTTTCTTTGGTGCACGGTATTACTGTCTTGAAGCAGCCGCTTCTACTGCGGCATTAGCAAGGGAAAATATCCATAGTGTGATAGATAAGATAAAAAAACAAGGCTATACTGTTATTTATTCTGATACGGATTCCGTGGCTTTTCTCTTAGATGGGAAAAATCAGAAGGAGACTCTTGGATTTTTGAAAAAAC
>CAYNAV010000101.1:0-1713 GCA_964395405.1 Candidatus Woesearchaeota archaeon | reverse complement strand
AAAAGATCCTGGTGGATATTTAAAAGATATGAGAAGAAGGGATGAAGGATTTAAAGAAGGGTGGGACAAATTGCCACTCCCCTTGAAATAGCTACAATTGGTGGAAAACAAAAGATTAATTGTGTATCAACAAAAGGAGCTTTTAGGTTAATCCAGTAAGCTTTTTTTGCTAAGACTGATAACATTGTGTTGTTATGCCTGATTTTGGTTATACTGAAATTTAGAAAGCTTTAAATATCGGTAAGTTATAACTTACTATGGTGATATAAATGGAATATGCAATTGCTAAAGTCAGTACAAAAGGTCAGATTGTGATTCCCAGTGCATTAAGGAGTGATATCCAGACTGGAGACGAATTTTTGATGATAGAGGATAATGGCAGAATAATTTTAAAGAATATGAAGAATTTAGCATCTGATTTAAGGAATGATTTTATGTTTGCTGAAAAAGTAGAAAAAGCCTGGCAGGAATATGACAAAGGCAAGTTTGAGAATAAATCCAAAGATGATTTTCTTAAAGAGCTGAAAGCATGTTAAATATTGAATACAGGAATGATTTTCTTAAGAAAATCAGCAAGGTAAAGAATAATTCTCTTAAGCTAAAGATTAAGAAACAGATTGAAAAGATTATTGAGAATCCTGAAATTGGAAAACCTATGAGGTATTCACGAAAAGGAACCAGAGAACTTTACATATCGCCTTATAGGTTAGCTTATGCTTATTTTTCTTCTGAGAATAAAATAGTCTTCTTAGAGATTTATCAAAAGGATGAACAGTAAGCCATTGTTTCAGTTCGCGATTTTTTAATTCTTAAGATTAATTATCTTATTTTCCGAAATTCATTCACTAATTCTAAAAAAACCAATGAAAAAATCAGGCAAGGCATAAAAATAAGCTAATTCACTAAAATGGCAATAGGCTTTAACAGCTTAAATCTCCAAATTCAGGTGAAGCAGAAGCAATAAAATGAATAAGAAAGAATTGGAATTTATATTGCAGCAAGGTGAAGGGCAATATACTGAGTTTAAAGAATCCTTTGACAAGTCTTTGGCTAAAGAGATAGTTGCCTTTGCAAATGCAAATGGAGGCAGAATCTTTCTAGGGGTCGATGATAAAAATAGGATATTTGGCTGCAAACTAACTAACAAGCTAAAATCAAGAATTATTAATATTGCGCATAATTGTGACCCTAAGATAGAAATCTCAGTCAGCAGTTTTGATAACATTGTAATTATTGGAGTAAAGGAATCAGATAATAAGCTCCATAAATGCTCATTTGGGTTTTATATGAGAAAGGGATCTAATTCCCAAAAGATGACAAGGGATGAAATTATGGATTTTGCAGTTGGTGAAAGAAAAATAAGGTTTGATAATCAAATAAATGCAAATTTCAAATTTCCTCAAGATTTTGATGAAAAAAAGTTTTTGGAATTCTTGAAAAGAAGCAATATTTCTAAAGTAATCCCTATAAAAGAAATTTTAATTAACCTTTCTCTAGGAATTATTGTAAAGAGAAAATTTAGATTGAATAATGCTGGCATTCTGTTATTTGCTAAAGAGCCAGAAAGATTCTTCAGGCAGAATTTTGTTACTTGTGTTTTATACAAAGGCAGGGACAAAGTGAATATTATTGACAGAAAAGATTTCAAAAATGATTTGTTAAATAATTATGAAAATACTTTTGCATTCTTAAAACAGCATTTGCGATTAGAAT
>CAYNAV010000100.1:0-1872 GCA_964395405.1 Candidatus Woesearchaeota archaeon | reverse complement strand
ATGTTTGTTTTTTGTTGTTTTGTTTTTATCTCTTTTGATTCAGGCCATTTTTCTAGACTGATTAAGGTTTTATTTCCGAGTTTTTCCCATAGATGCTCAGTTATATGGGGGCAGATAGGGTTTAATATTTTTAATGAACGTTCTAATGTTTCTCTTGATATTTCTTTTTGCTTTTCAAGATGCTCGAATAATTCTTTTAGTCTTATTGTTGCAGTTCTATAGTCAAAAGTTTCGTATTGTTTTGCGGTTTCTTTAATTGTTTTATTGATTAGAATTTCAGTCTCTTCTGAATCTTTACCTATCTTTGGATTTCCATAGATTCTGAATATTTTATTGATAAATCTTAGACTGCCTTGTATTCCAGACTCACTCCAGTCTCTTGGCTTGTCTGGGCTTGCTAGGGAAAGTAGAAAATAACGGGCGGTATCTATTCCATATTTTTCTGAAACATGGTCTGGGTTGATTACATTACCCTTTGACTTGGACATTTTTAGACCGCCTTCTCCTGATAACATTCCTTGATGGAATAGTTTTTTAGCTGGTTCTCTGAAATTGATTAATCCTAGGTCTGCGAGGAATTTGGTATAATATCTAAAATAAATTAAATGCATGCAAGTATGTTCTGCTCCTCCAATGTATTGGTCGATTGGACACCAGTAATTTGCTTTTTTTGTATCAAATATTTTTTTGTTATTTTTTGGATCACAATATCTTAAGAAATACCAGGAGGAATTAACAAAAGTATCCATTGTATCCGTCTCTCTTTTTGCTTTGCCATTACATTTAGGACATTTTGTGCTGATCCATTTTTCATTTGTTAGTAGGGGGTTACCTTTTCCGAATTTTACATCTTCTGGAAGTATTATTGGCAGTTCTTTTTCTGGGACAGGGATGGCTCCGCATTTATCGCAATGGATAATTGGAATTGGTGTTCCCCAGTATCTTTGTCTGCTTATTAGCCAGTCTCTTAGTTTGAAGTTGATTACTTTTCTTGCTTTGTTTTGTTTGTTTAGGTATTTTGTGATTTCTTCTTTGGCTTTTTCATTATCTAAGCTATTAAAGTTTGTACTCTTATTAGTAATAATATCGGTATAAAAAGAATTTTCAGCTAGCCAGGTTAAAGGATTTGATTTTTTCCATTCTTCTCCAATAAATTTAGCTGCCAATTTATCAATTCTTTCTTTTGTTTCTTTACTTAATATTATCTTTTCAAAAGTATTATTTTTATGCTTGAACATAAAAACTATATTATCTGCGATATATTCATTCCAAAATCCTTTTGTTAATTTAGATTCAATTAATTTTTCATATTTAGATAGGTTTTCTTCAGGAATTTCTATTTTTCTATCTCCATCTTTTTTCTTTTCAATTATTTTAATTCCCAAATCTATTAAATCATCATCAGAAATTTTTTCAGCACCCATTAAGTAGCTTCTTATCGGTTTACTAACTTTTGAGTTGATTAGGATTCCTCGTTCTGTGTATGCTCTTTCTTTAATATCTCCAGCAATCACTTGTTTAATCTTAATATTATACTTCTTAGCAAATTCGAAATCTCTTTGGTCATGAGCTGGAACAGCCATAACCATTCCACTGCCATAGTCTGCTACAACGAAGTTTCCTGCCCAGACAGGGACCTTTTCATTTGTTGCGGGATTAATAGCATAACTTCCTGTGAAAACGCCATCCTTGTTCAATTCATCGACATCTTTCATGGATTTCTGGCTTGTTGTTTTGACTTTTTTCAGGAATTTTTCAACATCTTTCTTTTGTTCTTTTGTTACAAGTTCCATTAATCTTGGATGTTGGGCACTTACGACCATAAAGGTTACTCCGAATATTGTGTCTGGTCTTGTTGTGAAGATTGGCCAT
>CAYNAV010000099.1:0-1915 GCA_964395405.1 Candidatus Woesearchaeota archaeon | reverse complement strand
CAAAGCCCTAACAACCTAAACCTTTATAAAGCCGAAAGATTTATAAACCTTATCAAAACAACCTTAATCTTAACAAATGGCTTATGTTAAACGATGTCCTGAGTGCGGAAGTTCTAATCTTGTCTACGATGAAGCTCGTGGTGAAGTAATCTGTGGTGATTGTGGTCTTCTAGTCGAAGAAAAAATGGTCGATACAACCCATGAACTAAGGCAATTCGACAAATCGGACAAGAAATCAAGAGGCGGAGCACCAATGTCTCTTCAGAAATTTGACAAAGGACTTACAACTAATGTTGGAGAAATCTCAGATATTTATAGACTAGACTCAACACAACAAACAAGAAAATTCTTAAGATTAAAAAAATGGCAGGAAAGAGTTTCAACATCTATTGAAAGAAATCTAAGATTGGCAATGTCAGAATTAAGAAGAGTTGCTTCATTCCTTGAACTTCCATCTGTTGTAAAAGATGAAGCAGCAAGAGTTTACAATTTTGTTCTTCAAAGAGGTTTAGTTCGTGGTAGGAGTATGGAATCCGTAATTGCTTCATGTATCTATGCTGCATGCCGTTCATACAATATTCCAAGAACACTCGATGAAATTTCAGCAGCTTCAGAAGTTGAAAGAAAAGAAATAGGGAGAACCTACAGGTTCATAATAAGAAAAACAGGAATTAAAGTAACGCCAAGCAGTCCAAAAGATTATATCTCCAGATTTGCATCAACATTACATCTATCACCAAAATCACAAAACAAAGCTCTAGAAATTCTAAAAAAAGCAGAAATCTCAGAACTTACTTCAGGAAGAGGGCCAGCTGGAATTGCAGCAGCAGCATTATACGTAGCAGCTCTCTTAAATGACGAAAAGAAAACACAGAGAGAAGTTGCAGATGTTGCAGGAATAACAGAAGTAACAATTAGAAATAGATACAAAGAACTTCTTGACAGATTAGGTTTAGAAGAAACAATAAAGCAAAAAGAAGCAGAAAAAAACAAGAAAAAAGCGGCTTAATCCAAAAAAATAGTTTTCTAAAATAATTTTTCAAATTTAAAAGATTTCAATAAGTTTTTATATCCCTAGAACAGGCCAGGCAACGAAAAATATAAAAACTAAAGAGCTTAAATTAATTAATAAATTATAAAAAAGAGGTTCTAAAATCTCAAAAAGATTTGAGAATTATAAAAGAGGCGGATAAATACTTGATATCCAGAGCAAGACTAGGCCCTTCTAAAAATACTACAATCCCCTTAGAACTAGATGAAGAGCTAGCTTTTTTCGTAGCAGCAATAATAGGCGACGGACATCTTAAAAAAAGTAAACTACAAATAGCTATAGAGCTCTCTAATGAAAGGTTAATTAAATATATCCAAAAGATATGCAAACAAATATTCAATAGGGAATTCGATATTTGCCCCATAAAATTAAGAAAAGGAAAAAAGCAATCCTGGTGCATTTACATGGATAGTAAAGCAATTTATAACCTATTAAACAAAGTTTTTAGCATACCTATCGGCAAAAAAAGTCACATAGTACAAATTCCAAAAGTAATAAAAAACTCAAATAAGTCTATAAAATCTTCTTTTTTAATAGGCATCCTGTTGACAGAAGGGGGCAAGAGACACGGACCTAAAAGATATGGGCTATCCACGGCTAGTAAAAGATTATGGGTCGAGTTAATAGAACTTTTCAAATCATTAAATATAGAAATACAAACAGATAAGTGGGTTCACAAAAAATATAAAAAGGCATATTACGGACTATCGTTCAGAAAGGAATGTTTATCTTTCATCATGGGGGAGTGCCGGAGCGGTCAAACGGGCCAGATTTTTTCAGATATCTTTCTGAAAGAAGGCCAAGCTTAGGACCTGGTGGCTTTTGCCTACGGGGGTTCGAGTCCTCCCTCCCCCATTCGAACAC
>CAYNAV010000098.1:0-2005 GCA_964395405.1 Candidatus Woesearchaeota archaeon | reverse complement strand
GGCGGTCTGGCACTCAGGAATAATGCAAAAGATGGCAAAATTCCAAATGGAAGAACTAAAAGTATTTGGAGGATTTTTTATTCCTTACATTCCAAAAGAACTAAAAGCTAAAATTAAAAAATTAAAAAACTCAAAATCTAAATCAATTTCAAAGAAAGAGAAAGAAAAAAACAAAAAGATAAAGGTAAATCTTGCAATACTTGGAGGAGGAGATGTTGTCTTCCCACTAATAACTGCAGGAGTTTTCCTAAGAGCTTTTGGATTAATTCCTGCCCTGTTAGTAATCGCAGGTGCTTTTGCAGGCTTATTATTCCTACTAGTCAGTTCAGAAAAAAAGAAATTCTACCCTGCAATGCCTTTTATAACTGTAGGAATCTTTTTAGGCATAATAATTAGTTGGTTGTTTTTCATGTAACTAATTCAATCTAAGAGGGATAAAATCAAGCGGAATATTCGTAATTCTCAGTATCCATTTCATACCTACCTGAAAAAGAAGGCAAAGTAAATCCACGTACATTATTTCCTCTACCTAATACCTTCCTTATATCTCTTATTCGCATAAAATATAAAACTTCCTCTGCAGGTATGTCGACCCTAGCAAAAACGTTACCTCTAAATAACTGAGGAGAATAACAAAAACCAGGCAAGGCGGATAATTCAAACACCTTTGGTAAACCACTTCCTAAAGTTTTTCCTCCTACCATACAACCCCCACCACAACACTTTCAATATCACTAAATCTTATTTTACCATCCGAAAAATCATTATTATCTCCTTTTGTAATAAAATAAACACCCACTTCATCAATGCCCTTTTCAACAACCCTATGAGCAATTAACCTATCCCCATCTCTAAATACCACTATGTCCCCCACCAAGATCTGTTCTTCATTTTCAGGACGAATTTCTATCCCCTTGGTATTTTCATTCATTATAGGTTCCATACTCCCAGTATCCGTATAACTTCCCAAAGTACTATTTGCAACCTTTATAATGACTTTATCACTAAACAAAGTAATATTAGCTCTATCAATCCAATTAGAACCAGACTCTATATTTTTCACAGCAAAAGAGGTAAGATTAAAGTTAGAAGACAAAACATAAAAAGCAAAAGCACAGCTAAAAAACCCAAAAAGAAATATTAAAAGGTATATGTTTAAATTCTTCATGTAATCTTTAATCTTTAAGGGTTTTTTAATCTTTACATTGTAACCACCCTGAAAAGACAACACCCCGAAAGATTTATAAACCCCTTTTAATTCATCTACTTATAGTAGTGAAATACTAAAGATTTATAAAAAAATGATAGCAAATTTAAACGGAACAACAGAACGAACACCAGAAAGAGAAACCTCATTTAGTATTCTTGAAAGAACAGGAGTAATAGAGTTTTTATGTAAAAGAATCTGCCCCAGGGGTATTCGTTCATTAATAGCCACATTAAATGGAATAGATAATCAACACCCCTCTGAAACTGCTGAACAAAGAGAAAGAATATTAGACTATATCGGAAAAATTGCCAAGGATAAAACAACAGCCATGATTGAAGAAAAATTAAATGAAGATTGGGAAAATGTTCACCCAATTGGAGCATATAGCTTACTAACTAAATATTTCTCAGAACTTAAAACACAATGAAAAACGGAAACACACCTCAACAAACTGAAGCAAAACCTCAGTGGACAACTTATGAAGTTAGACCAGAATTGCAAGGAAATGAGACATTGATTATTTATAATAATTTTGATGGAAAAAGAGCTGGCCAAATTGCTAGACCTTATCAAATAGATCAGCATATAGAAATAATAAATCGCTTTGAAAGTTCAGTTCAAAGAGTCTACCAAAATGTTAATGTTAACGAAGTCAGAAAAGCAGTTAAAGAACAATTTAGTATAAACACACTACCAGAACATATCTCAAATGATCAGTTAGACAACATAATTCTAAGGAGAACAAAATGATAGTAAAAGCAGAATTAATAAGAAAAATAAAAGGATACTTCGACT
>CAYNAV010000097.1:0-2010 GCA_964395405.1 Candidatus Woesearchaeota archaeon | reverse complement strand
AGAAAACTACCCAGAAAACTACCCAGAAAACTACCCAGAAAATTATTGGGTTAATTCAGTTAAATCCTAGTATAAGTAGAACAGAAATTGCAGAAAAAATTGGAGACATTACTGAAGATGGAGTAAAATACAATTTAGCTAAATTAATCAGGGAAGGAATAATAAGAAGAGTTGGTCCAGCTAAAGGCGGTTATTGGGAAGTCATAGGGAAAAGTGGAAAGAGTAATGAGGTCGAAAATGAGCGATAATGATACAAGGGTAAAAACCATGAAAGGAAGGTTTAAATACTTATTTTTATTGTTCTAGATAATACTATTAACTATAGGGTTAACAAAAATGGAAAAAACAAGAGAATTTACAGGCATGAGTCCTAATCAGGAAAGGATAATGAGCATTTTAGAATACAAAAAGATAGAGATAATTACTAGAAAAGAATTAATAAACTTGATTAAACAACACTTAGAAGTTAAAGATATTTTAGACTTAATTGAAAAATTACAAAAGAAAAAAAATCTGGTTTCAATAAAAAGAGGGATTTATATGGTTGTTCCATTCAGAGCCATAGATAAAAAGTGGGCTTTAGAGGAGTGCAAGATTATTAATTATTTACTAAAGCAAGATTATTACATAGGATTGTACAATGCTTTTAATCTGCACGGGTTTACTGAGCAAATTCCAAACAAGATGTTTGTATTTAACACAAAATACTCTGAAGATAAGAAGATACTTCATTATAATTTTAAATTCTTTAAGGTAAAAAAGGACAAGTTATTTGGCATTACTCAAGATAAATATCCTTACTCTGACAAGGAAAGAACAATAATTGATGCTTTTGAGTACCCCGAATATCTCGGAGGCTTAATTGAGGTTATAGACAGAGTTAAAGATGTAAAATTCGATAAAGAAAAATTGATTGATTATGCAGTTAGATACAACAGCATTAAAGTAATGAAACTTGTTGGTATGCTCACAAATAGCAACAAGTTATTTAGTTTACTAAAGAAGAAGAAAGCACTAACTTATTACACTACTGTCAGAAAAACAAGAACTAAACTTTTGGATAAAAAATGGAAAATACGATTGATTTAAGGGAAGAGATTAGAAGGTTAAGCATTGAAACAAAGTTTTCTCCTAGATTATTGGAGAAAGACTATCATTTAACAAGGATGCTCCATAAAATTAGTGAGAAACAGATAAAAGACTTGATTTTTAAGGGAGGAACCTGTTTAAATAAATGTTATTTGGGCTTTTATCGATTAAGCGAAGATTTAGATTTTGTTTATAATCAGGATGTAGGCAATCACTCTAAGGCACAAACTAAGAAGATATTAGACAAACTAAGAAGAGAGTTAATTGAAATCTTAGACAGTCTCGGATTTGAAACAAATAAAGAATTAGGAAAAGGTTGGAAAATGTTAACTTGTCAAGAGAATCCTAAAATAGCGGGGCTTGAGATCATAACAAAGTATACATCTCTGATTGAAGATTCTCTTCAGACAATTAAAATAGAAATCTCGTTTAGGAAGAAGTTAATAAAGCCCACTATGACAAAGGCAATTCATCATGAATTTATTGATTCTTTAGGTCAGCCCATATTAAAAAAAGATGTAGAGATAGAGGTTATTGACTTATCAGAGAACTTTGCCGAAAAATTTAGGGCATTAGTAACTAGGAAGAATATTGCAATAAGGGATATATATGATATTCATTTTATTTTGAAAAAGAACATTTTAAAGATAAACAACGAAATCATTAGTCTCATTTTAGTAAAAATTAATGAAAGTAAAAAAGAAACTTTTACAAAAGAGAATTTAATCCAATTTATCAATGATTTAAATTATAGGCTCTCCGATTTAAATGAAAAAGAAATATCTTCGGTGTTAAAATCTGGCGAAAGAGTTGATGTGAGTGCAATGATAAAATTAATTACACTTTCTTTCCAAGACCTCGGAGGTTTTTCATGAAATCTAAGACTTTAAGAATTTTAATGTTAAATTATGAGTTTCCGCC
>CAYNAV010000096.1:0-2100 GCA_964395405.1 Candidatus Woesearchaeota archaeon | reverse complement strand
TCTCTAAAACAATATCCCCCTTATCAATCTGAAAATAATCTCTTGAACCATGAATTCTCCTTAACTCTCCATTTAACTTCATTCTCTCAATAACTTTCCCGAGCTTATCTGTTTCTTCACTAGAATCAAAAACAGCAAAGATATCAACATCCTGCTTATCTTTCATAACCATCGTTCCTTTAGCCAGACTTCCACCGACATAAGCTTTAATTCCTTTAGCATCAAGTTGTTTCAAAAAGTCTTTCGCCGTTTTATTTAACTCTGCAATTTCATAAGAAGATAAAGATATTTTTTCTAATTCTTCTTTTAAAATCTTTTTGTAATCAACCATAATTAACTAATGATATGTTGATTTATAAGTTTGTTGAATCTGGATTAATCACCTACTTAAGCTATAATTCCCAGAACCACTTGTTTCAAACCCATACTTATTATTGCCGAAAGAAATGACAGAACTACAAGAGACACCACATTGAACACCATTTTTCAGCACAGTTGTTGGTACAAAAGAAATTCCATAAAGAGTTATATTCGCATTTCTATTAAATGCACTAATACTTGGATTGATATACGCACTATTAGTACTAATTCTAATATCTGAAATAGAAGTACCTATAAGATTTGTTGCTCCAAATGTTCCAAGATTAAACAAAGTTATTGCCCCTTCTCTTGAATCAATAAAGTTTATGCTGCTTGCACCAGAAGAAGTTATTGCATATCCCGCAATTTTTTGATCGATTAAACTTAAATTTATAGGGGTCAAATAAAAATCACGACCATTGATAGGAGATATATGAAAACTATTCCCCCTAATGATGTCATTTGTAGAAGTTCCAAAAATAGATATTCCAGCACAAGAATAATTATAACAAGAACTTCCAAGAACAGAGAAAGAGTTACTTCCATTTATTATATTATTAGAACTTCCTGCAGCAGAAATTGCAGCATAATTTGTTCCAGAAATATAATTTCCAGAAATCACATTGCCCGATGCATAACCGGATATTCCCAAGCCGTAATATCCGGCCCCATAGATATTATTACTAATTATCTTTGCATAACTCAGTGATAAACATTGAATGCCCATACCAGAGCCCCCCTCTCCCCGAATAGTATTACCTATTAGGGAATCATAACTTGAACCTCCAGAAAATACTATTCCTGCATTGCCATCTACTCCCCTTATAATAGAACTTCTGATAGTATTATTATAAGAAGATGCTAAAAAATACATAGCAGGAACGCCCGTACCTGAAGCAGTTATGGTATTCAAATCAAAAACATCATTAGACATACTACCTGAAGTATAAACTGCATAACCGAATGTGCCGCTAGAATTTATCTTATTAGCAGAAAATAAGTTATTATCTCCTCCGACCATGTGTACCCCATACGACCTAGTACCTATAGTAGTAAAATTGTTATTTTGTATTACAGAATAATCAGAATTATAAATATAAACAGCAGATTTATTTTCTCCAGTCAAACGCCCCTCAGAGATATTTGAGTTTTTCAAGGTTAGGTTGTTTTTTCCAAGAACATAAACCCCATAATTATTATTCGTCCCCCCAGTCCCATAGGTTATCGTCTTCCCATTCCCATCAATCACAACATCATCAGCAGTAATAGTCAAGCAAGTCCCAGTTGAAGTAATACTCTGATTTAAATAATAATTTCCTGACTGACTTATAGCCTTGCATTCATAAATAACCCAGCCAGTAGGAACAACAGGAGCAGAATTACAAACTCCATTAGTACAACCATAAGAACAAGTCTGGTTTAATTGAGGAATTGTAGAATTTGAACACACACCACCACTACAAGTATAAGTAGTATAATTCTGATATGATTTATTTACATTCACTCCTGTTCCACAAAACAAACTTCCAGTTAATCCATCTACTCCACAAGCAGGAACACACACAGGAGGAACAACCGAAACAGGAATCGTCTCATTCCCTCTATAAACCGCGTTTCCAGAATCAGAAAACACCGCAGCCAACTCTGTAGGACTCAAAGTAATAGCCTTCAATGGAATTTCAATTCTATCCGCAGCATCACCTATAACTTCTTGGTTATTCCTCAAATAAACTGGAACAA
>CAYNAV010000095.1:0-2167 GCA_964395405.1 Candidatus Woesearchaeota archaeon | reverse complement strand
TAAATATCATGAAAAAAGAAGGGGTATTAGTTTTATTTGTCCTATTTTTAAGTATTAATCTTGCTTGTGCAAGTGTTGTTGTTCATAATTATAGTATTGATAATTATTATGTTTCTGGAGAGGATTTTTCTGGGCTTGTTAATATAACAATTACAAATGAAAATTTAGATTATAATTTTACATCTAATCTTGGGAACTCAATTTCGTTGAGAGATTTATTGGAAGAAAATGGCGCTTTGGAAAGTTCGGATTGTTTTCCGCTTGATTGTGAGAATGGATATAATGGAATAAACGGGGCGAGTAGTAAAACCATTGTGTTGAACAATAATGGAAAGTATGTTGGGTTTGTTTTAAATGGAGCTGGTGTGAGTTTAAGCAGTATTGGATTTAACATCGAGAGTGATTTTCAGAAATCCTTTATCACTCCGTTAAAGATTAAATTTTTTGATTCAAGCTTATGGGAGTTTTCCGATTTTTCGGATGAGTATGGGGCAGATAATTATGGGTGTTATGACCCTGTCTCTTCGGGTAGGTATTATTCTCCATTAATTGATTCAAGATATTGCAATAAAATATCTGTTCTTAAGACTGGTTCGTTGCAGGCTGGGGCATTGGTTAGTGGTTCTGGTGCGAGCAATATAAGGATGGTGCTTTATGATGGAGAGGAAGCCTTGGATATTTGCACTTTTAATCCTGCTAATCAAAATTCATGCAACTTAAGTATTGGGGATGGCACAGTTTTTGAAGGCAATTATTATTTGTGTGCTGAAACAACGGTTAGTGGAAATACAGGCTATAATATTTCTTATAAAAGTGGTTCATGTGGGTGGGTTCAGCAGATAAGCAATGAGATGCAAGTACCGAGTAATTTTACAAGAGCTTATGGACTTTTTATTAAGACTGCTAAGTATTCAGAAGCGGAAGCAATAAGCGATGATTTGGATTTTGAGCAGTATTTAAGTGACGCAAATGAGTATCTTGATAAATATGAGGGTAATTGTTCTCAAGGGTGCGTGTTGCCTATTTATCTTTCTGGGATTAACCAGAATTTGGTTTTTTCTGATATAGCTGTTTCTTATTTTAATTCTAATGGGCCTGTTATTTCTAATTCCGTTTATGATTTAGAGGTTATCCCTGCTAAGGTAAGTTATTCTGGTTTATTGGACTTAGTTCTACCAAGTGTAAATGCTTCGGGAAGTATTAGCAAATTTATGCTCTATTTTAATGGAAATAAGATTTTAGAGAAGAACATGAGCATCTTACATGGGGCTGAAATTAAAGGAATCAATCCAAGAAATCCACCTGCTGGTGTTTTAGTTAACTTTATTGCTAATGTCGAATATACATCTCCGATTACATCCTATAGGTGGGATTTTGGTAATAGTACCGTTAAATATACAAACACTAATTCTGTTTCATATAGGTATGATTCTTTTGGCATGCATGATATAACTTTAGAGGTTATCTCAAATGGGATAAATATTTCAAGAACTTTCTCAGTAATTGTTGGTTCTTCAAAGCCTTTTGTGAATCTTACATTTGATGCTAAAAAAGGATTTTTAGATAAGACAATATCTGAAGTAAACTCTTTTCCAGCATGGTATCAAAAAGTATTGAAAGAGTCTGCTGATATTGATACTTATTCTGGAGAGCTGGATAGACTAAAAAGAGCAAAAGATAATGCTGTAGATGAGGATGATTTTTTAGAAGTTCTTATTGAATTAAGTGATTTAATTTTCCCTTATTCTGTTTATATTGGGGAGAATTCAGAGTCTCCTTTATTGGTTTCGGTTGATGATATTAATCCTAGTGTAGTTGCAGAATATGCTGGGGGGGATTATAGTGGGGCTGATGGTGATTTGTATAAAGATGCAATTTCATCATGGGAAGGCGAAAACATTGACGCAAGAATCCAGAATAAGAAGATAAATCTTGCTGATGAAAAGGGAAATATTGATGAGATCTTGAATGTTTATTCTATTAATGTTAAAAATAATGCTGAAGAAGACGCTTATTTTGTGATTAATCAGCCTAAGAGTGAGCTGGTTTTTAAGGATTCTGTAGGTGCGAGTAGTGCGGAAGGTTCAACCGTGGTTGAGGTTGAGGCTGGCAGTGAGATGACTTTTGAGTTTTATAGTGCTAGTCCTGCTGAGTTTTTTGTTTCTCC
>CAYNAV010000094.1:0-2181 GCA_964395405.1 Candidatus Woesearchaeota archaeon | reverse complement strand
CCTTCAGAAATCTTGCCAATAACCAAACCAGCAAAAAAGCTCTGAACTAAAAGCATAACAAACATAGGCAATGAAAACTGCTCCGGCGAAAGTGACTTAATAGTTATCCCCCCCGAGCCAGATAAACTCCCCCCACCAGAACCGCCGATTTCAGAAACCATTGGCAAAATCTTAATCTCTAAAACAATCATTATTATAATAAAAACAATAAAGATGATATATCCCTGAACAACAAGATTCGAAACGGCACTTTTCCTTTCTTTCCTCAGTGTTTCTGTCTGATTAACAGAATTCGCAACACTCTCCAAAATTGTGTCAATTTTACCTCCAGCCCTCTGAGCTTCGGAAATTAAGGCGACAGACCTTGCGATAACCGTACTTTTTGTTTCTTTAGCAAAAGTAGTAAGCGCAGAGGTCAGAACAATCCCCATTGAAATCTGATTCGCAAGCTTCTCAACATGCTTGCTTAAAGCACCATAATCTCTTGTTCTCAAATTTAATATTGCCCTGCTTACTGGTGTTCCAGATCTTACGTTTTCAACTAAATCTCGTGTGAATTCTAGAAATCTTTCCTCTTTTTCCTTTTGCCTTCCCTGCTCAAATAAAAGGGAGAATAAAAAAGGAATTGAGATAACAACTACCCCGATAATAACAATAAACCAAAAGAACTTTTCGTTCCTCAAAAATATAACCGCCCCTACATCTATTAATAATCCAGCCATCAGCCCCATTACATGTTTTTTTTGGAATTCCATTATACTCTAGGTTGTTTTAAATTTAATACGAATATAAAAATAACATTAACAACTGCAACCAACCCTATGCTTAAAATCATGAGATTATCTGTACTTAAAAAACTCGGCCCCATGTTGGTTACACCCATAACAATAAACATCATCATAAGTATTAAAGGGGCTGCAATTAAAATACTAATATAAACATCCATAAATGTTCCTGCAAGATCAGCGTACCTATTCCTTTCAAGCTTATAATCATTTAAAAAATTCTCAGATTTCTTCTCAAGATAAGATTTTAACTCTCCCCCAGTATTAATATTTGTAGCTAGTCCAGAAAACAATTCAGCTAGCTCTTTATTTGAAGTTTGTTTCGCAACACTTTTTAATGCTGTAACCAAATCGTAACCATAAACATCAATTTGATTGTTTATCTTTGAAATCTCCCGACCAACATAGGGATACTCATTCGAACCAGAGATTATTCTAAAGATTTTAGTTGGTTCTATGTCTGAACCTGCAATAGCTGCCATGTAAATAGTTGCAAAAGGCAATTCATAAGCAATTTCCTTTTGAACACTGCTCTTTTCAGAAGCAGGATAGAAATAAAAAGCAATTAATGAAATTGCAAGCAATAAAAAAGGCACCCAGACATAAGAAATTAAAAAGAAATAAAAAGCAATTGCAATACCCATTAAAACACTGCTCACTAAGAAAACAAGAGTAGACACAAAAAAGGCAATTGAAAGGTAAGTCTGAATCATAAACCTTATATTTGCTTTTCTCAAATCATCGGCAATATCGGAAAATTTAGGAGCTAGTTTTTCAGAAAGTCTGAAAAAGAATTTATTTGAAATTCTTGCCAGCCCACTAAAGCTAGCTGAAGAAACCTCTTTCTTCTTAATATCTTTTTTCTGAAGATTCATCATTCCAGTTTCAGAAAGCTGAAGCTCTTTCAAAAAAAGTTTTTTATCTGCCTTATTAACGCTGACATATCTTTTTTCTTTAGAATATGGAGAAATATAGGCTAGAGTAACAATCTCTGGATTCGTCTTAGAAACCACCGCTTCGGAAGGCAATTTCTTAACCAACGAAATATCGTTTAACAAAGAAGGAACTGTTTTATTAACAAGTTTAAGTTGATACATCATAGCCCTTATAGAATTCTCATAAAACTGCCTTTCATTTAAGTCTTTTATTCTTTCATATATGCTCCTCATATCAGAAATAATTTTCTTTGCATGTTCCACATTCTTTTTCAATTCCTCAATTCCCATTTCCACCCAATGCAGCATCAATTTTATTATGTAAATCAAAAATAAATGATTTAATTTTTGCGAATTCTGCTGATTTATTCGCATTCTTTGCCTCTTCTAGTTTTCCGACAGCATCAGCCATCGCAAAAACCAATTGCTCTAAAAAATTAAGATCTGCCATTTCACCTCAA
>CAYNAV010000093.1:0-2256 GCA_964395405.1 Candidatus Woesearchaeota archaeon | reverse complement strand
ATGCATCTGGCGCAAAAGAAAAAAGAATGCATAAAGCAATTCAAGACATAAAAGAGGATTTAGATAATGGAAATGAACAGCAAGAGAAACTATTTTAAGTCAACATAAACAAGCCTATGATCTGAAAACCCCTCAATAAATCCTAGATGTACACATTTTAAATTCCTGACAAAAATATGATCACAATCTTTCCAGAAGAACCATTTAATTATAGGGGTTAAACTGCAGGTTCTTAATTCATTTGTTACAATATTCAAATCAGAAAAATATTTTCTTAATTTTCCATAAGAGCAGTTAAAATCCCCCATCAGAATAAACTTTCCCTTTCGTTTAAGATGATTTTTAAGAAATTTAAGTTGTTTAGTCCTCAGTTTATTTCTAGTTCCAAGGTGAACATTAAGAACATTTAACTTCAATCTTGGAAAAAAGCAGTCAATAAATCCTCCCCCACCTCCAAGTTTGTTCTCAATCGGTTCTTGTTCAATATACTCTTTTCGGCATTCCTTTTTTGAAGCAATTGCTACCTTTATATGTAATTTCCTAAACTTTGTCCTATGACCTTCACCAAAATGAATATATTTATACCCAATTTTTTTCAGCTTTTCTTTCAATTCATCCTCTTGCCCTTCAAGTATCTCACAAATCCCAATGATATCTGCATTAGACTTTCTAATGATATCCATAGTCCTATCCAAATTTGTTCTAGCCCATATCCTCTCTTTATCTCCCTGAAAATGAATCGCCCAATGACCCGCAATACTAGAGAAAAAAGATTTTCCATTTAATCCAAACATTTGATTATAAATCGCAACACGCATTAAAAGAAGAAAATCAAAGATTATTTAAACGTTCTCAGCCAAAACGTTAAATGAAAAAAGAAATAAAAGAGTTTGAAAACCATCATAAGGTTATCTTTTTATTTTTAGTAATTGTTGCCACAATACTCATATGCCGATTTATCGTATATTATGTAGTTGACCCAGACTTTAAAATATTTAATTTTGAACTTCACCATTTTGACTATGGTCTAGTCCTCCTAGCAATAACCTCTATGATTCTTCTTTTCGGAAAAAGAAAACTAAAGATACACTTAGTAATGCTTGGGATATCCTTCGGGCTGATAATAGATGAATTATGGTTTGTAAGAAAACAAATAGGAGGCAATAACCCTGCAATATACAACCCAAGCCTTCTTCCAGTATTGCTAGTCTCAGTAATCGTCGCTTTATCGGCATTTTTTATATTAAAACTAACAAGACCAATAACCAAAAAAAATAAATAAGCTTCTTCCTTGGTTCTATTATGTTTGAAAACATCTTCTCAAAGAAACCGGAAAAAATTAAACAAATTAATCCAAAAAATCCAATAATTATAGACACGAGAGAAAAGCAATCCCTAATTGCAGCAAACCTTCTAGAAAAAAATACCAACATAAAGTTTGAACTTCTCGAAATAGGCGACTACCTAATCAAGAATACAATCATTGAGAGAAAAACACTCCCAGACCTATTACAAAGCATGATTAACAAAAGATTGTTCAACCAATTAAGAGAAATAAAAAAATATCCGAATTACATCCTTCTAATAGAAGGAGATAAAGAAACAGAAATTCCCGAAAACATGAAAAATCCATTTAAAGGGTTAATTCTCTCAATAATTACGCAAGACAAAGTTCCAATAATCTTCACAAAAGACCAGGAAGAAACCGCAGATTACCTTATCCTTCTAGCAAAAAGATTTGAAAAACAAACTCAAGAAGCCGGGATAAGACAATCAAAATCCTTCCAATCATTACATGAACGAAAGCAGTTTATATTAGAAGGTTTTCCAGGCATCGGTCCAAAACTAGCAAACCAACTCATGAAAGATTATAGCTCCTTAAATAAAATATTCACCCTTTCAACTGAGGAATTAAAATTAATAAAAGGATTGGATGATAATAAAATTAAAACATTTAAGCAGATACTGGAGTAGCCGGCTTTGCATATTCCTCTGCCAATTTCTCAGCCAAATCCCTTCCAAAACAAAACACTCTTTGATTTGCTCCTCCGCTATTCATTTGTTCAATAGACCTAAGCACATAACTAGCAAAATCTCTCTCGTCTTCAGATCCAGAATATTTCTCTGCCCACTCTTGTAATCCGGAGATAGTCCCTACTCTATGAGCCTCAACTCCCTGTAAGGCAATCCTTAATATTTTTTCTTTACCCATTAAAAACATTAAACCAAACAATAATATAAAAAGAAGATTATACT
>CAYNAV010000092.1:0-2315 GCA_964395405.1 Candidatus Woesearchaeota archaeon | reverse complement strand
CCTGAAATTTACCAGCATCGTAACTTTATGAATATTCTTAAGCGACATGGTATAAATGAAGTTATGAGTCCCAGTTGTGGTCCAATTTGCTTTAATGATTTGAAAGACGGAGGGAGTGCGTTCAAAAAGTTTCCTGAAATAAATTTTGTGATTCCTAAATCAAGCCTTCCAAATGCTCAAGGATTTTTATGTGATATTGTTGAGAAAGGAACAGACGAAGTCAATCATGCTCAGGGAGTTAGGGAATCTGAGCGTGTCAATAGGGGTGAATTGATAAGATCTTTGAGGGTGGAATGTTTTAGTCTGAACTCATTATATGCCTACTGCCCATTATATCTTCATCCTATGAAAGATCTTTCTTCCAGTACAGGACATGTTAAGATAGGAAAATATCCGTGCGCAGACTCAACAAAGTTAAGACCAGAACATAGGGAGCAGGCAATACTATACGAATTGCCTAAACATTAGTCTCTTTTAACAGAAAAATCTGCTAATCCAAGTAAGTCTCTATATGCTACAAACTTTACATCTTTTATTTTAAACTTTTTTTTCAATGAGTTTATTTTAGGGCTAATAAATCTAAAAACAGTTCCACTAAAAATTGCATAGTCTACTATAAGCACTTTTTTATTCTCAAAATCTCTTTTATTAAATTTGAGAATTCCATCTTTAATAAGCGAAGTTTTATCTAGCTCTAAAAATGCAACTTTTTTCCCTTCTTTCAAGAGATATTTCCAAAGGGACATCGCATGCGATAACCCTGTTCCCCCCACTCCTAAAATACATGTTTCATCATCTCCGATATATTCTTTTATTTTAGGACCAATCTTAGAAACAAAAGAGTTTACAGACTCATTAAAATCCCTACCCTCATTTATCTGCAGGTTTGATTCTCCCATATAATTCTTCTTTATCACATTAAGTTCATTTTCCAAATCTTTTATCCAGAGCATATTCAATTTATACTCTTTGTCTGTTTTCTCTAGAACATTGTCCTCAAGCAATTCATTAATTATTTTAAAAACTGCCTGATAAGTAACATCCAAGTTATGCTCTTTTTTCACTTTATTAAAAATCTTTTTTATGCTTAATGGAAATTCAGCACTTAGAACAGAAAGAATAGTTTCTCGAACATTTCGCTTTTTTGTCTTTCCCATTTCAAGTAAACTAATCTTTGTCATGTAAAAAGCATGCAGTTTTAAATTTTAAACCTTTTGGTTGCTTTTTTATCCCATAAAGTATATTATGCTTTTTTGAGTAATGTATTTATAACTTATGGGTTTAGAAGTTATAGGAACAATTGAAGAAACATGAAAAAACAAATTTTATTTTTGATTGTGGGAGTAATGTTAATATTAAGTGCTGTTAATCTTGTTTCTGCTGTCAGCCTTAACAATGGCGATGTTGTGGAAGTTATTAATGATGGCGGAATAGGAATTGTTGTTCGTGGTCCTAATGCTTGTGATAATCAAATTGGAACAAAAAAAGTTTATAATGGAGACAGGGGTGTAGTTCTAGATGGACCTGTAACCTGCAATGGTTATACTCGTTGGAAAGTGCGTTGGACTGATGGGATTGATGGTTGGGTTGCTCAAGGTGATGTTATAGATGATTACCTTAAAAAAGTGACTATAGCTTCTTCCACAAAATTTAGTGTTGGGAATAGCGTTACAGTTTCATGGACCGAGCTTGCGTATAGGAGTGAGAAACCGGATCTTGCTTATTTAGGAAGTGTTTATTCAGGTGCTCAAGGAACTGTTACTGCAGGACCTTTTTATGGAATTACAAAAAAAGAAACAGGAATTACATTTACTCCAGGATTTTTTAATCTTTGGAAAGTTGATTATGGGAGTGGAAAAGTTGGATGGAGCGTTGAAGATGGGTTAACTAAAGTGACTTGTACAAATGAATGTTCATCATCTGGAGCAACAACATGCTCTGGAAGTATTAAGCAGACATGCGGGAATTATGATGCTGATTCTTGCTTAGAATGGGGAAATAATCTTGACTGTGGGAGTAATTATTGTGATGCCTTTGGAATAAATTATTGCAACCTCGGGAGTGTTTATCATTCGAGAACATGTTATAATAGGGGCTGTTCTTCTGGAGCTTGTTATAGTAATTCTTATACTGAGAGTCCGTTAGTTCAGACTTGTTCAAATGGATGTTTGAATGGGGCATGTCTTGGTTGTGTTGCAAAAACTTGTTCTGATTTAGGAAAGCAGTGTGGGGGATGGGACAATGGCTGTCAGCAATCAATTGATTGTGGAAGTTGTGGAAGCGGACAAACTTGTAATGCTGATGGGCAATGTGTT
>CAYNAV010000091.1:0-2358 GCA_964395405.1 Candidatus Woesearchaeota archaeon | reverse complement strand
ATAAAGCGGAACAAATTTAAATCTTGATGAGTGAGACGATTCCTTTTTACAGAGGGCATGAAGGATTTGAAGAGGTTCTTGCAGATCCAAAACTTTCTAGACCTGGACGGGCAATTAGAGTTTATGATTATGGAAAACGTTCGGGTGATGAAAAGTTATATGTAATTGGAACTAAAGGTCAGTTATTTGATGCTCAGACACTTGAAAAAGTTGATGCAAGAGATGTTTTTTCAAGAGAAGCAGCGCCAGATGGCTGGAGTGTTGAGGGATTTGCATTAAATCTCCTTCCGGATACTGAAATAGAAAAAATACTGAGGGACCCTAAACTTGCGGGTCTTTGACGTTAAAAAATAAAAAAATAAAAATTGAATTGGAATTGGGAGAATTACTCTCTTGATTCCATTGGTTTTGCTTCGCTTACTTTAAGCTCTCTTCCTTCAACATCTTTGCCGTTCATTTCTGAAACAGCTTTTGCTACAGATGCTTCATCTGAGAATGTTACGAATCCAAAACCTTTAGATCTGCCTGAATACTTATCTTTGATAACAACTGCTTCACTAACGTCACCATATGATGCGAACATTTCTGCAAGTTCTTTATCGCCTACGCTCCAAGGCAAATTTCCTATATATATCTTAGCCATGTTTCCTCCTGCCATTTAACTATCCAAAAGACAAGAAAAACTTGCCAATCGTATTTTTTTAATGCGGAGAAGCTTTATAAATCTGTGTAAATAGGGGTTTTTATGATTGGTGCTCAAAATGGCAGAACCTATAAGAATAAGCGGAGACGGGAAAGTGGCTTCTATGATAGCTCGGCTTCCAGATGGGTTTTTACCTGAGTTTATGCCTTATTTGGATGAAAAAGGTAGAGTGAGGGGGATTTATGATGCTCAATATGATCCAAAAAGGAATCTTTTGACAATTGTTTCTACTGAGAAATTTGAAGTTAATGTTCCAATGGGTGGGTTTCGGGTGCCTGGGAAGAGGGTTTTTTACTATGAAGGCGTGCATTATCGGATTTTGTTTGAAAGTGAAGTTGATGTAAGACCAGATGTTGTGGAAACTAACTTTAGATAACATTGAGCTGGATTGTGCCAAAATTCTAAATCAAAACCTTTTTATATAAGATTTACTTTTAATAGGGGTATTGTAAGTGTTGGTTTCCATTTAACTAAATAAATGAAAGGAGGTTAAAAATGGCAAAACATAATGAAAATATGATTGGCGGATGGGCCTTTCTGATAGGTGTTGTGCTTGCGATTGTGTTTGCATTGTTCGGAGTTTTATCACCAACTGTTTCATGGATTTTGATTGTAATAGGTCTAGTTGTTGGTTTTCTGAATATTGCGGATGAAGAAGCAACTCCTTTCTTGATGTCTGGGGCTGTATTGATTATTGCTAGTGCTTTTGGGCAGAATGCAATACAAGTAAGTGCTATTCTAAGTAGAGTACTTAGTGCGTTGCTTATGATTTTTGTTCCAGCAACAATTGTTGTAGCTATCAGAAACACATTTAGCTTAGCAAGAAGGTAAACTGAATTTTTATTTTTTTTATTTTTTTATTTTCTGGGTTTGAAAGATGGGGTTGGACTGGGTGAGCAGAATTAATAGTATTGTTAGGGCTTGGGGGATTGTATTTTCATTGAAAATAATTCCATATGGATTTCATCACAACAATCATTTTAAAGGTTGAAAATTTGTTGGAAGAATGAAAGAGATAAAAGAGGAGTTGGTTAGTTTTATAACTGGAAATAAGCTGTCTTGCTTTAATAGTGGGAAGAGTTTGATTTCTCGGGGAGACAGCATCTTCAAGACTCGGGATGGTAAGAGTGTGTTTAATCGAGTGCTGAGTAAGATTTCTTCGGGATTTGTGTTTAGCGAGACATCAAATTTATGGAACTTTTTTGAGTTTAGTGAAGATTTTAATCTGGTGAGGGAAAGACAGGAATTTTTTAAGAGTTTGTTATTAAAAGATAATTCTGTTTTGAAAGAAATTGTAAGGCCGAGACAGAAATGGCAGCCTAAGTATGATGTTATTGCTGTTACTGAAAATGAAGAGACTTTTATGAGGTTGCAGGAGTTGAGTTGTTCTTCACTTTTGATCAGCTCTCCTAATGAACTTGCTGATTTAGAAAGATATGATATTGTTCAAATTATTGATTGTGATGAATTTTCAATGATGTTGGAGAGGCTTCCTCAGGGAGTCTTTATTGATTCTATTGAAAATATTTATCTTGAAAAATATCTTGAGATTTTGTCTTCGTGGGTGGATAATATCGAAGTTTTAAAGAGGATTGAAGAGCCTGAAATTTACCAGCATCGTAACTTTATGAATATTCTTAAGCGACATGGTATAA
>CAYNAV010000090.1:0-2384 GCA_964395405.1 Candidatus Woesearchaeota archaeon | reverse complement strand
TATTGTGTATTAATTGTTAAGTAACAACTTCTTTTGTTGTTTTTAAACAGCTTACTATTTGAAAAAAGAAGCATTTGTATAGTTCCATTATATAACTTATGTTATATGAAAAAACCATTTGTTCATAAAAAATACCTAAGGGGTAATTAAGATGAATTACTTATTAAAACCTTCAGGACCAAAATTAACAAGTATTTTTTTAATCTCATTAATCGTTTCTTGTTGATCTTTTTTATCAGACATTCTCACAAATTTAATAAGCATATCAGCTAAGCTTTGCTCATCAAAAAACTTTAATTTAAATCCATCTGTAATAAAATAAAATCTAAAACTTTTGTATCTAATCTCTTTAATAACCATTCCTCCAACATTTCCTAAGGATCTTCCTTTTAGAGGATTACTTTCTAAACTTTCAATTAAATCAAGAACTTTATGGGCTTCTCCTTTGAATTTTTTTTGAATTTCTTCAAATAAAGGGCGAACTATCTCGATTTTGGCCATTTTTTGTTCAACTCTTTTCTAGCCTCTTCTATAGAAATAGTCCCTTCTGATGAAAGTAAAAATGCTCTTAATTGTTCTTTAACTGCTAGAGAATAAACCCTCTTAAGAATATCATCGTAACTTTCTCCTTTTATGCCAAAAGAGGATATTTTATCCTTTGTTTCCTTGCTTAGTTGAATTGTTGTTATGTCCATTTTTAGTCTATAGTAGCTATAGAAGCCATAGTTTATAAATTTTTTGTTCAATTTGTTTACACAAAGTCGGCAGAGGTTTGATTCTAATGCCTTCTTGTTTTTCTGATGTTTGATATTGATAGTTAGATTATGTTATGTCATAACTTCAAAGTAACAACTAACAGTAAGATTTATAAGCTGTTTTTAAGATAGTTTTATATGAATAAGAATGTTCCATTAAGTATGAAAGTTGAGTATTCAGTAGTTATTCCAGTCTATAATGAAGAGGGGAATCTTACGAAACTTCATTCTGAGATAAAAAAAGTTATGGATTCTATTTCTGAGGGTTATGAGGTCATTTTTGTTAATGATTTTTCAACAGATAATTCTCTTAATGAATTAAAGAAATTAAAAGGAGTTAAGATAATTGATTTAAACAGGAATTATGGACAGGCTACTGCTTTGGATGCAGGTTTTAAGATGGCTAGGGGTGATATTGTTATTTCAATTGATGGAGATGGGCAGAATGATCCTGCTGATATTCCTAAACTTCTGAAGAAACTTAAAGATGAAGATTTAGATGTTGTGGCTGGATGGAGAAAGAACAGGGCTGATAAAGGCGGGATAAGAATTCTTACAAGAATTGGAAGGGCAATGAGAAGGGTTTTGATTAAAGATAGTGTTCATGATACTGGATGTACTTTAAGAGTTTATAGAAAAATAGCTGCTAAATCTTTAGATTTGCAAGGTGAAATGCATAGGTATATTCTTGCATTATTAAGATGGAAAGGATTTAAGATTGGAGAGGTTGTTGTTAATGATAGAAAGAGAGAGCACGGAAAGTCTAAGTATGGATATAGTAAGGCAGTTCGTGGTTTTCTTGATTTAATTTATATTTGGTTTATTCAGAAGTATTCACAAAGACCTTTGCATGCTTTTGGTTATGTTTCACTTATATCTATTCTTTTAGGAGCAATATCAGGAACTTATTCAATTTATCAGAAGATATTTACAGGTTTGGGCTTGAATAGGAATGGATGGTTTTTCCTTGGTATTTTCTTCCTATTAGCAGGAATCCTATTCTTTAGCTTTGGAATAATCATAGATCTTTTAATAAAAATACATCTTAATACTTCGCAATATGAAAAAAGATATTATTTGAGAAGTATTATCCAGAGTTAAGGAGGATGTTGTAAGATGAGTGATAGAAAATTAAAAATGGAAATTAAGATTGAATTAATGGATGAAATAGCAAACTTTAAACACTATTAAATTAATACTCATTAGTATCAAAAATGAACAAACAAGAACTAGATTTAATATTAAAAGAAGGGGAAGGTCAATTTATTGAATTTAAAGAAAATTTAGACAAGAGCCTAGCTAAAGAAATAGTTTCTTTTTCAAATTCTTCCGGTGGGCGGATCTTCTTTGGAATTAATGACAAAAAAGAAGTAATTGGGATAGAGATAACAAATAAGATTAAGTCACAAATTGTAGATATTGGAACCGGAATTAAGAGAATAAAGGACGCTTGCACTTTAAATAAAAATAAAGTTGAAATTAAGCCCCTTGAAACATATTTCTTTGTTGAAATCTATCCTAGCGAAGATTACTTGAAGTTAGAGAAAACAGGTGAAAATGTCCCTGAAAATGTGCCTGAAACTGTGGAGAAAACTACCCAGAAAACTACCCAGAAAACTACCCAGAAAA
>CAYNAV010000089.1:0-2404 GCA_964395405.1 Candidatus Woesearchaeota archaeon | reverse complement strand
ATAAAGTCCAGGTACTTGAAAGGCAAAATGAAAGACCAAGATAAAAAGATAAAAGGGATTGAAAAAGAATTAAAAGAGCTGAAGAAAAAAGCCAAGAGGCAGAAGTGGTGGAATTTGTTTTTGGTTTGGGGGGATTAGGTTTAAATTGCTATGGGTAGAATGGAAGAAGACGATTTTGAAGAAGAATCTGAAGAATAAAGCTTAAGCTAATTTTGGCATGTAAGAGAGCTTATGTTCATGGTGTACTAGAATTGAAATATAACTTTCAATATCTTCCTTGAAATTGTCCTTAAATTTAGAAATAATTTCTCTTAGTTCATCAGGACTCTTAACTTGAACATCTACTCCTAGATCATATGCTCCAAGACATTTGCTAATATAAGTTATGTTGGGATTTGCTTTAAAATAGTTGTATATTTTTTCTAGATTTTTGGTTTTCTTTAATCTGAACAGTAGGTTATAGAAAGAGTATCCAATTAAATTCAGATCTAATCTTGGTCTAAATGCTAATAAAATATCTTTTTCCTGAAGCTTTTTTATTCTTTGTGCAGTTCCTTCACTAGTTAGATGAATCTTTGTTGCAATCTCATGCAAGGATTCTCTGGAGTTTTTAGCTAAAGCTGTTATAATTAAAAGATCTTTTTTGTCTAAATTAAATTCTGGCTCTCCTCCATAATAAGAAAAAGGGATAATCTTTTTAGTATAAAGAAATGAATTTCTAAATGCAAATTCTTCAGGAATAATAACTATTTCTCGCTGTTTACAATATTGTGAATACTTATTTAAGAATTTAGTAAAAAATCTGTCAAAGATTATGGAATTTTTGCACCATAATACTGTCATGAGGTTGTAAGGCCCGTCGCAACTTACCACCCACCCCACTGTTTCATCTTTTTTTAGATACTCTATAATCTCCGCCTCAATTTTTGAATCAGTATTTTGAAAACTAATGAAAACCTTGAATTGAATCAATCCTAGTTTCGTTATATTAAGAACACTATAATAATCTGAGATAATTTTTAATCCTTCTAGTTTTTTTATTCTGTAAGAAACTGCGTCCTTGCTTAATCCTACTTTTTTTGCAATCTGTCTGTTGCTCTGTCTTGAATTTAGTTCTAACTGCTCCAATATCTTTCTGTCATTAGCGTCTAAATTTAGAGTCATTATGTATCCATTTATAATTTAATCTATTTAAATATTTCGTTTTGGCTTTATTTTTAAGGTAATCTTTCTTATATTTATCTGTTGCTATCTTGATATGACAAATATAGAAGTTAGCAAGCATCTAGTCGGACTAATGGGAAATCCATGCATTGCTAGGCAATACACCCCCTCACTAGAGTTAGAAGAAAGATTAGAAGACCGTCCATGGGAAGGAAAGATAAAAACAGGAATTCTCGGAACAGAAAGAATGTATGGGAGTGAGATGATTGTCCTTGCATCAGATAGATGTGCTACAAGATGTATTGCTTGCATAAGAAAAGATTATGGTTCCTCTGACATATTTAGGCCAGAAGATTTAGGAAATCTTCAAGAATATGTTCATAGGGAGAAAATCAAAGAAGTTCTTATCACTGGAGGAGACCCTTTTATGAATCCTCAATTCACTTTAGAAATAATTCGTAATTTATCCGGCAGCGGAGTGAAGCATATAAGAATTGGAACAGCATTATTCCGGTCTGATCCAAATAGAATAAGTACAAGATTTGTTGATGAGCTTAGAAAGTTGGATAAAATTCCCGGCTATATAGAAGTTTCACCTCATTTTGATCATCCTGCAGAGTTTACTACAAAAACAAATGATAAAATAAGGCAGTTTAATGAGGCTGGCATAAAACTTTATGCTCAAACAATTTTGCTTAAGGGTGTAAATGATGATCCAGAAACATTTAGAGAATTAGCCGAACAAATAAGAGATAATGGAATGGAATGGCATTATCTTTTTCATTGTGTTCCTGTTAAGGGAAATTTACATCTAAGAACGAAAGTTAGCAGAGGATTTGAATTAATGGACTCCTTAGAGAATCATGAAGAAGTGACTGGAAGACATCCTCCGAAGAGATATACAATCCCTCTCCCGATAGGCAAGGTTTATCTGGATCCTTCAAGAATTATTGAAAGAGAAGGGCAACACCTATGGATTGAAACCAGATATACCAAAGATTCTCTTAGGGAAAATCAAATGCCTAATTTTTGTAGGATCGGGAAAAAAGGATTTTTGGAAGTTAAGTATTTAGACATAAACTAATGATGATTAATATCTATTCTTCCTTATAAAACCAAATCAGAACAGGCAAAGCTCCGCCTTTTTTTAAGCCCCTAATTGCCTTTTCTAATTCTTCATAAACTCTAAAATAAGACATATGATAAGAGAATTTTGAGCTTTTCTCCCTGAGCTGATAAA
>CAYNAV010000088.1:0-2444 GCA_964395405.1 Candidatus Woesearchaeota archaeon | reverse complement strand
GAGTTAGAATCAATCTGATGAATTCTTTTTTGATTATACTTGGGATAGTTGTTATTTCTGTTGGCTTGTTATGGTGGTTGAGTGGGAAGAGAAGAAACAATCAAAATCCTTAAAACCCCAGCCCCCTTAAAAGATAAATGATAAAAATAACTTATTTCGTTCACGGAACAACAACAGACAATCAAGAGCATATATCCTCTGGATGGAAAGATGTTGGACTTTCTGAGCTTGGAATTGAGCAATCAAAAAAACTTCCAGAACAAATAAGGGGGAAGAAGTTTGATATTGTATTTTGCTCTGATCTAAAAAGGGCGGTTGATTCTGCTGAAATTAGTTTTAAGGATAAATTTCCAATTGAGCAGGATAAAAGATTAAGGGAATGTAATTATGGAGATTTCAATGGCAAACCTTCTGGGGTTGTGGAGCCAATGCAAAAACAATGTATTACTAAACCATTCCCAAATGGAGAAAGCTATGAGGATGTTAAAAAAAGAATAAAAAGTTTTCTTGGTTTCCTAAAGAAAGAATATGATAATAAGCATATTGCAATTGTAGCTCATAAAGCTCCTCAACTCGCTTTAGATGTTTTATTAAAGGGTAAGACCTGGAAACAGGCCTTCGAAGAAGACTGGCGTGTCAATGGAAAATGGCAGGCTGGTTGGGATTATGATTTCTAAACCATATATTCAACAATATAATTATTTAAAAAGACTGAGGTGAATCAATAATCATGCCTCGTGGAGATAGACACTTAAGAAAAAAGCTAAATATTAAAGCCGAAGTACGATCCAGGATAAATGGAGCGGGAAGTTCTTATACTCCTCCAAGGGCAACTTATTTTGGAGAAGATCAATACTTTAGGAATAATGGAATACCTCACTTTACGAGATCAGAGACGGGAGATCGAGCAGAGGTAAGGCATGTTCAACTTTTACTTGAAGGTATTAGACAAGATTTTTTAGAATATTCTCCATCCAGGGATGCTCAATTATCAAGAAAATTAGCACAAGTTCATCAAGCTCTTGAGGGGCCAGTATTTCAAGGAGAATCAGGAAATGGTTATAGGGCTGAATATCAAGTATTTGTGGCTAATTATGGTCAGCTATTAGAGCAACATAAGCCAAATCCTAGTGCTATTCCAAAGGTTACGAATCCTACAGCCCTTAGGATGATTGAAGATTCAAATGCAAAAAGAGCTTGTGCTGAACAAAGAGCAAGAGAAAGATTTGATCGTGGGAGATTTTGGATGGGAAGTTATTGATAAAAAAACAAACAAAAATACTATAAATATCAATGCTGTATTATATTATACAACAGGTTAACATCGAATAATGTTTCATCAACCAAAAGTGGTAAGAAGCCTTTATAAAAAAAGAGTTCTTAATATTCTCATATGTCAAATAAAGGAGAAGATAATAAAAAAGGGTCTGGATTTTTTATTCATGTCTATTTAATTGGTTTGTTTTTATTGGCTTTTGTTTTTGCTTCTAGTTTTGTCGTTGCTGTATCTGCAACATCCGCAGATGTTGCCTATATATACAAGAAATCAAGTCAGATAGATCAAAATGTAATTAATGTTTTTAACAGCATGAATTTGAGTGTTGGATTGGTTAATGATGTTGATTTAGCAACAACAGATTTTTCGAATTATAGGATGATTTTTGTTGGCGATGAAAGGTTTACTAATCCAAGTTTAATCCCCATTCAAAATAAATCTTCAATTATTGCAAATTATTATTTTGGTTATGAGTTTGGATTAACAGATAGAGATGGCATTTCTAAGCTTGCTGCTAATTCTCCTTTATCTATTAATTTATCTGGTAATGGCATTCTTCAGGTTTATACTAGGGCAACATTTCCTACAAGACCAATAGCAATTCCTTACTATTATCTATCTGATGGAAATAAGGCTCCGGGCATGGAGACTGTTGCAAGAACTTATACTGGAAATTCTAATGGGGCTTATAATTTTGGAGATGTAATTAGTTATATGTATCCAAGAGGGCAATTAGTTAATGGCAAGCTAATAAAACAAAAGGTATGTTTCTATGGAATTGTTGAATCCGATTACTGGACAGCTGATGCTAAGAAGTTATTTGCTGATTGTGTTGATTTTGCTGCTAAGATATGTGACAAGAATTCTGATTGTGGAGATAGTGAGACTGGAGATAATTTTTGCAAGAATAATAATGTTTATCAGAATGTAGATAAATTTAGCTGTGAGAATCCTGGAACAGCCCATTCTTTTTGTAGTGAAGATAATAATGATGAGTTAGTTGAAGTGTGTGATGATTTATGTTATAATGGTGCTTGTGTTAATGTTGAATGTCATAATAATTCTGAATGTAATGATGGAAGTGCTTATACTATAGATACTTGCAATAACCCTGGAACAATAAATGCAACATGCACATATCAGAATATCTCATGTATAACTAAAACTG
>CAYNAV010000087.1:0-2461 GCA_964395405.1 Candidatus Woesearchaeota archaeon | reverse complement strand
CAGGTTAGGATTTAAATGTTTCTTCAGTTATATTTTTAATAGGTCTCTTTTATGATAAAGCTTAAAAACCTTGGATATCTTATATACAAAAGAGAAATAAGAAAGAACAAGATTTTTTCTAGTTATTCATGAAGAATATGAAGAAAGTAAAGAAGCAACAAAATAAGACATATAAAGAGTATAAGCCTACGGAAAGTAAAAGGATTTATCTTGAAGAGATAGATACGGGGATGTTGAGGCATAGAGTTATTGTTCTTGGGCTTATTGAGAAAATAATGCAGACAGGAGGGCCTACTGTTTTTGTTTTAAGTGATGGAACAGGAAGTTTATCTTTAAAGGGATTTGTTGCACCTGGTGAAAGGGCTCATGTGGGGATTAATGCTGGGGACTATGTTGAGGCTGAAGTCTCTATTGATGAATTTAATGGCGAGATTGAGGGAAATATTGAGAAAATTTTTAAGAAAACGGGGGAAGCAGAGGCCAGCTTAAAACAGCAGATTGAAAAAAGACAGAGAGATAAGGCAACTGTAAAAACAAGTGATTTTATGCTAAAAAATGAGATTCTTGAGAAATTAAAACCTAGAATAATCAATGCAGCTACTGAAATTAGACTTGCAATAATTAAAGGAAGACCAATAATTGTTAGGCATCATAATGATACTGATGGTTATTCATCAGGTTTTGCGTTAGAACGGGCAATTTTGCCTATGGTTGAGAAGTATCATTCATCTTCAAAAGCGGGTTGGGAGTATTTTAAGAGAGCTCCGTGTTCTGCTCCTTACTATGAATTAGAAGATTCTATTAAAGATACAGCTACTTCTTTGAGAAATGTGGCCAAGTTTTCGGATAAAATGCCTTTGATAATTATTGTTGATAATGGTTCTTCTCCTGAAGATTTAATGGCAATAATGCAGGCAAAGGTTCATGGTTCAGATATTATTGTAATTGATCATCACGGTTTTGATGAGGATGTAATAAGTTCTGAAGTTTTGGCCCATATAAACCCGCACCTTGTTGGCGAGACTGGGGCTATGATTTCTGCAGGAATGTTGTGTGCTGAAACTGCTCGGTTTATTAATGAAAATGTTGAGAATATTGAGCAAATCCCTGCTTTGGCGGGATTTGCTGATAGAATTGATTTAGCTAATTCTAAGTTGATGAATGAATATCTTAAGCTTGCTGAAGAGAAGGGATATTCTAAGGAATTGCTTTCTGATATCTCTTTAGTTATTGAGTTTGTTTCTACTAAAGTTAAGTTTATGGAAGCAAGAGAATATATTGAAGTCTTATTTGGAGAGCCTAGAACAAGGCAGAAAAAACTTGTTTCATTAATGGCTCCGTATATTAGAGAGTTGGATAAGAAGGGATTGGCGATTGGAAAATCAGGTGCTAAAATAGAGAAGTTGGGTAAGACTACATTGCAAACGATTAATATTGAGGAAAGTTTTCCGGGATTTGGATTTTTTCCTAAGCCTGGTAGAAGTGTTGGATTATTGCATGATAATTTGCAAAAGGAGAAAGGAGTTACTAATTTAGTTTCGATTGGTATTATGAATACTGCGATGACATTTAGAGCGACTGATGAAGCTGATTTTTCAATGCATGAGTTAATTAAGGAATTGAGGGAGAAATTGCCTAATGCTTTTGTTGAGGGTGGTGGGCATAAGAATGCTGGAGCAATCAATTTTATTCCGAAAATGAAACAAGAAGTTTTTGAGGTTGTTAGGAAATTTATTTCTAGGTAATTTATATTATTGTCACTTTTAAATAGTAATATTTATAAAGGGTTTAAAGTTCTGTATTTTATGGTAAATGAACATATTGCTTGTGGCTTTCATTCAAATAATGGGCAAAGGAAGGAAACAGATTATGATTGTTATATTGGCAAAACTGTTAATGTTAATTGTGGAAATTTAGGTGGAACCGGTATTTTAAAAGATGTTTTTAAAAGTTATTCGGGGTGGGTATTTCATTTAAGACCTTATAATGCAGAAGATCCTGAAACAGAAAAAAATATTACTGTAGATAAGGATAAAGTAGTTGATGTACCTTCTAATAACCCTCATACAATTACTGAACTCGCTTGGTCTTTGGAAGTTTTAGTTGATAAGCTTAATAAGGCTGCTGAAAGAAAGAAGCAAGGTAGAGAACAAGTTGCGGATTAATTATTCTAAATAAACACCAGGACGACCGGGAACTGCTTTTTTTGAAATGTTTTGGGGATCTATTTTGTTGGGGTCATTAACTGCGAAGATGGTTACTTGTTTATTTAATGATTTTTGGATTTCTTTTTCATTTATTTGGTTTAGTTCGAAAGGCATGACGTAGATGTAGACTTTTGAAACTTTCTGTTTTTCCTCTACTTTTTTGATTATGTCTTGTGCATAATTAATTATGGTTTGATTTATGTTTGTTTTTTGTTGTTTTGTTTTTATCTCTTTTGATTCAGGCCATTTTTCTA
>CAYNAV010000086.1:0-2513 GCA_964395405.1 Candidatus Woesearchaeota archaeon | reverse complement strand
AGTTATGAAAAAAGGTAATTACAATGATGTTCGAAGAATTTGTGTCAGAGTTGGATGGAGAAAATCAAGACGATTTTTTAAGTAGAGATTTATCTGTTTTGCACTTTTTTTCTGATTGGCAAATGAATTGTCTTATGACTTTACCTATTCTTGAAAGTCTTGCTGAAGAGTTTAGCGATAAGATATTTTTTGGGAAAGTGAATGTTGAGGAGCAGGATGATCTTGCGGAAAAATTTAATATTAAGAAAGTTCCGACATTACTTGTTTTTAAGCATGGAAAACAGGTCGACAGGATTGAGAATTGTTCATGTGAAGAGACTTTAAGGGAGAGAATTTCTTGTTTTTTATAGAATCGATTAACTAATTAATAGTGCTGTTTCTCTAGAGTAGTGACAAAATAGCAAGGTTTATATAGTTATTTTGACTATATTTATTATGGTAAAAAGAGCAATAAAAGTTGAAAGAAGGAAGGCAGAACCTTTCTCTGGAAAGGGAAAATCTTTTTTAAGAAGAAAGGCAGAATCTGCGGTATTAAACGGAGTTGGATATGTCGGGGCTGGTGTTGGAGGGTATTTTGCAGGAGCTTATGTTGGGAATGCCCTTATGAGAAGTCTTGTTGGAAGTTTAAGGGATGAATATTCTGCGGTAAGGGCTACAAATGAGAGAACAAGTACAGCAGGAAGAGAGGCTGTAAAATATGTGAGAGAATTATTTAGATTGAGTGGATTCAGTGATTCTGAAATTGCTATTTATGAGGCTTCCGTTAGAAGTGGAGACACAGGGAGAATTCATTCTGCTGAACAGTATATGGAAAGGGCTCATCCTGGTGTTTGGAGTGCTTTGGGAGATGCTGCGAGACAGGTAGAGTATCTAGGCAAGTCTATTCCTGAAAAAACTGCTAAACTTGAAGGTAAAGTAGATCCAGTTCAAAAACCTGTAACAGGTATTTTTGGCAAATTGTATGGGGGAATTTTAAAAGGAAAGGAAACTGTTGTTGGAAAGACTAAAGGCGAGACAAGTAAACAGATACAAGAGAGAAAAGATAATGTTGATTTAAGGGCAACAACACAATATGCAACAGGAAGAGACGAAGCTACAAGGGCTTTGGCGGATATTTTTTCAAGTGCTGGCGATGTAAGAGAACCAATAGAAATATTAGGGAAAGATGCTAATACTAATCTAGTAAGGATAACACCTTTACAAAATACTTATAATGGATTGATTGATCAAGCTAATCAGATTAAACAACTTCCAATAAGGGATGTTGCTGTAGCTAGTGAGCTGTATAAACAAGTGGTTAGAGAAGATGCGGACGTTAAAACTGCAAAAGCAATGCAGGATGCAAGATTTGATGCGTTTAAAGATTCAGTTATGCAAGGGATAAGCCCTTATGTAAGTATTCCAAGTGGAATTGCTGGGGCTTTGGTTGCTACTGTTGCTTTTTCAAAGGGTAAGAAGTTAGTTAGGATGTTAAGAAAAAATAAATAGATTTAAAAAATAAAGAAGATATAAAATAATATGGAATTTCACAATATAATGGTTCATGCTGTATTGACTTGCAAGGAGAAGGATAAGGCAGTTGATATTGCAAAGAAATTAAAGGAAAACAAAGAGAGAAGAATTTTTGTTGTTGATGATAATGATAAACTTAAAGGAGTTGTTACCACAACAGATTTAGTTTACAAAGCTTTTGAGAAAAAAGATGTTATTGCGAAAGATATTATGACTAAAAATGTCAAGCATGTGGATGTTAAGGAAGATATTGAAAAAGCATTGGAAATCATGAATGAAATTAAAAGTTTTGTATGCCCTTTAACAGAAGATGGAAAAGTTTTAGGTGTTGTTTCTCATCATGATATTCTGTCTCATGTTTTGGGTTCTTTAGAATAAAATGGAAATACTAAAAGGTCTTGAATCATATGTTGCGAAAGTTAGGACATCTTTTTCGGGTGATCCGGGTAAGTGGGCTGACTACTTAGCAAAATATCAGCTTTCTGATTATTTTGGTAAGGATTCTGATGGAAAGGTTGTTGAAAAAAGGCCCGGAGATAGAAGCTTGTTAGAGGAAAAAGTTAATGAGGCTGCGAAGAAGTATTCAGAAGGTTTCTCAGGAGTTATAAGAAAAGTTGCTGCTAAAGGAACAATGGGTGCTGCTTTAGCTTATCAGGTCTATGGGTTGTTTTCTAATGCTGCAATTCAAAGTATTGGTAATGCTACTTATGGCTTATTTGTATTGAAAACCCTGGCTGAGGCTCCTTATTTGGCAAAGTATTTGAAGAAATCTCATGATTGGTATGGTGCAATTTATCATAATCTATTGAAGCCGGTAAGGGCTGCAATTCCATTCATTGGTCCTGCTTTTGAAGCCGGCGCATTTGAAAGAATGGTTAGAAAGAGGATTATGTATGAGGCTAGAAATGAATTCTTAAAAGAAGTTAAGAGTTATGTGCCTTTAGAAGACCGGATTAAGGAGAGTCTTAAGAAGCCAATTGGAAGTGTTTTGAAGTTTCCTG
>CAYNAV010000085.1:0-2569 GCA_964395405.1 Candidatus Woesearchaeota archaeon | reverse complement strand
CCCCATCAAACACAAACCCCTTCCCAAACTTCCCCGCGGAAGTTTGGTTCGCATTTCCCACAGCACTTCCATTATTCCCATATCCAGAAATATCATAAACCTTAGCACCAGCAGTTCCAACTGATTGATTAGTATCATCCATTCTCCACCATCCTACTAAATCATTATTAAAATTAACAAAAGAATAATGGTTGTTCTCATCAAACGAATACAAAGAAGTATAAACAGAATTTCCAGACTGGCCACTTCCATTTTCAGGTGTTGGAGATTGAAAACTTACAGCAGGAGAATTGGTATCAACCCCAAACCCAATCAAATCAGAACCAACAATATTCGCAGCCAAATCCTGAGTATAAGATTTATAATTGTGCGAGCCCTCACTTAATCCAGTCTGACTATATTGAAGTTTAGTTGCATTATACAAGCTCATAATTTCAGAAGCCGAAAGGCTTCTATTAAATATCATCACATCATCGATTGAGCCGTTGAAAGGATTATTTAGCGTAGTTATTTCTCTCCCTGTTCCTATCTCAAATCCATAACTGGATGACAATGCTTTAAGAGGACCCGACTGGTTATTGCTGGCAATAACAACGCCGTCAGTAAACACTTGCATAAAAGAGCCATTATATGTGCCACAAGAAAAATGCCATAAACTATCATTTAGTGTATTTCCGCCAGTTGCAGTTACTTGCTGATTTACTATTTGGCTTGAATTCAGCAATATAAAAGATATTTTTCCTACAGAATTAATACCAAGAATATGATTAATATAGGTGGTGGATGGTAATGCTTTTGCATATCCGCTAATTATTTCACTTTTTGATGCAGTATTAAACCATGCACATGTTGAAAAAGAAGTTAAATTGCTATCAAAATAAGTTTTTATAGAACTAACATCAACATACCCATTCACCCCATCAAAACTAAACCCCTTCCCAAACTTCCCAGAATCAACCTGACTAGCGCCCCCAACAGCAGTCCCGTTATTAGAATTCCCGCTCCAAAACGCCCCAGCCATATCTAATCCATTAACCCAACCCCCCTTCTCACTAACCCCCCTATCTAAACCTGCTGAACCCTGCGAATTACCATTAACATTAATCAAGCTATTATTATTTTTGTTATTATTTCCTCTCTTTACAAGAACAATATCATTAGGAACATCAACATCATAAATCTTTCCCGAGTATTCCACTTTCTCAATCGATTTAACTTTAACTGGTTTATTCTCAGAATTTAAGAAATAAACTTCTTTCCCCGAATTAAAGTCTGAATAAACATCTGTAATCTTATTCAAGCCGAACAATGATAAATTAATACTATCCTGCTCATTTCCATTCGCATAATTATCCTTAATCTGATTTTGATTATTGTCATCAGCATCATTCAAATTATTATAATTGCTTAAACCAGCTAACCCCTCATCTAAACTTTCATAACCCTGCGAATTGCCATTAATTACTTCCCAGGTATTGTTAATTGTCTGACTCTCGTCATTTAATAGGCTTTCATCAGAACCAAAAGATTTAAATACATGTATCTGCTGTGTATTCTGTGTCATATCAACACAGGACAAATTCAAAATGGAGCATTTAACAATATCGATACCTGAAGAACTTAAAAAGAAAATGGATGTATTAAGAGTAATCAACTGGTCAGAAGTAGCCAGAGAAGCATTCGCCAAAAGAGTGGAACTAACTGAAGGATATGAAAGATTCCAAGAGTTAGTTTCCAAATCTAAACTAACTGAAAAAGACGCTGAAGAGTTAGCTAAAAGCGTCAATAAGTCCATGCACGAAAGATTAAAAAAGTCATATCCATCACTAAAGTAAATGGAATTAGTCATAGATGCAGGGATTGTATTTACAGGATTAACTGGATTTGGCATTACAAAGAAACTTTTATTTTTAAAGAACTTAGAGTTGTATTCCCCAACACATTTACTTGAAGAATTAAACAAACATAAACCCAGAATTCTAAAGTTAAGCCCATTATCTTCTGATGAACTTGATGAATTACTCGAATTAATAGAAGAAAGAATTATATTTGTTCCAGAAGAATCATTCGAATCTTTTCTCAAGCAGGCAAACTCCTCAATTCCTGACAAAGAAGATACATCATACTTAGCATTAGCACTCTCTAAATCTATTCCAATCTGGTCAAACGACGAACATTTCAAAAAGCAATCACTAGTCAAAGTGTTTAATACTAAGGAGCTAGTTGAAGAGCTTAAATCATATGGAACAGACTTAGAATAAACCTTATGCTCCCCACTCACAGATAAATTCCCCTCTTCTGTCCCAATATTATACATATATCCAATACTATTATCATAAACTTGTTTTTCAATTGGCATCTGCATCTCCTTCTCTCCAGTCTCAGCATTCAAAGTCATAACTTTCTCATTTCCATTCAATTCAGCAAAATACTTCCACCCGTTCTCAGTCAAAATCTCAGTTTCATTATCATAACACCCCATATAATCAATCACCCCAGTTCCAGAAGAATTCAAATCATCCATTCTCCACCACGAAACCAAACTATTATCTAAATTAGGAACAATCAT
>CAYNAV010000084.1:0-2693 GCA_964395405.1 Candidatus Woesearchaeota archaeon | reverse complement strand
TTTCAATAACAGCCTCTATAAATCAAATCCCTAAAGGAAGATATCCTGATAATGCCTTAGCACTCGAAACCATCGGAACAGAATGTTCTGTTTCTGCTGATTGCCCAGACCAAACAGGCAAAATAAAAACCTGTGAAAACTCTCAATGTGTTTATACTCAAATAACTTCCTGCATTTCAGGAGATAGTTATTGTCCTGATGGATGTAATAATGATAATGATGGGGATTGTGAGCTAATTTGTAAAGATGATGACGACTATTGTCCAACTGGATGTACTAATGATAATGATAATGATTGTGCCTCAACTCCGATTGAAACCGCAGTCTCTTCCTGTCCTATGACAATATCTGAATCGGGAAATTATTACTTAACTCAAAGTATTACTTCATCCAATACCTGCATAACTATTAATGCTGATAATGTTGTTTTAGATGGAAAATGGTTTTCAATTACAGGAGATGATTCTGGAACTGATGCAGGTATTAATGTTTCAGATAGATTGAATATCACAATAAAGAATTTTAATAGTATAAATGATTTCTGGGCCGGAGTATATTTCTTAAGGACCAGCAACTCATTAATCAGTAATTTAACTGCAAACTCAAACACTATTTACGGTATCCGCCTTGAATCAAGCTCACACAACAATTTAACAAATATAATAGCAAATTCTAACCAGAATCAAGGAGTTCTTTTAGAATCAGGCTCAAGCAATAACATTCTAATAAATATAACTGCAATTTCAAATACCTGGGATGGGGTTAATCTTTATCAAGACTCAAGTAATAACCGCCTAAAAAATATAATAGCAAATTCTAATAGAAATGGAATTGCAATTTTATATAGCTCAAATAATAATGTCCTAGAAAACGCCATAGCAAATTCAAATACTATTGATTATGGGCTAAGTATGGTCGATAGCTTAGATAATACTTTGATAAATATAACAGCTAATTTAAATGGCAACGCAGGAATCATCCTTCTCTCTAGTTCAGATATAACTCTAACAGATGTAAAAGCATGTCAAAATAATGGTCTTGATTTTCGTTGCCCCTCTTCAACCAGAGTATCCGGCACAGGAAATACATTCAGTCCAGAAAAAATTGAGTTCTGTTCATCTCCTGTATGGCCTGAATCTTCAGATTATACCTCCTGCCTACTATAATAAAAAAATTAAATGTTCTTCATAGCCCTTAAAAAAATAAAACTAAATCCCCCAAGTAGGACTCTCTCTTCTCTTAATCTCGGCAATCTCCATCAAAACCTTTTTCTCATCTTCACTCAATAAATTCTTGTTATCCTTAAACTTCCTAAACTGAGATTCAGCTAAATTACTATACAAGTTCTCCCCCACCTGCAATTGTCTTTCAAAATTAACACCCGGCATGGAAATAGCGACTTCCTTTCCCTTTTCAGCTTCTTTAATATTATTCTTCTCATGTTGCATGGCTTTAACATGCCCAATTTTTTCATCATTCTTATTAATCAAAGAAATATCCTGTTTCAAAATACCCCCATCAACCCTAACACCAAAAATAGCAGGATTAGAATTTCTAAAAACAAAATCAAGAATATTAAGCTTAACCAGAGCGGGCAATTCAGAAAGTTTTTTCCTTTCCATCTCAATTAATTTTGCCTGCTTATACTCTTCCAAGTCCTCAATTAATCGATAAACGACAGGATTAGTAATAATCTTAACCTTTTTATCCTCAATATCCTCCCCAATTGAAACATTAAATCCTAAAATAATTCTATCTTCATCAGGAAGAGAATTTGCAATATAAATATCCTTTTTAGTAATGTTACCAATTCCCGCTTTCAAAACATCAATCTGTTTTTGTCTTAACAAACCAAGCAAAGCTTCCAAACTTCCTAAAGAATCCGCCTTTACTAAAATCCCAGTTTCATCAGTCTGAATTTCTTCTGAAAGTTCTTTTTTAAACTGCTTCTTAATTTCTTCTAATTCATTCTTATCATGAAAAACCTGAAATGGCATTCCAGGCAATATATCCTCGCCCTCACTAATCTGCATTCTAATCCCCGTTGCCGCCTGCACTTTTTCAACAGTCTTATACCCTTTATTCAAAGGCAACGCTTCCTGAATATTTCTTATCTTCGTCTCAATAACGTTATCAAAACTAGCAACCGCGATCTGGTCAGTATTACTTAACTTGCCATCATATAAAACGCACTCCATAAAATTAATTGTCTTCTCCTTTTTAACCTCTAAAACAACTCCTTTCGCCTTCTCTTTTAACATCAATCTATCCTTCAAGAACTTCTGCGATAAAGCACAAAGCATTGCAATAATCTCGTTTATCCCTTCCCCAGTCCTTGCCGAACAAGGAACAACGGCAATCTTCTTAGTAAAATCAGAAATCTTGAAATACAATTCAGCATCAAAACCCCATGAATTCAAAGCGCCAACCAAAGTATAAAATTTTTCCTCAAAATCATTCTTAACATTAATAGCTTGTTTTTCAATATTTTCAAAAACGAACTCAGATTTTCTCCACCCAGAAATATTATCAATCTTATTTAATGCAATTATGAAAGGAGTTTTATTCGCCTTCAAAATCTGTAATACCTCCGCAGTTTGTGGCTTAATCCCTTCATTAATATCTATTACTAAAACAGCAATATCTGCTAAACTCCCACCTCTTTTCCTTAAATTCGTAAACGCTGCATGCCC
>CAYNAV010000083.1:0-2725 GCA_964395405.1 Candidatus Woesearchaeota archaeon | reverse complement strand
TTACAATAAAACCAAAAATAAAAGATTCTGATGTAGATGATTTTAGAATTAATGCAGTTCAAGAATATTTAGAAAAATATCCTGAATATGCTTCTAAATCAAGTTTCAAAAAGATATTAGATAAAATAACTGAAGTTGAAAAGGGAATTAAAGACACAAAGAAAAAACATAATCACGCAGTTTCTGAAGTTATGAGAGAACTAGCTTATTGGCCTAGAAATCTTTTGGAAGCAGAGGACTTAGTCAAAAGATTTAATGAGCAGATGAAAGAAGCAAAAGAAAAATTAAGCAAAATGAGATATTTGAAAGGTATTGCATATAAGCTATCAAGCGAAAGAGAAAAGATGAAAGTAAATATCCATACCCTTTATTACAGAATAGAAGAAATGGAGAATACCATAAAGCAATTTAAGGAAGAAGTTGCAAAAGCTAAAAGACAAGATTTAGAGGAGATGGAATATTAATATGGCTAAAGAAGAACTAAAGGGCGTTAGTGGTTGGTTATGGTTTTTTGCATTTAGCTTAACTGTTCTAACACCAATTTTTATCTTAATTAGTCTTTCCTCCGATTTCACAGATATACCCTTAGTCATATTTAATTTAATTTTTATCGCATTAGCGATTGTTGTTGGAAGCTCTATTTTTATGCAAAAAAAGAAAGCGATTATTTGGGCAAAAGAATTATTCACAGCTTATTTAATCATCGCCATATTTGATTTAATACTTTATTTTATTTTCCCCGTTGATTTCTCAAGTGATTATTTAAGTAATCCTTTCAGAAATGTCATAGTTTCAGTTATTTGGCTTCTTTACTTAAATAATTCTGAAAGAGTAAAAAATACATTCAAAGTTAGAGATGTCGATTGGAAGCGGATGTCAATAGTAATACTTATTGCAGTATTTGCATATGTTGCAATAATTCTTATCTCTATTTATTCTTCTCCAAGCACGACGAGTATTCAAAATTCTATATTAACAAATACTCCTCAAAATGTAGCAGTTACTGGAACTTTATCATCTAATTATGGAGAATATCGTGAATTTGCAGACCAAACCACTACCGCCCAAGTAGATTTACAATTTAGTAGCGATTATCCTATTAGTGTTTATTTTGTACCTTCTGAAAATGATTACGAAAATTTTATGAAAAATGAGGCATATAATTCGTATCAAGGTTGTTCTTTTGAAAATAAATATTCCTATGAAATTAGTTGTAATGTTAGCTCTGGTGGAATAATCATATACAATCCTAGTTCTTACACCGCAAATTATGAAATATCTTAACAGAAATCTTGGGTAGAGTATGCTTCATCGTTATCACTATAAGCAATTCCTATTCCTGCTTTTGTATACGTTTTTGTTAGTATATTTTCACGATGACCTGGGCTAGTCATCCATCCATCAACTATACACTCCGCCAAACTATCTAAATTCGTTGTACTTCCACAACCAACAACATCAGAATATATTGGCGTTAATGCTATATTTTCGGCTAGTCCATAAGTATAATATGAACCATAATCCTTCCTACAAGAATATCCGTGCCTATTACCTCTATCTGTCGGGTCTTCTCCTTTCAGATTGTCATGCGAGAAAAAATCATTAGTAGCCATGTCTTGACTATGTTCTCTTGCTATTAATGCAATTTTGTCATCCCAAACTAGAGGTTTTAAACCATAATTTACTCTTTCTTCATTTATTAGTGCATGAACTCTTTGCTCAAGTTCAGATATGTCTATTTGACTTTTTGGGTCTAATATTCCATTAACAAAACCCCCAAACCCAGAGTTATCTTTTTTTTGATTTGAATAGACATTTGATGAATCAGAAGAAGTAGAATCTAAAGAGAAATCTCCAAAACTGACAGGAGCAAATAGACTAAAATTTGTTTTATTGTAAGTATCAAAAACAGGATTTAGCACCGTGTCTTTATTTGTATAACCCTGCCAAAGCAAAAATATAACTAAAATAATTATTAGATATTTTAACCAGTTTCTTTGTCGTTTTAAGATATTTATCCCTTCTTTTCCTAATCTCCAAACGAATTTTATTGCAAAAAATAAAGAAGCTAAAATCAAAACTCCTCCTAATTTTATTATCCAAAGTTCAATTTCATTTAGTTTTATTGCATTGGAGTAAAAAATGCTAAAACCTACCAAGGAAGCCACAAAAATTAATATTGTAGTTATAAGATAATTTGCTCTCCTTCCAAAATCATACTTATAATGCTCTCTTTTTTTTAGCCAATAAACTAAATCTCCGTATTTATCAAGAAAATAGTTTTTTATTCTATCTTGAACTTTTGTTTTTTTGTTGTGTTGTTTATGTTTTATCTTTATTGGTCTATGTTCTTCTTCGTCTTTTTCTTCAAATTTACTACTTGTTGAAGAAGTAAATACATTTTTCCATTTCTCTTGACCTCTCTTTTTGTGTTCTTCTAATCCAGCACAATTATGAGATTCAGGAAGTATATGATTATTGCAATGTACCAAGCCACAATATTTACATTTATGAGGTAAAACTCCATCTATTTTCTTGCCACAATAATCACATTCAGTCATAAATAGAAGTAATTAGTCTAGTTTATTAAAATTACTAATTTTCAGAGAATCTTCTTTTTTAGAAAAAAAGAAGCAAAAAAGGCGGTGGCTCACAAAACAAAAATACACAACAATTTCTATTATTAAATGGACAGCGTCCCGCCGTCCTAAAGTGTCCTCTTTAA
>CAYNAV010000082.1:0-2754 GCA_964395405.1 Candidatus Woesearchaeota archaeon | reverse complement strand
TGTTATGTCTAATTAAGATTTTGGCTTAATTGATATTTATTGAGAAAGTAGCCAGTTCTTTTTTCAACTGAATTGGATTTTCAAAAACAATGGATTTTATTCCTAACTTTTCAGCAGCTTGACAATTCTCTTTTTGGTCATCGATAAAGATACATTCCTCTGAACTTGCGTTTAATTTACTCAAAGCAATTTTATATATTTCAGGATTAGGTTTCTCAACATGTAAATCCCCCGAGATAAAAATCTCTTTAAAATATTCTCTAAAACCAGATATATTCATCTTATAATTTGCCCATTCAGAACCCTCATTGATTAAACATGCAAGATTAACTGATTTATACAATTCTTCTAAAATTTCTTTCATACCTTTTATAGGCTCAATCCCCTTTCTAAAAATTTCAATAAACTCATCAACAGTAAGCTCAATATTATTTTCTTTAAGGAATAAAAAGATAAAATCTCTTTCATCAATTGTACCAATACTAAATTTTTTATAATCTGGATGACGATAAACAGCTTCCAACTCTTTTGCAGAAAATTGTTTATTATTTATTGAGTAAAAATCCTTTCTGCTAAATACATTATGAGTCTGCACTCCCGCCTGGTCAAATATAATCCACTTTATCATTAAATCAACAAGAAATAAATTAATATAAATGTTTGCCACACATTGTAAACACTGCTTCCGAACATTTATAAATAATAATCCTCTAAGAATTTAATGGACATAAATGATTCAAACTTCAATGCTGAAGTAATAGAAAAGAGCAAGACAATGCCGGTCATTGTAGACTTCTGGGCATCCTGGTGTGGACCTTGCATGATGCTAAAACCAATAATGGAAAAGCTAGAAAAAGAATTCAAAGGCAAAGCCGTAATTGCAAAACTTAATGTTGAGGATAATCAATCAACAGCAGAAGAATACAGCATAATGTCAATCCCCGCAGTAAAAATGTTTAAAGATGGCGAAGTTGTTGATGAATTCGTAGGTCTAATACCCGAATCAAAAATAAAAGAGTGGATTGAATCTCACTTATAATTCTAACCTTCTGTCAGCATCATCCGAATAAGGTGCCAGATCATTTTCAGGGATAGGTCCTTCTTGTTGACTTTCTCCATTAGCAACTTCTTGTTCTGAATGATACGCATGCATTCGAGTTCTTCTCCCCTGAGTTAAAGTTCTCCTTAACAACGAATTTCTTCTTACAGAATAGTATCTTCCACCACCTCTTCCAATCATTTTAATCTAAACGTATATATTTAGTTTCCACGTCTATTATTCGCTCTCAAACTAGGATAAACCTTTGGAGACCTAACTGGAGAATTCCTAAATCCTCTCGCCTTCTTTCCTGCTGATGTAAGGCCTCTAATAGCTCTTCCTCTGTTCCCTGGTTTTGTAATAAAAGAAAGCTCCTTATCAGCTTTTATTTCATTACTATCTCTATCAACCAATATCACTTCGAAAAAATAATTAACTCCATCTTTTCCAATCCAATACGAATTAAGAACTTCCATATTTGTATATTTCTTCGCAACTCTCTGTTCCGCAATTTCCCTATAGTTCATAGATACAACCTTTCTTACAGTCATTCTTGCACTTCTTCTTCCTTTCTTAGGTCTCTGTCTTCTTCTTCCGCCCCTGTTTAATCTTACACGAACAACAATTATTCCTTTCTTAGCCTTATATCCTAAAGCATGAGCTCTATCGAGTCTCAGAGGTTTATCCACCTTAACAATAGCATCAGAAGCTCTCCACTCAATCATCTTCTGTCTTAATGATTCTTTATCTGGTTTTTTCCACGCCTGTCTTAAATAATAAAAAAGTCCCTTCGTTGCTGATTTTTTCTTCTCAGTTTTATTTTCAATATTAACTTCTTTAGTTTCAGTTTTCTTTTGTTTTTTCTCATTAGCCATATTATAGATTGAGAAAAAGGGTTTTTAAAGCTTATTACGTGATTTTTTGAATTGAAATCTAAGAATGAGCCTGCTGGGATTTGAACCCAGGACCCCCGCCTTTCTGATTTAAAGTAAGTATCAGAGCGATGCGCTACCTGGCTGCGCTACAGGCTCATGATAAAATCAAGAAGAATTTGGTTTATAAAACTAACCCCTCAGCTCAAGAAACACTTTCTGATCTTTAACAGCATAACCTACAATTTCAACATTCAACGGAATTGCCTTAACATAGCATTTATCCGTTGAATAAGCTTTTACTTCGATGCTGTTTTCAAGTTTTGTAATCATAATATCTTGCTTTGACTTTACCCCCGGAACAGAAATTTCATAAACAATTCCTTCTCCAATTCTTCTTATTTTTGATTCTGCATCTTCAACAGGAAGCTTCTTCCTTCTTTCAAATTCTTCTTCAGAGATAATTATCCTCTCAGCAACTCTTTTTTCCTGAACTTGCTTTACCTGCGGCTTCCCGGTTGAAATCTGAATTCTAAATCCTTTAGGCATTCCGGCAGAATCGTCCATCCCAGACATCTGCTTCTCAAGTTGCTTTACTAAAGAATTCATTATCTTGTCAAGCCCAAAAGGCATTTTAACTTCAGGAGCTTGGAAATTTTCTTCAAAGTCGTCTACCCCTATCATTCCAAAGTCCCTTTCTTCTTTAGCCTTTTTAAAGGACATTCCACAATAAGGACAATAGCTAAATTTCTTATCTATCTTCTTAGCACAAGAAGGACAATTTTTCTTAAACATCTTTTATCTGCATTAAAAAAGCATGATTACTTTAAAAAGATTTGGTTG
>CAYNAV010000081.1:0-2770 GCA_964395405.1 Candidatus Woesearchaeota archaeon | reverse complement strand
TCTCTCAACCAAGTTATCTAACTCCTATTAAGTAACAACAAAGGAAAGATTTAAAAACTAATTGAAAGTATAATAAACATGACAATAACAAGAAGAAACTTTTTAGGAAGCAGCTTAAAAGGATTGGCCTTGCTCGTAACCGGAGCCATTGGTGGAAAATTAATATCAGATGAAATGCATGAACAAGATGAAATTAAAAAAGAGGAATTAATGCAAAACCTTTCTAAAAGAGAAAGAGATTTATATTTAAATTTATATGGGCTATCTAATGAAAAATGGGAACAGGCTAAACCAGAATACCAAAAATTTTTAGACGATTTTTCAAAAAATAGAGAAGAATATACAAAGCTAGCAGAAAATTATCCCTGGATGAGAAAAAGAAAATTAACTCAAAAAGATCAAGTTTATCTTTCTCTAATAATAATGTTAGATGGCCTTGAAGCATCATATTATCAGCATGGTGGAATTGGCGGAGTAATATTGGCTCCTGATTCAAAAAATAAAAAATTTAAATAAAAAAATCATGGAAAAAAGAAGAACACTCAATGGCGGTCTCGCGCTTTTAGTCGGAGGCATAATCACAACTGTACTCGGAGTAGGATGTGCATCTTCACTTTCAATGAATCCTCAGGAATCAAATAAAAGATATGCAGCAATGGCAATATCAAAAGTAGATAAATTTTATTCTGGAAAAGAAGCAGAAGAATTCAAACAGTTATACAAGGACATCCAGAACTTACCCCCAGAAAAATTTAAAGAACATTTGGATAAATATAACTCTAATGAATCTTGGTTCTTGAGCCAAATAGGTCTCACCTCAGATACAGAACTAAGAAAAAGATTTCCTTGGGGAGAGCCAGAAAAACTTAGTGAGGTAGATAAAGTGATTACAGAAATAGTGGTAGAGAAAATATGGGACTCCATTGAAAGAGCCACCTATAACGCAACTAATCGTTCTGATTAATTACCTCTTTTAAGGCCTTTAATGTATCCTCAAGAGAAATAATTTTTTCCTTCCAAAAGAATAAAGCATGACTCGTAATACTTTCTTTCGTATCTTCGATTTCAAATGAATCTGCCCATAAGGCAATAGAACCTATCTGTTCTCCATCATCAAAGCATTCAATATCCGTTATGTCAACTTTTGTCTCCCCCTGATTCAATAAACTCTCATTAGAACTAATACAATCATTGATAGAACCTTCTTCATAAAAATACAAATCCTTATTTTCTGGATTATCAACTTCAAAATTAATTGTATTAAATTCTCCCATAGAATAAACATGATAAGACTTCCCATTTTCAGTTAAAGAATTTGAATCTCTTAAAGAATAAAATCCCGGCATATCTGCTTCTATTAAAATTTGTCCATCTACTTCACTTGCTATAATCTGCCCCGTAATCCCAGAACCCTGTACCTCGACTTGTGTTGGCTTTGGAACACAACGAGGAAATCCATTTGGATTATGTGTGCATATTTCTCCAGGATTGCAGCAAAATCTCATCTTGCCGGCTAAACTCCCAATAGCATCACATTGAATTTGCGAATCTGCGCATTTTGGGAAACACACCTTTACATCCACTACCGGCGAAGTCTCGCCAATATTTACACACTCTTCTGTTTCTTTTTTACAGCAAAGGACTCCATTTTCTCCGCTTTTGCATTCATCTTCCGTTTCATTATTACATTCTTGCTGTTTTTCTTTCACACATATTGGCATATATTTCTGTCCCCCTGCAAGTAATTTAGTTACACCGCTAAGTGTCGCTTGCCTCGAACAAGTTTCTCCTGTTTTACAGCACCAATTAGCACCGACTTCATTCTGCAACTCTGGCTTGCTTCCATCACAAAATACCGGTCTTTCCTTTGTAGGGCAGTTTATTACATTGCAGTAATTCCCTTGTTTTATTGCATTGCTTATGATTCCACATTTAAAATTATTAGGATCACAACAAATAGGCATTGCATTCGTGTTATCATGACAACAAGTATCTTCAGTTTTACAACAATCATCTGAACATCTGCTCTGCCCACTAGGCATGGTTACTGGGCAATCCTTAAGGCCCGTTCCATACAGATTCTCACAAGTCACTTCTTTACAAACTGTTTCACCTTCTTTATCCGATTTTGCACACGCCCCCTTTTTCACATCATCTATTTTACACTCACTTCCAACAGGAAGGAATTTTGCATTTCTCTCCCCATTACAAGCCTCACACCCCTTTGTCCATTTTCTTATATCACAAATCCCTTTTTGAAGATTACAAAAACTACAATCTTCTTTAACCTTAGAATTTGCCCAACACTGGCGGTCTTCTTGGCAGTTATTAGGGCACGGATTATCTAGAATCTCAAAATTAATGGTTCTCCCATTTTCCACATATCTTGCCGGATTTACAGAGAGATCATATTCTTTCGCAGTATAGACTCCTTGTTTAATATGGTCTTTGCTTTCAAAAAAATAATTTCTTGCAGGGCTTAAAAAATACCCCTCTACACGAATTAGCATATTAGATCCACCAGGACTATAAACATAATTCAATGATGCAGAAACCTTACCTTCTGACCCATCCAACCGCCCAATACTCCCTATCAGTGGACTCCCGGGGGGGACTACCAAGTAAATTTCATCCTTTCCAATCCTTACTTTTACATACCCTATCAGATTCTCTTTTGTACAGAGGTAATGACCCTCTGGCATTGCGCCCCCTCCTTCTGCAATATTCAATCCCCATGTCCCAGCAAGATTGCCTTTTTTTACAAGTTCAT
>CAYNAV010000080.1:185-2788 GCA_964395405.1 Candidatus Woesearchaeota archaeon | reverse complement strand
TATAGAACTAGTCTTAGCATTAATGATGGGAATAATCGCAGGCACATTCACAGGCCTCACACCTGGAATCCACATAAACCTCATAGCTGCAATCATCCTATCCCTAACAGGAGTATTTCCACCAACCGCTTTTTTAATATTTATTGTTGCCATGTCTGTAACGCATACCTTCCTAGATTTTATCCCTTCAATATTTTTGGGTGCTCCTGATGAAGATACTGCTTTAGGCGTTTTGCCAGGTCATGAATTTCTATTAAAAGGTCAAGGACATGAAGCAGTTCTTTTAACAGTAATAGGTTCTTCAATTTCCATTATTCTCTTAATCCTAATAACCCCCTTATTCATTCTAGCCATCCCAAAAGTATTTCCTTTCATCCAGAGGATGATGGGCTTTATCTTAATCTGGATTTCTTTTTTTCTTGTTTATAACGAAAAAGACACAAAACTTCTTTCCCTAATTATCTTTCTTCTAGCCGGCTTTCTTGGAATTTCTTCAATGAATCTTTCTTCAAACTCCCTCCTCCCATCACTAACAGGTTTATTTGGAAGTTCAACATTAATTTATTCAATACAACAAAAAACAATAGTCCCAAAACAAAAAATAGGTAAATTAATCCTAAATAAAAAAGAACTAATAAGACCCGCAATTGCAACCACCCTAGTATCCCCGATCTTTTCATTTCTCCCAGGTTTAGGTAGCAGTCAAGCCGCAATTGTCTCAGCTCAAATAATAAAGCAATCAAAAAAACAATTCCTCATCCTACTGGGCTCAATAAATACTTTTGTTGTATCTGTGTCTTTCTTATCCTTATACCTCATAAATAAATCAAGAACAGGAGTAGCATCTGCAATCCAGCAAACAATGACAATTACACCAAAAGATTTAGCACTTGTTTACATAGCAATTATTATCTCCGCGATAATCTCTGTATTTTTAACAATAAAAATATCAAAAATATTCGCAAGAAACATCCACAAAATAAATTACTCAAAGATATCCCTAGCAGTTCTTATCCTCCTTACAATAGTTATAATTCTATTTTCGGGATTTTACGGTTTTCTTATATTCGTAGTTTCAACCCTTCTAGGATTGTCCTGCACATATTTAGGTGTGAGAAAAGGATTTCTAACCGGCAGTTTACTTATTCCAACAATCTTGTTCTATCTGCCTTTCGTTTAATAGAGAAGACTCGAGAGACTATCAATTAACATAAAACAATCCATCCCCACCAAACATTACAGCCATGAGCAGATATTAAAATGATGATCCCTTACATTTATTAATCCCCTCAAATAGATTATAAAATGGCAATAGGACAAATAATCATGGGAATCTTCCTAGTAATCGCAGGCACCCTATTATTCCTAATCCCTTATGCAGGCTTAGTTTGGGGTCCAATCGCAATAATCTTAGGTTTAGCATTAATTATTTTAAGAAATGAAGAATCAAAGATAGAACCAAGAAAAGACAAACCTATATAAAACCAAAAATCCTAAAACAATCAAATGAAAGAAATAATCACCACAACATCCGAAACAGTCCCAAACAAAAAAATAGTTGAAATTCTAGGGATAGTAAGAGGCAACACAATAAGAGCAAGACATGTTGGAAGAGACATCATGGCTGGATTCAAAAACCTAGTTGGTGGAGAAATAAAGTCCTATACAGACTTAATTTCCCAAGCAAGAGATGAAGCATTCAATAGAATGGTAAATGAAGCAATCGATTTAAAGGCAGACGCAATAATAAATGTAAGGTTCACCTCTTCTACAGTAATGCAAGGCGCAAGCGAGATTTTAGCTTTTGGAACAGCAGTCAAATTAAAATAATTCAAAAGTTGAAATTGAGTAGAGATTTTTGCTTTTTTTCGAAGAATAAGAAAAACTCGAAATTTTTTATTTGAAAAATTACTTTTGGCACAGCAGTCAAATTAAAATAAACTGTGACAACTCGGAAATTTTTCTCAAGAAAAATTTACTTTTGGCACGGCTGTAAAGCTAAAATAAATTTTAGCAGTTACAATCGAAACATTTTCATTTAAAGAACTATTTCTTCTCACTGCTCCATTTTGAAAGAATAATTAAAAAAATCACACCTAAAAAAGTAATAATTACAGCAGACAAGAACTTATAATAAATCAAACTCTCCTTCAACCCCGCCCTCAAGATAAGACTACTAACACCTTCTGAAATTGGCTCTCTCCAAGACAACGCGATTAAAAAAGCAAAAGCAGCAGTAATAGCAGTAACCGTCTGTCTTTTAAACTCCCTCCTAAACTCAGAACTTGCTTTTTTAGTCTTTTCGATAATTTCCTGTCCAAATCTCATTTTAACCTCTTGTTTAACCTGTTCTTTTTCTTCTTTCTTCAACCCCTGCTCTCTTTCAACAACCTTGTCAACTATTTTATTCACTTCTTTATTGACTTTTTCTTCGACTTTATCCGCCTTTTTATCTACATCCACCATTAAAAGTGAAAGAAAAATTAACTTATAAACTGTTTGTTTCTAAAACCAATCCCTTTTGCTAAGCTTTCGAAAAAAACTCGAAAGTTGAACTTAAAACCAAGCTTTTAATTCCACTTGCTTTTTTTCGAACGAAGTGA
>CAYNAV010000080.1:0-85 GCA_964395405.1 Candidatus Woesearchaeota archaeon | reverse complement strand
GGAAAACTCGAAACATCACCCTAATGTTACTTTTTTCGAACGAAGTGAGGAAAACTCGAAACATCACCCTAATGTTACTTTTTTC
>CAYNAV010000079.1:0-2794 GCA_964395405.1 Candidatus Woesearchaeota archaeon | reverse complement strand
AGGATGATTGAAAATGTTACAATGAAAGAAGACAGTGTTTATTCTGGGTTGAATTTAAGTGATTACTTCTTGGATATTGATTCTAATTTGACTTTTGGTTTCGAGAGTGATGGTAGTGATAGTCCTCTTGGCATTGAGATAAATGGTTCTACTGTTAGTATAACTCCTGAAAAAGATTGGTTTGGAAATGAGAGTATTATTTTTTCAGCTAGCGATGGGGAAAATACAGTTTATTCTAATCCTGTTTCAATAGAGGTTACAAATGAGAATGAACTGCCTGAGCTGGCTAGTTTAAGCTGTGAGAGCAATCTTTTAGAAGATGAAGAGTATTCATGTATTATTAATGCGAGTGATTTCGAAGGTGATTCGTTAGTATTTTCTATTTTAGAAGAAGATAATCTTCATTGCTCTTTTGATGGGGATGTTCTTAGTTATAGTTCTTATAAAGATTATTTTGGAAATGCGTCCTGCACTATTAGGGTTTTTGATGGATTTGGGAGTTCTGATTATAGGTTTGATGTTACAATAGAAAATGTGAATGATGCTCCTGTTATTGATTCTTATTTCCCTGATGGGGATTTGAAGGTTTTGCAGAATACAAATAGAATCTTTAGAGTTAATGCGAGTGATTCTGACAGTATTCCCCAGATTTCATGGTATCTTGATTCTTCTCTTATTGGAAATGGAAATTCATTCTTATTCAATAAGCCTTTAGGATTTTATTTGCTTAGGGCTGTTGTTTCTGATTCTGAATTTAACTTAAGCCATACTTGGAATATTGAGTCGGCTTCAACTGGGGAATTTACATGCTCTTTTATCGGAGGATATCAATGTTCTGCAAACCAGGTTTGTAATGCAGAGATATTAAATTCTTCTGATTCTTCTACTTGCTGTTCTATCGCTTGTGCTAAGGCTCCTCCAACTTTTGAAAGAATAAGGCAGGGCAATAAGACTTCAGATATTAGTATTAATATAAGAACTCCTAGTGAGGATGATGAAATCTCTGTAGGTAAAGACATTAATGTTTCTGTGAGAGTGATAAGTTATGTAGACAAAAATCTGAAGGTTGATGTGGCAGGTTTCCTTTATGATCTTACAACTGAAAAAATTGTTTCAAAGGATAAGGCTTCATTAAGAGTAGATAAAGAGGGGGCGGAAACAATTAAACTATCGCTTGAGATTCCTGGAGATATTAATGAGGGTGACGAATATGCAATATTTGTCAATGCAAGAGATGGGGACTATTACAACTCAGAATATATCAATGTAAAATTGATAAGGGAAGATTATTTTGTAAAGATACAAAGCAGTTCCGTTAATCCGAATGATTTGCTTTGCGGTGATTCAACTGAATTAAGTATTGGTGTTGAGAATATGGGTTCAAGAGATGCTACTTGCTCTTTAAGTGTTAAAAATAGCGATTTAGGTCTTAACAAGAATAAAGATTTTGATATTGAACGATCAGGTCAAAAGGATAGAGAAGATATTAAACTCCTCCTAGAACTTCCGCAAACGGTAAGTGCAGGAGATTATAGTCTTAATGTTGTTCTTACTTGTAATGGGGAAAGCGACCGTGATAGTGTTGTTCTAAGAGTTTCTCAGTGTGAGCAGACTGCTTCTGTTATGGAGAATGAGAACTCTAATATTGTATTGAATTCATTTATACTACAAAATAGCCAGGTTGAAATGAAGCAAGTGAATACTGGGTGGATTTTTGGTTTGATTGCGTTTTTGTTTATTGTTTTAGTTGTTGGAGTGATTGTTTTTATCTGGTTTTTCTTGATTTGATTATGGGTATCTTAATTCGTCTTGATATTGATTTTTGTCCTTCGGGGTTTAGAGTTAAGGAGGGTCTAGGTTCGAGGGTTTTGTTGTTCTTTTTATTGTTAGGATTATTCGACTTTTTATAGGGGGACATCCCTTTTTAAACTGTGAATTCCTTGTTTAATTATGAGAGTAAGATATAGTTTCGGTGCAAGACATACAGGGCATCTTCAAAATATTAGGAAACAGAGGGGAAAGTTTCCAAAGGTAATGAGGGATGTGTTGAACATATCGGATATTGTGCTTGAGGTTTTGGATGCAAGATTCATTAAAGAAACAAGAAATCTCAAGATTGAGGAGTATATTAAGGATAAAGGGAAGAAGATAATTTATGTTTTGAATAAATCTGATTTAATTGATATTGATGAACTTAAGAAACAAATTGATGAAGCTGCTTTGTTTCCTTATTCATTTGTTTCCTGTTTAAAGAGAAAGGGGATTAAAGAGTTAAGGGATAAGATAAAAATGGAAATAAAAAGGGCTGATACTGATTTTAAAAGAGCTCATGTTGGTATTATTGGTTATCCAAATGTTGGAAAGAGTTCACTTATTAATCTGCTTACTGGAAAAACCTCTGCGAAAGTTGGAGCTGAATCTGGGTTTACGAAAGGTATGCAAATGATAAAGTTAACAGATGGAATTTTAATTTTAGATACTCCTGGAGTAATTCCGGAAGAAAGGTATTCAACAGATGATAGGAAGTTAATGTGGAAACATGCAAAGTTAAATGCTAAAAGCTATGATAAGGTTAGGGAACCAGAGTTTGTTGTTCATAAGTTAATGGAAGATTTCTCGGGAGAGATTCAAGAATTTTATGGAGTTGATGCTAAGAATGATTCAGAAGTTCTAATTGAAATGCTTGGAAGGAAGAGAAATTATTTGAAGAAAGGCGGGGAAGTTGACATTGATAGGGCTGCAAGATTAGTTGTGAGAGATTGGCAGTTGGGGAATATTAGAGCGAGGGTTTGAA
>CAYNAV010000078.1:0-2795 GCA_964395405.1 Candidatus Woesearchaeota archaeon | reverse complement strand
AAGTAACAAAACCCACAGAAAACAAGCATAATAAGTCTGGGAATACAAATCAAAATAAAGCCTTATCGTCGGAAAATAAGCAAGGAGAAAGTTCAGAATGAAAGGCTACTTTCAAACCACACCCTTAACACCTAAAAATACCCTGTTTATCGTCGCTAAAAGCTCTATTTGTATTCCCGAACAGCCACAGGCCTCACACCTGGAATCCACATAAACCTCATAGCTGCAATCATCCTATCCCTAACAGGAGTATTTCCACCAACCGCTTTTTTAATATTTATTGTTGCCATGTCTGTAACGCATACCTTCCTAGATTTTATCCCTTCAATATTTTTGGGTGCTCCTGATGAAGATACTGCTTTAGGCGTTTTGCCAGGTCATGAATTTCTATTAAAAGGTCAAGGACATGAAGCAGTTCTTTTAACAGTAATAGGTTCTTCAATTTCCATTATTCTCTTAATCCTAATAACCCCCTTATTCATTCTAGCCATCCCAAAAGTATTTCCTTTCATCCAGAGGATGATGGGCTTTATCTTAATCTGGATTTCTTTTTTTCTTGTTTATAACGAAAAAGACACAAAACTTCTTTCCCTAATTATCTTTCTTCTAGCCGGCTTTCTTGGAATTTCTTCAATGAATCTTTCTTCAAACTCCCTCCTCCCATCACTAACAGGTTTATTTGGAAGTTCAACATTAATTTATTCAATACAACAAAAAACAATAGTCCCAAAACAAAAAATAGGTAAATTAATCCTAAATAAAAAAGAACTAATAAGACCCGCAATTGCAACCACCCTAGTATCCCCGATCTTTTCATTTCTCCCAGGTTTAGGTAGCAGTCAAGCCGCAATTGTCTCAGCTCAAATAATAAAGCAATCAAAAAAACAATTCCTCATCCTACTGGGCTCAATAAATACTTTTGTTGTATCTGTGTCTTTCTTATCCTTATACCTCATAAATAAATCAAGAACAGGAGTAGCATCTGCAATCCAGCAAACAATGACAATTACACCAAAAGATTTAGCACTTGTTTACATAGCAATTATTATCTCCGCGATAATCTCTGTATTTTTAACAATAAAAATATCAAAAATATTCGCAAGAAACATCCACAAAATAAATTACTCAAAGATATCCCTAGCAGTTCTTATCCTCCTTACAATAGTTATAATTCTATTTTCGGGATTTTACGGTTTTCTTATATTCGTAGTTTCAACCCTTCTAGGATTGTCCTGCACATATTTAGGTGTGAGAAAAGGATTTCTAACCGGCAGTTTACTTATTCCAACAATCTTGTTCTATCTGCCTTTCGTTTAATAGAGAAGACTCGAGAGACTATCAATTAACATAAAACAATCCATCCCCACCAAACATTACAGCCATGAGCAGATATTAAAATGATGATCCCTTACATTTATTAATCCCCTCAAATAGATTATAAAATGGCAATAGGACAAATAATCATGGGAATCTTCCTAGTAATCGCAGGCACCCTATTATTCCTAATCCCTTATGCAGGCTTAGTTTGGGGTCCAATCGCAATAATCTTAGGTTTAGCATTAATTATTTTAAGAAATGAAGAATCAAAGATAGAACCAAGAAAAGACAAACCTATATAAAACCAAAAATCCTAAAACAATCAAATGAAAGAAATAATCACCACAACATCCGAAACAGTCCCAAACAAAAAAATAGTTGAAATTCTAGGGATAGTAAGAGGCAACACAATAAGAGCAAGACATGTTGGAAGAGACATCATGGCTGGATTCAAAAACCTAGTTGGTGGAGAAATAAAGTCCTATACAGACTTAATTTCCCAAGCAAGAGATGAAGCATTCAATAGAATGGTAAATGAAGCAATCGATTTAAAGGCAGACGCAATAATAAATGTAAGGTTCACCTCTTCTACAGTAATGCAAGGCGCAAGCGAGATTTTAGCTTTTGGAACAGCAGTCAAATTAAAATAATTCAAAAGTTGAAATTGAGTAGAGATTTTTGCTTTTTTTCGAAGAATAAGAAAAACTCGAAATTTTTTATTTGAAAAATTACTTTTGGCACAGCAGTCAAATTAAAATAAACTGTGACAACTCGGAAATTTTTCTCAAGAAAAATTTACTTTTGGCACGGCTGTAAAGCTAAAATAAATTTTAGCAGTTACAATCGAAACATTTTCATTTAAAGAACTATTTCTTCTCACTGCTCCATTTTGAAAGAATAATTAAAAAAATCACACCTAAAAAAGTAATAATTACAGCAGACAAGAACTTATAATAAATCAAACTCTCCTTCAACCCCGCCCTCAAGATAAGACTACTAACACCTTCTGAAATTGGCTCTCTCCAAGACAACGCGATTAAAAAAGCAAAAGCAGCAGTAATAGCAGTAACCGTCTGTCTTTTAAACTCCCTCCTAAACTCAGAACTTGCTTTTTTAGTCTTTTCGATAATTTCCTGTCCAAATCTCATTTTAACCTCTTGTTTAACCTGTTCTTTTTCTTCTTTCTTCAACCCCTGCTCTCTTTCAACAACCTTGTCAACTATTTTATTCACTTCTTTATTGACTTTTTCTTCGACTTTATCCGCCTTTTTATCTACATCCACCATTAAAAGTGAAAGAAAAATTAACTTATAAACTGTTTGTTTCTAAAACCAATCCCTTTTGCTAAGCTTTCGAAAAAAACTCGAAAGTTGAACTTAAAACCAAGCTTTTAATTCCACTTGCTTTTTTTCGAACGAAGTGAGGAAAACTCGAAACATCACCCTAATGTTACTTTTTTCGAACGAAGTGAGGAAAAC
>CAYNAV010000077.1:0-2797 GCA_964395405.1 Candidatus Woesearchaeota archaeon | reverse complement strand
GACCGGATTAAGGAGAGTCTTAAGAAGCCAATTGGAAGTGTTTTGAAGTTTCCTGGTCAGGAAGAGCCAAGGGAATTAAGGAAGGTTGCTTGATTTTTTCATTAATTATTTAAACATTGTTTTCTATTGTTTTGTATGAGCGGAAAAGGTGAAGGAAAAATCTTGTTGGGAAAGGCGAACGTTTATCTACATGTAAAAGGAAAAAGTGGAGCTACGGTTACACATTTGGATATTGAATTGGATAAGTTAAATGAGATAATAAAACCTAAAGAGAATTCTTATGTTGGTGCGAAGGAAGGCGGGGTTTTTATTGGGTTGAAGAAAGAGATGATTAAGAGGGCGGAGAAGATTGCTGATAAAAACAATTAAGGGCTATTTAGTAACGCCTAAGCCAAGTCGTCGTACATTTTAGGGAGTATCGAAAGTATAGTTTATTGTTATTTTATTCTACTTATGCTGATTTATTGGGAACTATTTACTTGAGAATTAATCGTCTTCACAATCATTTGCTTTGACTTTCCATAGATTCTCATAGTCTTTCTTTCTTTTTTTACTGCATTTGTCACAGTATTTTCTTTTGTATCTCGCGGTTGCTTTTTGTTCAAATTCTTTATCGCAGTCGCTACATTTTATCATTTTAGGCTTCTTATTTTTTGGATCTATTATTATCATTATTATTGTTAAAAGGGAAGTTAGTTTAAAAGGGCTTTGGTTGGAGATTTTTTAATCTTTGGTTTTATTTGGATAAGAAAGGTGTTCTAATGATGGAGGATTCTATTCGCTTTTCACTCTTTTATAAAAAATAGAATTAGTTAAAAGAGCAAAATGCTCAAACCCCTTTTTACGGGCGTTAGAATCAATGAGGGGGGGAGGATTCGAACCCCCGTAAGCATAAAGCTACAGGATTTCTCATCGAAATCAATTAATTGATTCCAAGTGACCTTAAGTATAGCATGTTTTGGAAAGGTGAATACCAAACCAAATCAACCTGCCCGTTTGGCCGCTCCGGAACCCCCTCAAGGGCACAATTAAAATCAATTTATTGCTTATAAAGTTTATTGTAATCCTAATATGCGCTTTCTTTGTTGAATTGTGGTTCTTGGCTGTAAGAATCCTTGTTTTTTAAAGAGTAGCCACTTGGTATTATGTTTAGGATTTTTGAAACCAATTTCTTTGACATATTCTTCAATATCCTTTTTTCTATAAATCAACACAGTATGAACAGGATTTTTGTCTTTTTTCCCTTGATAGGGTTTCTTAAGTCTTGGATTAAAGCCTAACTTTTTTAACGACTGAAATACGTCTTTAATAAGATATTGGGCAGCACTTCCTAATTTTATTACGGGAACATTATTTATGGGCTTCTTGCATGATCTATTTTTATCAAAATAAATATTCCCATCAGTATCAAAGAGACCTCTTAAAAATCTCTTTAGCATTAAATCGTCTTGGCGGATAATCTCTGGAATTTTTTGGTTTATCTTTGAACCGGAACAGATACCTAAACTCATAAAGTAATCTGTGATCTCTTTATCAAAGATGTAAAGGCCATAAACACCGGTGGATGGATATTCCTTATATCTGACTTTTTCCTTATTTAATTTTCTCATTATTTCTTTATTAAACAATTTTGAAACCCAGTTGTCATGATATTCTTTTTCTTCTTTTAAGTCTCCTCCTACATAATACATTGAATATCTTTTTGTGATGCTTATGCAGCCATCGCCGATATGAATTCCCATAAGTTCTGCTAATTCTTCACTTATCATGTATACGGGCTGTTTTTAAGATATTTAAATTTTTATTTTCACTTTAAAATAGAAAATTCAAAAGATAACGCCCTAAACATAGGTTTTTATATTGATTTTTGCTTTTTTGATTATGAAAAATAGAAGCGTAGGATTTTTGGTTGTTGGAATTTCAGTGGTAATTGCGGTTATAGTCTGGATTTTTAATATTGGGCTTAAGGATATAGTTGGGCAGACATGTACACATGGGCCGACTTGTTCAATGTATGATACTATTGCTGTTCAGACTTATGTTAGTCTTGCTATCGCTGGATTGGTTTTGGTGATTGGTTTGTTTTTAATTTTTGCAAAGGAAAATGAAACAATTATTATGAAGACTAAAACATTAACAAAAGTGGAGAAAAAGAAACCGCTTGATTTATCTAAGTTGGATAAGCAGGAAAAGGAAGTTGTCAAGATTTTACAGAAAGAGAATGGAACAATTTTTCAGGCAGATTTGATGGAGAAGCTTGGAATTGGAAAAGTAGGAATGACTAGGTTGTTGGATAAGTTGGAAGCGAAACAGATTATTGAGAGGAAAAGGCGTGGGATGAATAATGTTATTGTTCTAAAAGATTAATTTGCCATTGAAACTAGTTTCTCCAAAGTGATTATAATAAACCTTTTTCTTGGATTGTTAATTAAACTGGAGGAATAAAATGAAAACATGGATAATTGTTGCTGTTGTTGCAATGCTTGTCATTGCAGGACTTGTAGCTGTGAATGCTCTTACAAATGATTCAAGCTCAGGATCAGAAGCGGAACAGATTAAATGTTCATCCTGCGGAAGTTCTTGTACTGCTGAAAAGAACTGTGGGCTTGCAAGTTGTAGTGCTGTAAATGGTGCAAGTTGTGGTTGCGGTAAGTAGTTTGTTTACTAGTTAAAATTTAAATTATTTTTTAATTTTTTATTAAAATTTTTCAGGAGTTATGCGAGTTTGCTGAGAAGGAAGAGGATTTGAGATTTAGTAGTTTAAGCAGCAGCTCTTAATGGAACTCCTAAAACTTGT
>CAYNAV010000076.1:0-2815 GCA_964395405.1 Candidatus Woesearchaeota archaeon | reverse complement strand
GAGGGATGTGAGAAAAATTCGATTCCTTATGGGGAAGGAATTTATGATGGATACTGGGGATTTCAACACTTTGGGTGCTTGAATAGAGATTGTAATGTACAGAATGTGCTGTTTAGAGATACTATGAAGACCAAAACAAATGTTGAATGTATTGGAAATAAAGTTACATATACTTATACTGGCGAGTTTTACTCTGGGCCTTATTCTCAACCAGGGGATCCAGAGATTATCTGCAATGCGGATATAAAATACACAGAAATATGGGCAGGAATTCCGATTGTTCCAGAGGGTGTTGTTTGCAAAACTAATAACCCTCCAATAGTAAGTGATGTTCCAAAAGTGGTCTATGTAAAGGAAAAAGATAATTCTTTATCCATAAGCAAGATAGACGAAAAAAGTGGGAAAATGAAGATAAATTCTCTTATTTATAATACTGTTATTTCAGATGGTGAAACCAAAGTTGAAGATTTAAAATTGCAAATAGGAAGTTCTAAAATAATCCCTGTTAATCCTGCAGCCCAAGTTGCGTTTAGTTCCGCAGATATTGGGCTTGTTTTTGCTCAGTTACCAAAAGTAGATAAGTTTATCTTTAAGGTTGAGGATGATGGAACTACCACGGGACAAACAGAAAGGGGGGAATTTAAATCTGCAAATATTGATACAAAAGTTTTATGGTGTCCTTCTAATATAAACCTATATGCTGCATATGATCTTGGACTGCAATCAAATGGGAAACAAACCTCCTGGGGATTTGGATTTAATGATGGAGAAACAGTTATTCAGAAATCATTTAAGGAGATGACATCAACACTGGAGTTTACGAATGATGCAAAAACGCCCCTTAAGGGTGAATTCCATGTGCATATTTTAAATCAGCGAGCTTCAGATCTTAAATATACTTTAGAAACAGTTGATACTGGTAGATCCAGGGCAATTGTAGAACTACAATCTGTATTGGAGAAAGTTATTGGACAAATGGACGATAAGATTGCCTATTGGGGATGCAAAAAAGACAAGTGGGGAAGTTATAAATTTAAAGATGGTGTGACTATGGTTGTTTGCAAGGAATATGGAGCAGAAACAATTGATTATGATATAATTTACTCTTTTGAAAAGAATCTTTTAACAGTTAGTGGAGGCACTGAGGGAAATATTGGACAATTAAAAATGAGTGTTCCTCTTGATAAGTTTATTTCTATCATAAATACTTTTGCTGATAACGTCCCGGATGCGGCTAAAGATTCTTCATCTACTTTGAAAATAGGGTGGTTGAATAGTAAGGATTGGCGAAATGGTGGATTAAAACCCTCAGAGATGGTTGCTAAAACAAAGAGTCTTCTTAGTTTATGTGTTTGGAATAATGTTCAAGCTAAAGTTGTTGATGCTGAAAAAGATAAGACTAAAAAAACAATCACAACTACAGGCAAGAAATCTTATTATTATATCAAAGAATATCCATCAAAAGAGGATAGTGCAATAAAGATTATTCTTGATGTTCCTCTTTTGGGTAACATAACTAAAATATTCAATTATAGCCAGATTAACTTCACTGATGAAGATTCTGTTAGTTTATACAGATATGAAGATAATGAAATTGAAGACTCTTGCTATACGGATGTTCTTTCTGAAACTAACTTTTCAGTAACTTCAGCAGGAGGAAATTTCTCAATTAAAGATTTAGAGATAGCGATTCCTGAAAATGCTATTGAAACTAATGGAACATTAACAATCAGAAAGGTCAATGTAACTAATTGTATAAAAGATATTGATACTAATCTTGATGAGAAAATAAGTTTAAAGGAGATTTTAAGTTATTTGAAGAATAGCATCATTCCTGATGAACCTTTTATCAGTAGGCGGATAGTGGAGTTATTACTTAGATGGAGGATTGGCTAAATCTAGATTGTCCAACTGGATATCGTAATTTTCTGTTATAGGATTAAACTGAATGGCCCATAATACTTTTTTATCCCTATTTTCTATGGTTGCTTGAGTCATTTTTCCAGTTTTATCAAAATACTCTTCTCTTGTTAATCCTGAGAATTTTGGAAAATGGTCTGGATAATTAATTACTCTTCTGATGAGGTGCCCTTCTTTATTCAATTCGTCATATCCTTCTGCAGAAGTGTAATCATCTATAGTCATATCAACAGGAGATTCAAACATAAAATCTTCCACTGGATACAATCTACTGGCGACATTTGGAGAAAATTTAACATTGTCTCTACGAATCATGCCTCCCTTACTAGATAAGTGCATCTTGAATGTCTTTCCGTCAGGTAGATATTCAAATCTGACCCGCCCCCAATCTGCCATTGCCTCTCCTTTTGCGGACTTTGAGACTCTTAAGTCAATCCCTCTTTGAGATAAATACTGGTCTGGTAATCCATCCCCATTAATATCGACTTCTCCTGAGGTAGTTTTTGCTGTTAAATCCTGAAATGATTCAGAATAAATTGCATTATCATATTGTTTGGGGGCAGTACATCCACCAACAGCCAGAACACTTGCTAATGCTACCCCTCTTGCGATTGATTCTAAAGTTTGTCTAATTTTCATAATTTATATAAGTTAAAAGGATATTTAAACCTTTCCTTTGTTGTTACTATATAGGAGTTAGATACTTGCTTATCTCTTAGATGGATAATGTTATAAATCTCTGATTATTAGAATGTTTATGAAAAAAGTTGTGATGATTGTTTGTTTTGTTTTTTTGTTTTTGTTTTTGTTTTTTTGGAATTTTGGTTTTGCTTCTGCTGTTGGACAACCATGTGGATATTGTGAGGGGGATGCTCCTGAAACAATTATAGTTGGT
>CAYNAV010000075.1:0-2872 GCA_964395405.1 Candidatus Woesearchaeota archaeon | reverse complement strand
TCAGAAGAATAAATCAAGGAAGATATCTCTCCCAATAAACTTCCTTCAGAACCAGATAAATCAGCACCATAAACACCTGCAGCTTCTAAATACTTTTCAACATTTCCAACATCTGCATAAGTTCCTTTAGTAGGAACAGCCAATGCAACAACCTGCACAATATAATCCTTAGCAAAAGCTTTTGCATTTGAAAGCTGAACATTTTTAGTATAATCTCCAACATAATTAGCTTCCAAACCACAATCACCCAAACTTCTACATAAATCATTCATCTCAGTCGTAAATCTTCCCTCTAAACAATCACCATTCTCAATAATCTCACAACCCCCCATTGGTTTTGCTTTATACAAAACCATGCATGTTCTTGTTGCCAAACCACAAATACTTGTTGCAGATTCTTGTCCGTTTGAATCAAACGAAAATCCTTCAGGATATCTCGGAGTGCAAACATCAAACTTAAAACTTTTTCCAAGATTAATACTAGTCACTTCACAATCAAGTTCAGAAGCACATTTAGAGGTTAGGTTTTCTTTTTCGCTATTTAAATCAATACACTTTCTCCAATTGTTTGTTCTGCAAACAGCAGTATTATAACTTGTGCTAGTTTCATTTAATCTGTCCTGTTGAACACAAATCTGATTCCTAAAATCGGCACAAGGCTCAACCTGAATTTCTCCTTCAGAGCATATATATCTAAAATGCCGACTCCCAACAACATCATTACCATTATCAATCACACCATCATAACCGCACCAGGACTCCCCATTTTTGTACACATCGCCTTGATAATTACATGAAGTTTCCTTGCAATAAAAATCACCCTCATCAACATTAAAATTATTTTCATCAGCACTAGAACATAATCCTCCATTAGTAGCAGTTCTCACACAATTACCACAAGAAGTAGAGTTTGCATTCCCATTCCCATAGCCACAGCTTTCAGATTTTGAAAATACCCTTTCCCAATAAGAATCATTATTCAATCTAGAAGCATCATAAATATTAGCAGAATTACCACACGAATCCTTAAAATAAACTTCATCTTTTCCATCTGCACACATTGTCTCAGAGGTTTTTTCACAGGTTGTATTAAGCGCCTCAGCAGTACACAAAGCACCCTCATAAAAATTCGCACTTCCGGATAAACCAACGCACTCTTCTCTCGTCACAACTCTACATTCCTTTCTTCCGTCTTCAGCAATGCCCGTAATACAAGCACCCCTTATGTCCGAATACAAAGAAGAAGCAACACATAAAACTTCACTTACATCTCCTCTCCAAGCCATGCTTTCATTTACTCTTCCATTTCTCTTTTCAAAATCGCACTGCCCGGAAGTTATAAACCCTGTATCTCCATCCGCAAAAAAACAACATCCTAATTTTGCACCAGGAACATTACAATTAGCATCCGGATAAGATTTTTGAGCAGCATTATCCTCGCATAAATATTTTGGAACATTTCTATCAAAAGTTCCAACATTTAAGTCTTCACAACATACTTTTGAGCAAGACGAAGAGGCAGAACATAAAACCCCTCCTGAAAAACCAGACGCACATTGATCTTGGGTAGTATCAGTACAAACAGCCCCATTAGTCAACTGCTGACAACATCCTGCCGGCCCAGTTGATTGTGCCGTAACAACAGGAATAATCGGTTTATCATTTTCATAAATAATGTAAGCAAATGCAAAACTAGCCAAAATTAATAAGAAAATTTCAAGTCCAGACTCTACCCGTTTTTTATTCATTTTTTGAATCATAATCCTCCAGGAAATGCACAGCTTCTAACAGCAAAATCCATTTCCTCCCCACTTTTTCTATATATAATTTTATAAATTTTATTATTGTCATAATCAATCCTATAAATTTTAAATTCAGGATATAAAATCATAAACCCATTATACTCAAAATTACAATACTGGCTTTCCTGATTTGAAATCTCCCTTGCAATCATTACTATCTCATACAAATGACTGACCAAATAACCATTAAACTCCTTAAAACTTTCAGAATTTCCTTCTTTTGAAATTTCCATCGCTTTATTAATATTAATTCTAATTTTCCCAGGTAAAACATCAACGTTCCAATCAATACCCTCATCGGAAACAGAATATCCCTGAGCATCAAGATCTAACTTAAGCTCATCAAAACAAGATTTAACCCTCTCGTCAGCATCCGCTTTGATTTCTCCCTCAACAATTCCCTTTAGCCTAGGATAAGTATTAGTGCATGTCTTATACAGTTCAGGAGTATAGCACAAATAATTATATTCTTTATCCTTGTAAATTAGATAATTTGCAGGAATGATTCTTCCTCCATTTTCAAGCACCATATTAACACTTGGTTTTATAGCATCTTCAACACACTTGTCAATAAATTGCCGAGGGTTTCTTTGCTCTGGTTTTATTATATTAAACTTCCCATAAAAGAAGAAAGCAATTATCACGCCTGTTATAATGAGCAATGCAATTATAATGAAGATTGTAACCTGTCCCTTCTTTCTTCTTTCTTCTACTATTTCTCCACCCATAAATTAACCCCCAACTTTTTAATTTTTTCAATTTTACCTTCGATAACCAATTCAAGGAGATATTTTTCAGCAGTATTCCAACTTATCTCAAAATGTTTAGCAATCTCAGAACTAGTAACTATCTTCTCTTTTTTGATTAGCTCTAATATGTTTTTATGAATACTCATAACAATATTAGAACGTATTTTGCAACGTAATAACCTCTCATTATTGCTATGTATATGATTATGAAGATATATAAATGTTTTGGAGACTTTAGCCGGCATAAGAAATTAAATCATCAAAAATCAATCATTCTCAACTCTAGGAGCTAAAATAAACCCAATACCCATCTTATCCCCT
>CAYNAV010000074.1:0-2904 GCA_964395405.1 Candidatus Woesearchaeota archaeon | reverse complement strand
CGCCCTTAAAGTTTTCAAACGGGAAGACCCAGGAAGATGTCGTTAAGGAGATTTTAAGTGAGATTGAAAAGGGGGCTAAAGTTATCTTTGTTCACGGTTTGTGTGGAACAGGAAAAAGTGCCATTGCATTAAATCTTGCAAGGCATTATAAAAAAACTTCTATAGTCGTTCCTATTAAAAGCTTGCAAGAACAATATGAAGAAGATTATACAAATAAGAACTTTATTCTAAAAAAGGATACGAATAAAATGAGAATTTCAGTTATCAAGGGAAGGAATAATTTTAGATGTCCATTTTCTGGAGAGAGGTGTGATGATGAAACACTTCCTTGTTCAATTGAGTTAAGGGAGAAAAATATTGAACAGATTAAAGAGTATATTGATATGAATCCTGCTGTTGAGAAGTTTGATTTTTCTTCTGTTTCTGATGTTAGAAGGATGAGTGTTGCTCCAGCTTGCCCTTATTGGAGTCCTCTGCTTCCTGCAGAGGTTTCGGTGCAATGTTTGGAAAAAGCAAAAAAATTCAAATATCCGGCCATATCTGGAAAAGAGTTTGCATTGTTTCAAAGAAAAAAAGGATGCGGATATTATGACCAGTATGAGGCTTATGCAAATTCAGATGTTTTGATTTTTAATTCACAGAAGTATTTTCTTGAGACAATGATTGGAAGAAAACCTAAAACAGACTTGGATATTATTGATGAATGTGACGAATTTCTGGATAATTTTGCAAATGAGAGAAGGATTAATTTAAACAGACTTTTAATGGCTCTTTCTAATCTATTTCCCGAAGATAGAGAGCAAAAGGAAGTTATAAAGGAAATGATTTTTATGATTAATTCCTTGATTTATGATGAAGATTCTGTAGAAATTGAAAAAATAGGAGATACAAAATTGTTAGCTTTAATTGAGAAGGCGTTGAAATTTCCTTATCTTGCTGACGAAGAGGAAGGTAATTACTATAATACCTTTTTTGAGATAGCAAAAAGTTTTGAGCATTTATTGGATGAAACTTATATCTCTTTTGAAAGAACTGCAAAGGATGACAGGAAAACTTTGTTTGGCATTAAAAAAGAGGAAACCGTTTCGGTTGATATTGTCTCAATTAATCTTGCAGAAAGATTTAAGGAAATTATAGATTCCAATAATGTTTTAGTATTGATGTCTGGAACATTGCATTCTGAACAAGTTTTGAAAGATATTTTTGGGCTAAAAGAATTCAAGATTATTGAAGCTGAAACTAAAAATCCCGGAACAGTTACAAAATATAGGACTGGGTTAGAGAAAAATTGCAAATATGAAAATTTTAAGAATGGAATAATAACAAGGAAACAGTATTTGAAAGCGATGGATGTTTGTATGGCAAATGCCACTCCTCCTGTTCTTGTTCATGTTTCTGCCTTTTCTGATTTGCCAAGTGAAGAAGAGCAAAGAGAGTATAAGTTTGATAATTTAATTACACAGGAAAGGTTGAGGGAGATTCAAATGCAGGATAGAAGCAATAGACTAGTTGATGAATTTAAGTCGGGAGAAGAGGATGTTTTATTTACAACTAAATGTTCAAGAGGTGTTGATTTTGCAGGGGATAAGTGCAATTCAATTGTTATTACAAAATATCCTTATCCTAACATCCAGGGATTGTTCTGGAAAATTTTGAAAAAAGAACAGCCAAATAAGTTTATGGAGTTTTATTTAGACAAGGCAAGAAGAGATTTAATTCAAAAGGTTGCAAGGGGTGTCCGTTTTAAGGGGGATCATGTTCTGTTGTTAAGTCCTGATGTTCGAGTTTTAAATGAGAAGTTTGATGTATAAAAAATAAAAAATAAATTGTTGAAATCTATAGGCCTATTTTTATCTTAAAGATCTGTTTTTGGAGGGCGATAAATACCGGCCCCTCTTTCATAATCGGTCATCTTGTGATAGTCAACCATGTCTTTTACTCTAACTGTTGGTTGCATCCTAACTTGGTCGGCCAATCTATCTGTAGGTGTTCTGGTATTTATGGGTAATCCGTCGTTTCCTGTAATCCCGTGTATTGGTAATCCTATTTTTCTTTTTACCTCCTTTCATTTATTGAAAATTTAATTTTCATATAATCATAACATTTAAAAAATATAATAACTTAATGTTACTAGGATAACAAAAAAATAAAATAATGTTATGGTAACTATTAGTCGGGTTGTTGAAAAGATCGTTGAAAGAAGTCCTTTTATTCAGGAAGCTATTGCAAAGGAGATTGTTAATTATGCTGCTCTTGCCTTAAATATAAAAAAAGAAGTTGAATATGAGATGAAGCAAAAAGTGAAGGATTCTGCGATCATGATGGCTTTAAGAAGGTTTAATGAAAAGCTTGGTGAGAATTTTTGCTCCCAGGTAAAATTTGATAAGCATTCCGAGATAACGATTCAATCAAACTTGATTATATTTATGATAAAAAGAACTTGGGAAACTCAAAAAAAACTTCAAGAGGTTTATTCTATTTCAGATAATAAACCTGGTGTTTTTTTAGCTGTTACTCAAGGACTCCATGAAATAAACATACTCACTACAGACAATTATGATGAACATATTTCTAACCTATTTAAGAATTTTCAGGTACAAAAGAAATTAAAGAATCTTTGTGGGATTACTTTAAAATTTCATGAGGAATTTTTAGAAACTCCGGGCTTTATTTATACTATTACTCGGGCCCTATTATGGGAGAACATAAATATTCTCGATATAATTTCTACATTTACTGAATTGATGATTATTGTAGACGAAAGAGACTCAGGGAGATGTTTTGAAGTGTTGAGAACACTTATACATGCCAGATAGGTTGCATCTTCCTTTCAGAATTAATCATGTGCGAACCAGAATTCATTTCCATTAAGTTTACAATAGCCTAAATCCTTGAGATGAACAA
>CAYNAV010000073.1:0-2986 GCA_964395405.1 Candidatus Woesearchaeota archaeon | reverse complement strand
AGTTATAAGAATAATTAAGACTGTCGCAATTATTGCTGATATCCCTCCCTTATTAATCACCATCTTAATACCTGAGTAATATAATCGTCCTATTTAAATGTTACCACCTAAACCACTCAACTATTCAATCTTCCAATATCAATAATATACTTCCCCTCTTCAAGCTTAAAAACAATCGGCTTTCTGTTCATTAAACTTACCAAATCAATCTCAAACTTCCCGGGTTCAAGCACCCTTACACTTTCTAAATCAAGAATAACTGGTTTCTCATCTTCTTCAATGCCCAAAATAGTCCTAACATCCTGCTCCACTTGTTTCTTATCAACCTCATTAAATTCAGGAACAACTATCTCCTGCTTCTCTATTACCTTAGGCATCATTTCATCCTTAATATAAAAAAAGAACTTACCATGACAATTAGCACAACCTTCTAAGATTTCCTTGCTTGCTACTTCTAATATCCTTCCACAGTGAACGCATTGATGAGCCACGTTTATACCTCTTATTTTAGTATTATTCAGAATTTATAAACTCTCCTTTTAAATTAGAAATTTTACCTGATTTTCTTCTATTCTCTGAAGTAGTCAACCACTGAAGATTAGAAGGATCAAAAGCTTTCTTAACTTCCTCAAAATTAGTCAAATTAAAAGTATGTAATGGCAATATATGATCTATTTCGTAATCCCTTAAGTTTTCAGGAAATGGTTTCAAACTTTCAATAATTCTTTTCCAGTCAAGCCCATATTTTCTTGAACTCATTATCTTTCCTGTTTTGGAGTATTTAGTTAATGCGTGACGTAAAGACCGTCTCAATCTATCTGCAATCGCAAATTCAGGATCCATTTTCCTTCTAAAGCTTTCCATATCTCTTATTCTTTTCCTAACACTTGGTCTTTTCCCATATTCTTTCCAATATGCTGCTCGCTGTTCTCTATACCTAGTTACCGCAAGAATTCTGTGTTTTTCTTTCCACTGAGGATTATTTTTTCTATACTCCTTGATCCTAATCCTTGCCTTCTCTTTAATTTCTGGTCGCCGATTATAATGTTTCCTTTGACATAAAAAATCACAAAAACATTTTGTTGAATACTTTGTTCTAATCAATCGCCCACAGAATAAACATTTTATCACCCTCATAAAAAAATAAAGAAAGCCAAATTTATAATTATTTCCCTTACAAGCATATTACTAAAATTGTAGGCTACATCTATTCAAACATTTCTGTTAGAGGCTACAAAACCTCAAAAAATCACTTCTTCTTCAACATCAACTCAATCTTCTTAGGATCTCTCTTAATCTCCTTAATGATTGTTGCAGGCCCTATAATTGTAACAGCATCCTGTTCTCCAACAAGAATTCTTGCAATATTATGCCTTATCTTCTCAAACAAACCCTGATTCTCAGCATCATTTGAAATAACGGCCAATTCAACCCCTTGAAAACCCGGAATGTTCCCAATTAAAGTCATAGTATTCTCAATAAGCTTTGTCTCCTCTTCAGTCTTCAATCTTCCCTGTAATATAATTATTTTATTCTGTAAAACCAAACCCATTATCTTCTTTATCCTCTCCATAGTAGCAGAATGTGCAATTTCAGAATAAGGCATAAAATGTATCGTTAAATCATTTCTAGACGCCCCAGACTTCTTCACCTTCTTTTTCACCATTTTATTTTTATGTTTCTATATTATTTAAATGTTTATTATGCTGCAGGTTTGAATGTCCTGCTTATTCTTTCTTTGATTCTCTGTGTTATTTCTAAATTACCCTCAAGAATATAACCCTGTCCAGGAAATTCCATATATCCAGCCATCATCAATGCTAAATCTTTAGGGCTCCTATCATCACAAGCAGCGTAATGAACAACAAAACCCATCACTCGTCCAGTGGCTTTATTCACGAGAAAAGCTTCTGCCTTTTCTCCATCAAAATCAAATCTAAACTCTCTTGCCGGCCGGTTTGGATATTCTGCAGTATATATCATCTTGCCTTCTTTACAAGCCTAAACAAAGCTTCGTAAAATTCATTTATATTATCACCATTCTTAGCAGAAATTCCAATAACTTCATACTCTGGAAAAGCATTTTGAACTTTCTTAATATCTGCCTTTCTCAAATCAATTTTGTTTGCAACAATTAAAACCGGAATCTTTCTCGCCAATAAATTTCCAATAATAGTAATATTCACCTGACTATAAGGATTTGAAGAAGCATCAATAACAACAATTACAGCATCCATATCATCAAGCCATTTTATTGACTCAATAATCCCTTGCGTCGCTTCCTTAGCTCTGTCTTGAGCTTCCTTTTTCTTTAATCCAAATCTTAAGAAATCTTCAAAATCAACTTTCGTAGCAATTCCGGGTGTATCAATAAGCTTAAATTCTATTCTCTTTCCATCTTTTTCAATATAAACTTTCTCCTTAAATTGAACTTCTCTAGTTTCATGAGGAATCTTTGAAACCCCGCCTAAATCTTCTCCAAGCCAATCCTGACAGATTCTATTTGCAAGACTCGTCTTACCAGCGTTAGGAGGACCATAAAAACCTAGTTTAACCTCTCCTTTTTTCTTAAAGAAACCACTAAACAGCCTTCTTGCAAAACTTTTTATTATCTTAATCACCATCTATTAATGCCTTGAGTTTTAGATTTATTAATGTTTCCTAAATTTTGTTGCATGCTCCCAGTAGCAATATTCTTCCTAGCACCCCTATCTCTCATAAATGCGAGCATTTTCTCAATAGGCACGAGTTCATACATCCCTGTCCTCTCTCCTCTTGATTTTTTCATAGCATACATGATTCTCTCTTTATCCCATTTATTCTTTTCAAGCGCAGAGATAATATCTTTTTCACTCATCCCCCTGGCCCTTGCATTTGAAACAAAGTTAAGAATATTAAAAAGCAATCTTCTATCCTTGAACAAATAAGTCTCATACCTCGCTTTATACCATATCTGAAGAAAAGTATACGCAATTAAAGCTCCAAC
>CAYNAV010000072.1:0-2991 GCA_964395405.1 Candidatus Woesearchaeota archaeon | reverse complement strand
AGTATAATCTTCTTTTTATATTATTGTTTGGTTTAATGTTTTTAATGGGTAAAGATATTTATCATAGCATTGTTGAGATGGTTCTGAAAGAGGTTCTTGATAGAAAATTCCATAAATTCCGGGAGGACCAAGATCGTGTTAGAAAAATCGTTTTTTATAATTCAAGCGAGGGAATTTTAAGACATATGTGTGCTTGTGCGGATAGGATGGTTGCGATTGAGTCCGATTATTCGGGGTTGAAAGGGGTTATCTTTTCTAAGGCTCTGCAGAAAGAATATTCTAGAAGGGCGGGGGATTATACTGTAAATGTTGGGTTCATGGTCCCTAGGGCTAAGCAAGAACAAAAATCAGCTAGCTGCCAAGAAGCTGCCTAAATTTTTTAATTTTGTTATCATCAAAACCTTTTATTAATCTTAATTCTTCTATTGAAAGAGCGAATATTTTATTTAAGGAGCTATAATCTTTAATGAGTTGTTTTGCTAGTTTTGGACCAATTCCAGGGAAGCCCTCTAATATGAATTGTTTTTGTTCTTGCAATGGTTTTTGGGACTTTGATTGTCTTATCCCTGCTTCTTGAATTTGTTTTTCAAATTTTTTTGCTAATAGGATAAGGTAATCCGCCGTTTCCTCTTGGTTTTTTGTGAAAATTATTGGGATTTTATCTTGGGTGATTATTGAGAGGAGTAGGCCTTTGAAGGGGTTTTTCATATTTTCTGGAATTTCTGTTTCTTTGTTTCCTTCAACTAATAAGATGTAATGCGGATATTTTTTTATTTCCTGTAATTGGTTGAATAATCTTTTATTAATCATGCTTTGTAGGAGGTCAGAGAGTGTTTTTCGTTCTATTATTATGTTGTTGATGAGATAATCTCCAATTTCAAGAAGTTCAAATTTTATGTTGGCATTTTTTTGTAAGAGGTTTGCGGCAATTAGGGATTGTTTTTCTCTTGTGTCAATTATTATTGGGTTCTTTGGATTTGGTTGTTTGGAATTTTCTTTGATTTGTTTTTCTTTTTTTGAGAATATGTTTTCAAAGGTCATTTTTCAAGTACTGAGACAATATTTGCTATTAGCGAGGCTAGCAATCCAAAAGCACTGATTAATAAGCCCGAGATGTTCAGGGCATTTATTTGAATTAAAGAGAGTATAAAATAAATAAAGATTACAAAATTAATTATTTGAGAGAATAAAGAAAGAGCGTTTCCTGTTTTCATATTAGATTAGGGTTTTAATTATTGCATAAATTAATAGTGCAAGCGCAATGAAACCAATTGTCCAGGCTATTATTTGGAGGGTTTTTAGAGTATTTTTGTTCATGCTTTAATTAAGCGAAGGTTATATTTAAATTTAGCTGTTTAGAATCTGCAATAATCAGTTTATTATATACTTTAGAGTATAATTGTTTATAAACTTATTTTTTGATTGGTTTTCATGGCGAAAGTTTTAGTTACGGGGGCGACTGGCTGTATTGGCTCTAATTTAGTAAGAATGCTTGCGGAAAAGGGAGATAAGATTAATACCCTTAATTTGCCTGGAAGTTGGCATCCTTTTTTGGAGGGGATTGATGCAAAACACTCTTTTGGAGATATAAGGGATAGGGAGGCTGTTATGAGCGCGATGTCGGGATGTGAGCAAGTATACCAAGTTGCAGGAGTTGTTTCGTATCATCGGAGAGATAGGGATGATGTTTATTCCACCCATGTTGATGGGGTTAGAAATGTTTTAGATGTTGCGAGAGATTTTGGTGTTGAAAGAGTAGTTGTTACAGCATCTACTGCGGGGATTGGGATTACTAGGGATCCTAATGTCCCATTAACCGAGGAATCCGAATTTGATTTTAGCTTTTATGGCCTGGTCCCGTATATGCATTCAAAAAATATGACTATTGAGATGGTGCGGTTTATGAACAAACAACGGACTGATGTTGTTTGTGTCTCGCCCACTACTGCTTATGGGGCTGGAGATACTTCTATGCATATTGGAAAGCTTGTTAAAAGGATTAAACAGGGTAGGGCGAGGTTTATTCCAAGAGGGGGGAATTCCTTTGTGGATGTAGAAGATATTGCTCGGGGGCATATTCTTGCTATGGAAAAAGGGAAAGGTGGAGAGAATTATATTTTAGCAAGTGGATGCATGACTTACAGGGAGTTGTATAATGGAATTGCGAAGGCCTTGGGGGTGAGACTAAAAACAAGTGATGCTTTGTCATGGTTTTTTTCAAAGGACATTGTTCTAGGTCTTGCAAAATCTGGTTTGGGTTTTTTAGAGGGATTTTTTGCAAGGAGGGACAAGAGACTTACCCTTCCAAGTTTTGCTCTTGAGTTTTCGTCTAAATTTAGATATTTTGATTCTTCTAAGGCGAGGAATGTCTTGGGATGGGCGCCTAAGGTTGGTTTTGAGGATTCAATTAGGAGAGCTATTAGATTTTATGAGGGTCAAGGACTTATTTAGACTTATTTTTATTACGGAAATAAAAGATAAATTCTATTACCAATATAGCAACTATTGTTGTGATTATTGTAGGGCCTAGGGTGGTGTTATATTCAAAGTTATTTCTTACGGTTTTAGAAATAAATAGTAATTCATCAATTATAAGCCCAATAGAAATTCCTGATAGAACAACCCCTGTCTTAAAATTTATCCTTTTATATAAAAGAAGGAGGTTTGTTATGAGTAACAAAACCAAACCATAGTAGAAATGGTGAATTTCAATTCCCCTTATCATCGGATTGGGATCATAGAAAAAAACAATGATTCTTGATATGATTATGGTCGTAAGTAGGATTATTACTAATGAGATTATTTTGTGTTTATCTTCAAATCTTGAAATATTTTTCATGGTTTTATCTTATCCTATTATTTATTTAAATTTGCTCATTTAAAATAGTTTCCCCTGTTCTTCTTTTGTTTTAATGTCTACTCCATTATCCAGATCATCTTTTATGTCTTGAATTGCTTTATGCATTCTTTTTTCTTTTGCGCCAGATGCAT
>CAYNAV010000071.1:0-3291 GCA_964395405.1 Candidatus Woesearchaeota archaeon | reverse complement strand
TTTTTGTTTTGAATTTATTTTTTAATTCAAGAATTTTGCTCTGTCTTTGAATTTCATTTTCCACCGTCTGAATCATTGTTTTCTGGTCTTGAAATCCTTTTATTTCAACCCTATTGCCTTCTGAAATTGAAATATTAACGTCCTGACGAATTGTTCCGATACCTCTTTTGACCTTGCATGCTCTTAGTATTTCTCCTATTTTTAGTGCTGCTTCTTTAATTTGTTGAGGGGATTTTAAGTCTGGTTTAGTTGTTATTTCCACTAAAGGAATTCCCAATCTATCCAGTTTATATAATTTTGAATTTTCAAGTTCAGGGTCGTCTTCTTCCTGAGTTGATGAAGGACGAGCAGCATCTTCTTCTAGTGCGATTGTTTCTATTCCTACCTTGCCTTCACTTGTTTCAATCCAGCCATCATGGGCTATTAAAACAGTTCTCTGAAAGCCAGAAGTATTGGAACCATTTACAACTGTTTTTCGCATTATCTGAGTTACTGGAAAGATTTTACAGTTTAAGAGCTCTGCAATTTGAAGAGTAATCTCCAATGCTTCTTGATTAATTTCGTGGGGTGGTTCTTCATCTAATTCAACTAAACAGTTTGTGTCATAGACTTGGTATGAAAAAGTCTCATTTTTTTGTTTTTCATATTCTGCTGCAATATCAATTTCCCCAGTTTCACCAATAACTGGATTTAATTTTCTTGTTATTTTGAATAGTGGGGGGTCGTTTCTTAGAAGGCTAGGGCACGAGCAGAATAATTTATTAGTGTCTAGCTGCTGATGTATCTCAAGTCCAGCTTTTAATCTTATTTCTTTGTAGTCTATCATGGATAGGGATTAGTTGAATGGGTTTTTATTTGTTGTGGAATACTTTAAAAATAGGGATGAAGAATAATCTTAATGGTTAGTGAGAAAGATGAAGGAGAGGATAAGTTGAAGGAAAAGGCGAGTAAAATTAGTATTCTTGAAGGCAGTGCTTATGCTGTTTCAGATGGTTTTGGATTTAGGAATATTACGCCCTATGCGCTTGCATTGGGAGCTTCTAATTCGGTGATTGGTATTTTGAGTTCGGTTCCTTCTCTTTTAGGTAATCTGTTCCAATTAGTTTCTTCTAGACTAATTGGAGGATATAGTAGGAAAAAGATTGTTTTGTTTGCTGTTTTTTTACAGGCCTTAATGTGGCTCTTTATGCTTGTTCCGGGGTTTTTGTATTTTTATTATAACATCCATTCTTCTGCTTTGCTTGTTATTGTTTATACTTCTCTTGTTGTTTTTGGTGCTTTTGGTGGTCCTGCTTGGAGTTCGTGGATGAGGGATATTATTCCTAAAAAGATAGGTCGGTATTTTGCTAAGAGAAACAAGATTGCTGGATCTATCTCTTTGGTGTTTATGCTTTTATCTGGTTTTATTTTGGATTATTTTAAACAGACTAATATCTTTATTGCCTTTATTATCTTATTTGGATTTTCTTTTTTATTTAGAAGTATTTCTGGATTGTTATTCGTAAAACAATATGAGCCTAAGTTTAATGTTTCTAAAAAGAAGTATTTTACTTTTTCTCAATTTTTTAAAAAAATGCCCTTCAATAATTTTGGGAAATTTACTATGTTTATATCCCTCTTAACTTTGGCTGTTTCGATTGCATCTCCTTTTTTTTCTGTTTATATGTTAAAGGAACTTGGCTTTAGTTATTCTGTTTTTATGATTGTTAATTTTGCTGACTTTTTAGTCATTCTTCTTTCCATTAAGTTTTGGGGGAAATTTGCAGATAGTTATGGAAATATAAAGGTTTTAAGAATTGCAGGTTTTTTCACAACCCTTATCCCCTTACTATGGGTCTTTACTTTGTTTTTTAGGAGCAATTTCTATTTTCTTGTTTTTTATCTGATATCTATTAATGCTCTTTCTGGTTTTGTGTGGAGCGGATTTAACCTTGCTTCAGGGAATTTTGTTTTTAATGCTGTAACCAGGGATAGGCATGCTTTGTGTGTTTCTTATTTTAATGTTCTAAATGGATTTGGTGTTTTTGTTGGAGCGTTATTGGGTGGTTTGCTAGCTTCGTTGAATATCGGATTTTGGATTTTTTCGGGGTTGGTGGTAGTCTTTATTATTTCATTTATTGCGAGAATCAGCATTTATTTGATGTTTGTATTTAAGATTAGAGAAGTTGTGGAAGTAAAGGGCTTTGAGATGGAAGATACATTTTCATCTTTTAATTTTTTAAGGTTTTTTAGTCATCATTTTAGATTTTTAAAGTCTCGGGGAGCGGAGTAATTTTTTGAAAAGTTTTATAAATGTAGGATTTTATGATTAGTTATGAAAAAAGTAAAATTTTCAAGAGAAAATTTTTCATGTTTTCTTTTTTGGAGAGGATTATGAAAAAAGAGGGAAAGGGTTATTGCTCAAGGTTAAAGAAACTATTTTACCATCCTAAAATGTTCTTTAAGGATGTTGAAAAAGAGAAGGGATATTCTGGAATAATGTTTTTCTATGTTCTCATTGCAGCTTTTGCTCTTATTATTAAATTTATGTTGGATAGTCTTGTTGGAGCTTATACCTTGCAAGGGGTCGCTCTTGTTACTGGGGTTGTTCAATTTTTCTTGGCTTTGATTTTTGGGATAGGTCTTGCTTTTGCAGTTCCGTATATTGTTTCAGTGATTGCTCATTTGGGTGTTTTAATTTTTAGAGGAAAGCAAGGGTATTTTAATACCTATAAGCCTGCAGTATATTCTTCAGCGGTTTCACAAGTATATGCAGCAATAGTTGCTTTTGTTGGTCTTGTTTTTACTTTATTGTTCTTTAAAGGAGCATTCGATATTCAGAATATTGTATGGAATGCTCAGAGTATAGTTTATGTAAGCCTTATTATTGCTATCGAGGTTATTTCGTTCATACATGTTTTATGCATACAGGTAATAGGAATTTCAAAATATCAGAAAATGTCTAAGTTAAGAGCATTTTTTTCAGCAGTGATTATCCCGGGAATATTAATTATTATTATTGCTCTTATTCTTGCTTATTATATTTCTGTGACTGGGACAGTTATTTAGAGATTTAATCAAATTTTAGTTCTTTAAATTTGTGAATATCTAATCCGTATTTTTCATAGACATCTGTGACGCCGATGGATGTTGCATCTTCTGGTTTGAAGCCTAGAAGTTTAATTGCTTTTTCTACTTCTTTAACGCTTTTCCCTTCAATTTCTAGATAAGGGGGAATTTTAGGCCAGGAATCTATTTCAAAATCCACATTGTTTAATTTGTAGCTTATCCTTTTATTCTCTTGATAGGCTT
>CAYNAV010000070.1:0-3518 GCA_964395405.1 Candidatus Woesearchaeota archaeon | reverse complement strand
CTGAGTTTATCAATTATCAATCGCAATTGTTCCTTTGGCTGTGTTTTATCTTAATCTTATTGGGGTGAGAATTAATCTTCTTAACTCTTTTTTAACTATACTTGGGATAATTATAATATCCATAATTATTCTAAGGATAAGAAAGAAAAGGTAAAATTAAATACTTTTAATGATTTATAGATAAATGAATTCAGATGATTTATTGAATAAAAGAGTGATGCATATAGATACCAGTTGTAAACTATATGAAAATAAAACTACTGGCATCTCTTATAAGATTGTAGAATCAGGAGAACATGGTGGCCTGGCGTTAAGCATGAGATTAAAAAAAGAACTAAGAAGAGATATCCATATTGAAGAGGATTATGCGAGAATCTATGCAATCTGCATATATTACCTTATTAAAGACAAATTACCTCTTTTTGATCTTCTGGTCATCTGCGGGGATGAGAATTTTATTTATGTAAAACAATACCTTGAACTATTATTCTCAGAAAATAAAGAGTATTCCATTAAGAAGATCATAAGTATCGGAGAGCTCAGAGAGATAACCGGAAAAAGAAAATTGAAGTCGTATGCAGACAACTCAGCAAGATCCTATAGAAAGAGAGCATTAAAGTCCCCATCAAGACAACAAGAAGGAGTCGAGATTCATCCAATAAAGATTAATTACAAGTCAATAAAAGAAAAATGGGAAGAAGTAGCCGGAAAAATTAATAAAAAAGTGTAAGTGGAGAGTGATTTTTCCTAACCAGTTACATGCATACGCATTGGATACCTTAAATACATAAGGATTTTATAGGGTCAGTCCACCTACATTTTATTCAATACTTCCATGATTTTAAATGTTTGTATTTTGTTGAGTGTCCCATCCCCAATAATCACGATAACTTTTTATAGTAGTTATCCTTCTGTTTTTCATGAAAAAGGTGGTGTCATTTGTAATTTTAATTTCTATGACATTATTACTTGTTTCTATGCCGGCTGTTTCAGCCCAAACATATTCTGGATTTTCAAGATTTACAGATAATATTAGATTATTTTTTGCTGGAGGGGATAATAAAGCTAACTTGGCTCTTGATATTAGGGAGAAAGAAGTTAACTCTGCTATTTCTAATTTAGAAGCAGGAAATACTGCTGGAGCAGAGAAAAATCTAAATTCCGCTTCTGAAAAACTAAAAATAGTTCAAACACTTGCATCCCCCGACATTTCTGTGGATGTCAAGGAAAATGTTAATAAGATTGAGGATAAAATTAATGAAAACAAAGGTAATTATGCATTATTAGACAATTATCTTAATGAAGAAGAAAAAACAAAATTATCAATGGATATTTCTGAAAAAGTCTTTAGTTATTGCGATGAATTGGCAATGCAGGATTACGCAGAAATGCAAAAAGATGAGAAATGCCAGTCTTATGCCTGGATGGAGAATAAGATAAAACAAAGATTAACTGAAGAGCAGAAAAATGCAAAAGGTGAGATTGAAATTCAGGTTCAGGCATGTATTAATAATCCTAAAGAATGTAGTTGTGATAATATTAAGCTTCTTTCAGAAAAAACAAAATGTGAAGAGTATAAATCTTTAGCAATAAAATGTGAATTTCAGAATGATAATTCCGCTTGTGAAGAGATAAAGATGTTTAATCTTCAGGATACTGAAAGAACAAAATATGAAAAGGAGATAATGGAGAAATATCTTCCTGCAGAATGTTCAGAAGCAGGGGTAAGAGATGGAGAAGAGTGTAAGAAGCTTATTCTTACTCTTAACCAGCCAAAATCTGAGTGCATGGAAAATGGAGTATATATTGGCGAAGAGAAATGTAAGGAAAAATTAGTAAGTCAAGGCGATGTTGTTAAGGAGTGTGTTGTTGATGGAAAACTTGTTGATCCAGAACAATGTAGAAATATAGTCAAAGAAGGGAATAAGCCAACTGGAGAAGAATTTGCATTGATGTCTGGCGAATGTAAAGAGCGAGGAGTTTATGACCCTATTGCATGTGAGGAAATTGTTAATCTTCCAAGACCCTGCAAAGATGCAGGATTTTATACAAAAAAAGAATGTGAATCAATGACTTTAAATCAAAATCTTCCTAAGGAATGTGTAGATGCAGGGGCTTTAACTCCTGAGGCTTGCGAAAAATTAAAGCTTCCTGCGGATTGTGAGGGAGCAAATTCAAGAGAAGAATGTGAAACAATAAAAATAGAACTAAAATATCCAGAGGAATGTAAAAGTGCAGGTGAGTATGACCCTGAAAAATGTGCAGTTATTATGATAGGAGACAATATAGTTCCTACTGGAGCTGAAATGGAATATATAGTCCGTAATGGATTAAATGTTGAAGAAATTCCAGATGTTTGTATTGTTGGGAGTTCAGCTGAGATAGCGTCTAATACTTTTATTAGAAGTAATGAATGTGATGTAGCTCTTGCAAAATTGGGAATTGTTCTTCCTAAACCAACTGCTGAAGGAAGGATTCCAGAAGAGTGTATGGTTGATGAAAGAACTTCTGTTTCTCCTGAAGAATGTAGAAATATAGTAAAACAGACTCTTATAATTGATACAGTCCCAAAAGAATGCCAAGATGCAGAAGTTACAAATTCTGAAGAATGTGGTCAGTTTATGCAAGAAAAGAGGGTTGAGGAAGGTATTGGAATCGATATGCCTGGAGAATGTATGGGTGTGTCGATAGAAGAATGTAAAGTAATTATGCAGGAAAAGGGCATTGAAGTTAAGAAAGTGGATCAAAGCTTACCAAAAGAGTGTATAAGCATGGGTGTTGGAGATGTTACTGACTGTAACATGATTGCTGGAAAGGTGAATGAAGAGAGAATAAAAAGTGGAGACAAAGCTATTTTTGATGAAAATGGAAAAGTTGATTATGTTAATCCTGAACAAATAGAAAAGATTGTAGATGAATCTGAAAAAGCATCTCAGGATGTTAAGCCTGATTTTGAAAAAGCTGAAGAGATGAAACAGGAGATTAATAATTTAGAGCAAAATATGAATCAGATGGAAGAGAGAACAACTCAAGAGGCAAGGATTGACGGAGATAGTAATCAAGGAGATGGGGAAGGGAATAATGTGGTTGAACAACAGAATGAAGTACAGAATGAAGTTCATAATGAGGTAGTTTCTGGGAATTCTGGAGGAAATAACGAGGTTGTTGGATCTTCGGGTGGAAGTGAGTCAGGTAGTAATAATGTTGTAGAATCGTCTGGCGGAAGTTCTGGGGGAGATAGTGGTGGCAGTGAAAGCAGTGGTGGAGATTCTGAAGGCGGAAGTAGTTTAATAACTGGGGCAACAATAGGTTCGGGAAGTAAAGAATCATTTTTAGAGAGAATTCTTAAAAAGATATTTGGAATGGAATAAATAAATTATAGATTGGATTGAAAGGATTGCTCTTTCTTTTGCATTATCAATAGCTATTGTTCCTTTGGCTGTGTTTTATCTCAATCTTATTGGAGTTAGAATCAATCTGATGAATTCTTTTTTGATTATACTTGGGATAGTTGTTAT
>CAYNAV010000069.1:1358-3608 GCA_964395405.1 Candidatus Woesearchaeota archaeon | reverse complement strand
ACCATACACAGAACCAACAAGAAAAACAGGGTTCTTTGATTCTGACAGAGCCTATATAGAAAATGTTGCAAAAGCACTTCCAAACCTTTCTAATAAAAAATATAATTCAACAACACAACCAACAACAAGACAGAATTAAAAATCAATTTAACAAATAAAATGACAAAAAAACTAAGACGAATCATCACGCCAATAATTAGCACTCTTCTCGGAGCAGTAATTTGTGCAGGAGTAGCTGGAGGGTCAGGATACTATGCTTATATGACTCGCGAACATAGAATTACAGAATCTAATGGCCGAGAAGCTGTTTACCGATATGAAAATGGGAGACCAAAACAAGTTTCAGGAGACGACATACTTTTTGGAAGCATCCTTGTTGGGGTTGGGCGTTCAGTAAGCACAATTAAAACAGGTCTTGTAGGACTAACCTGCGGAGCCGTCTTTGGCTTAGGCACAGGACTTTTTCTAAATAAAAGAAATAAATATAATGAAACACATAACAATCATATTTAAAATCAAATCTTCTTCAAAGCATCATTAAACTCTTTCTCAGTATATCCAGAAGAAATAATTACCTTCTTCAACTGGTCCAAAGGATAATTACCTTTGTATTTTTTAATATAGTCTACAAGATTATCAGACTTGCTTACCCTTTTCCTTTCAAAATCTTTAGGTCTTTTTAAGAATATAAAAAATATAATTACCCCGAGAATAAAAACTCCTGCAACAATTAATCCTAAGAAAGTATAAAAATTTCCTTTTTCAAGTTTCTGCGACTCATCTGTTATTCCAGCCAATCTATTAGCAGCAGAGGATATTAATCTATTGAAATCAGCATCATCTTTTGCCTGAACAATCGGAATGGAGGCAACATTCTGTGAAACAACATTTGATGCCCCACCACTTCCACCAGAAGAACCACTGCCAGAGGAACCTCCAGCATTACTGCCACCTGTATTCCCACCACCTACTCCCCCAGATTTATTAACAGTACTATTACCCGTTGGTTCTATAATTATCTCTGTCTGATTTCCTTCAAGAGTATACACAACACCAGCCAACCCATCAATATCACAATCAACTGAAATATCATAATCCAAAACGACATTAAGATTTGACCGATTTCCAACAATCCAGGCATTAACATTACTATCAAATTCAAAAATATCGATATTCTTATCTAAGGAATAATTCAAAACAACACAGAAATCATCACTAAATACCTCTTTAATTAATAACACATTTTGTTCTGAAATAATTCTAAGAGAAACATGGGTCATCCCAGTTGTTCCATTTTTTAAAACAGGATAACGAATAACAGCTACACTAAAATCATCCGAAGTGGTTACAGCATACCCAGTATAATTAATAATTCCCAAACTAAGGATGATTACTAAAGCAATAAGACCCATCAGAACATATCTTTGTTTAAGCATTTGGCAAAAGAGGATTTTCGTCAACTTCCTCTATTTCTCCTTGTGAGTTTATTTTTAGAATTATTCCATCACCATCTAAATCTTCAGTTGTTCCGATATTAAATGCATTTTGAGACATCACTAATAAATTATTTATCTCATTACTATCTAAATAATTATCCTCAGCATAATTGCCAAAAGCAATCGCAATTTCAGGAGTAACATCTTTTATTTCTTGTGGATTCAAATCAGAAGGGGAAACACTAGCAATGTTAAGGAAACTAGTTCCAGCATACCTCGCAACAATTGATTGGGCAGTTAATTTATAATTTTCAATTGAAGGGCTTTCTTTCATTAATTCCTCAACATAAGCATTAAACAAGTCCTTTACAACTGGAGTACTTACTCCCCAATGTCCTACATCAATTTTACTTGCATCAAGGTCAATACATACTCCTCTTGTTTCAGCTAAATCTTTATCAGTGCATTTCCTGTTTGTTCCAGTTCCTCCAGGATAATGAATAACATCAACATAAAAAGGAAGTGTTGGAGGTAACTTTTTTACATCAACATATGAATCAGTTGGATCAAACCTAAACATTCCGAGCTTGGGAGCAAGATTAATATCCGATTCACTAAAATCCCAATATCCAAAAAAGAAAAGGTCTACCCAAGTCCATCCTGCAAATTTATACATTTCATTGCTTGCCCTTTTTCCACCAGCACTCCATCCAAAAGCAATATCAATATCCCCCTTTGAAAATGATTTTACATATGTAGAATCTGGACTAGAGCCTCTTCTCCTTACAATTTCAGAAGTAAACTGGCTTCCAGC
>CAYNAV010000069.1:0-1258 GCA_964395405.1 Candidatus Woesearchaeota archaeon | reverse complement strand
GTACAGGTAGTCCGATGTCTATCATAAGGACATCTCCAAATTCCAGAATAAGTTCCTTCAGGTAATTGGGCTACAAGCTTATCAATATCTTCAGTTATATCCTTCTCCCCCCTCCAAATACTTTGATGAATAGAATGCTTAAATGCATGCAACCCGATAGCATGCCCCCTCAATTTGATCATATTAACTCCATCTTGGAAAATCTTTTTTAATCCAGACTCAGTTCTCGTTTCACAATTAGGATCCAGCTCAACATCGCCCCACCCAGTCACATAAAAAACACCCTTAATATTTTTACTGTCTAAGAAGTCAAGTGTTGTCTTTAAATCAGCAAGCCATTCATCTTCTGTTGGGCAGGCTTTATTGTTTCTTTCCCAAAGCTCTCTTCCCAATGGCCCATCATCAAAAGTTGGAATTATCGTCGTCTTTTTAACATCTCCCAGTGCCTTTAAAACAACATTTATATTCCCTTTTTCGAGAGGTTCCTGTATTTGCTCACCAGTCTTAAAAACCTCTTCAGGGATAGGAGATTTTTCTTTCGATTCTAATTCTCTTACATATTCGACATCATTTTCGATATTTTCAGCAGTAATAACAGTGCCCCTTAAAGAAATATGAACTGCATTAACATCAAACCCTCCTGTTTCAACAAGCGTATCACCTGATTTTTCAACTACAGCCCTAATCTCTGGAATATTGGGAACTGACACCTCAAAGCTACTTTTGCCAACACTTGTTACGACCAAGTTCGCTTCCTCCATATTGCACGATTCTTTGCAGGGATCTTCTAAAAAAGTAATAGTGGAAGTATGTGCATCGCTCAATGTATATTCTCCTATATCCTTATCCCACCCCATATTTTCCTTCAAAACAACTGCATCACCCTTATCAGAATACTTATCCAAAAAACTCTGCAAAAGCCTTGGGTATGTAACACTCCCATCACCTTCTCCTGAAACCTCATCTCCAAACCTCTTCAAAACTGTAAAAATCATTTTGGAACCCAAATCATCAAAATTAAACAACACCGAAACGCTATTGACAAACATAGGGGCATCATTAAGCCCATCATACTTATAGTTATACTTTCCCTCCTCTTTCTTCAAAATAATTTTGTTACCATCAACACTGGCATTAATTGTTCTAGGCATATCCTCTGCCTTACAAACTTTATTATCCTGGACTAATGTAACAACACCGCCCTCTGCAATATTCAATCCCCATGTCCCAGCAAGATTGCCTTTTTTTACAAGTTCAT
>CAYNAV010000068.1:0-3642 GCA_964395405.1 Candidatus Woesearchaeota archaeon | reverse complement strand
ATGGATGAAAATCTTGCAGCAGTTCATGCTTATTTATGTGCTGATGGTTATGTGTGCACAAGCGAGAAGTGGAAGTATTATCGGATTGGTTTAAGGAATACTAATTTTGTTTTGCTTAAGGATTTTCAGAAAAAATTTAAAAGAGTTTTCGGAGTTAAACCCATTATAAGAAAAGATGGGAGATGTGAAAAAAGTTCTAAAAAGATTTATCAAGAAATAACTAAAAAATTTGGGAGCTTTTATTCACGGGAATGGAGAATGCCCGAGATGGATGAAGAACAATTAAAAATCTGGCTCAGAGCATATTTTGATTGCGAGGGCTGGGTTTTTTGTAAGACACATCAAAATAGGCATATTGGGGCAGATTGTGTTAATGAAAAGGGATTAGACCAAGTTATATTGGCACTAAATAATCTTGGAATAAATACTATAAAAAAATCAAATAAAAAGAGAAAAATTTATAGGATTTATATTTATGGCAAGGAAAATTTATCGAAATTTAAAGAAGAGATCGGATTTTTACATCCTGATAAAGTTAAAAAAATAGAAGAGGTGGCTGAGGACTATAAGGTATATGAATGGACTTTTCCTGAAAATGAACTCTTGTTAGCTACTTTTATTAAAGAGCTTTTGAAATCTAAGGGAAAGATAAAGAAAGACAGGGGGATTATAAGGTTAATATCAAAAAGTGAGGAAAATTTAGTTAGATTACAGAAAGAATTAAAAAGATTATTTGAGGTTGATTGTAAGGTTAATAAAAGGATTAATGGTATCGGAACAGTATACTTTGAACTTAGTATTAATAAACAAAGACAAGTTAAATATTTGGTAGACAAAAACTTGTTAAATAACGAGGAAAAACAAAAATGGCTAATTTGGAAAAAATAAATAATTATACTTGGAAAATAGAAAAAACTGGAGAAATGAAAGTGCCTGTTATAATTTTCTCCTCTGACAATTTAATTGAAAAAATGAAAGAAGATGATACATTTAAACAAGCCCAAAATACTGCTAAGCTTCCTGGAATTATTGAAAAAATGATTATATGTCCGGATGGGCATATGGGATATGGTCTACCTATTGGTGGTGTTGCAGCGTTTGATTTAGATGAAGGGGTGATTACTCCGGGCGGGGTGGGCTTCGATATTAATTGTTCAGTAAGATTGTTAAAAACGAATTTGACTTTAAAAGATATTAAAGGGAAGGGGAAAGAGATTTTAGATAAATTGTTTAGAGATGTTCCTTCTGGTGTTGGTGAGAAAGGAAGAATTAGATTAGATAAGAATGATTTGGATGAAGTTTTAATTGAAGGTGCTCAGTGGGCTGTTAAAAAAGGGTATGGTGTTGAGAATGATTGGAAACATACTGAAGATAATGGGCGGTTAGAAGGTGCTAATCCTGAATTTGTTTCTCAGAGAGCTAAGGCAAGAGGAATGCCTCAGCTTGGAAGTTTAGGTGCTGGAAATCATTTTTTAGAATTACAAAGAGTTGATGAGATTTTTGATGAGGAAACTGCGAAGAAATTTGGATTAAAAAAAGATATGATTACTATAATGATTCATTGTGGAAGTAGAGGTTTGGGACACCAGGTTGCAAGTGATTATATTAAATTAATGGAAGACGAATATGGTTATCCTGAATTTGACAGGGAATTAGTAAATGCTCCTATTAAATCTGAACTTGGAAAAAAGTATTTTTCTGCAATGGCTTGTGCGGCTAATTTTGCATTTGCAAATAAACAATTAATTACTCATTGGGTTAGGGAAACATTAAAGAGGATTTTTCCTAAGTTTAAAGCGGATGTTGTTTATGATGTATGTCATAATATTGCTAAATTTGAAAGGCATAAGGTTGGTGGAAAGGAGAAAGAAATATTAGTAATGAGAAAAGGTGCAACTAGGGCATTTGGAAAAGGAAGAAAAGAACTGCCTGGAGATTATAGAGATATTGGACAGCCAGTTATTATTCCTGGAAGTATGGGGACAAGTAGTTATGTTTTACTTGGAACAAAGAAGGCAGAAGAATTAAGTTGGGGAAGTACTGCTCATGGAGCTGGGAGAGTTGAATCAAGAACAAGTGCAAGAAGAGAATTAAAAGGAGAGGATGTGAAAAAAGAATTGAACGATAAAGGGATTGAGGTTAAGGCTGGTTCGTGGAAAGGTTTAGTTGAAGAAGCTCCTTCTGTTTACAAAGATATTGATGAGGTTGTTAAGGTTTCTCATGAATTAGGAATAGCGACTTTAGTTGTTAAGGTTAAACCTGTATTAGTTATGAAGGGTTAGAAATTGCCTTTGGTATATCTCCAGTAGAAACTAGTTTCTACTGTGAGTAAAAAGATTATTACCGAAATGGTGTTGAAGAGTTGTGCATTACTAATGAACAGTTTTATGCATTACTAATGAAAACCTTTATAAATCTTAAAATCATGAGATAAGCATGATAATAAAAGAAGAATTAAGAAAGATTGTAAGGGCTCAGAGAAAAGACATTCTATTAGTAAATGAAAGTGTAAAAAGAGAAAAACTAAAAGAAGTAAAAGTTGAAAAATCTTTTGCAATTATTCTGTCTGGAGTTAGACGGTGTGGGAAGAGTACATTATTAAGGCAGATGATTCAAGAATCTAAGAATTTTTATTATTTTAATTTTGAAGACCCTAGTGCTGTAAAATTTGAATTAGCTGACTTTGAAATTCTTAATCAGGTTTTTATTGAAGAATATGGGGATAGTAATTACTATTTCTTTGATGAAGTGCAAAATATTGAAAAATGGGAGCTTTTTGTAAGAGCGATGCTGGATAAAGAAAAATATTTTGTGATTACTGGTTCAAATGCTTCTTTATTAAGCAGAGAACTGGGAACAAGACTGACTGGAAGGCATTTAAGTTATGAGCTATTCCCATTTTCTTTTACTGAATTCTTAAAATTAAAAAATAAAAACCCAAGCATAGAATCCTTTCAAGAGTATTTTACACAGGGCGGATTTCCGCAATATCTGAAAAGTGAAAGGGCAGAATCTTTGCAGGATTTGTTTAATGACATTATAACTAGAGATGTTTCAATAAGGCACAAGATAAGAAATTTAAAATCCCTTAAAGAGATGGCAGTCTCTCTTATTACAAACATTGGAAAAGAATTTTCATATAATTCCTTAAGGAAAACATTTAATTTAGGTTCTGTGAACAGCGCGATTTCTTTTGTTTCATTTTTTGAAGATAGTTATCTGCTATTTACTATATCTAAATTTGATTATTCAATTAGGAAACAGATAATTAATCCAAAAAAGGTTTATTCAATTGATAATGGCTTTTCTATTGTCAACTCTGCTTCATTTTCAGAAGACAAGGGAAAAATGCTTGAGAATATGGCTTTTTTGGCTTTAAGAAGAAAATATAAAGAGATATTCTACTTTCAAGAAAAGAAAGAATGTGATTTTGTTATCAAAGAAGGAACAAAGATTACTAGGGCTATTCAGGTTTGTTATGATTTAACAGAGCAGAATAAGGAAAGAGAGTTAAATGGGCTTCTTGAGGCATTGAGCAATTTTAAGTTAAAAGAAGGCATAATACTAACTTATAATCAGGAAGATAATTTTGAAATAGAAGGCAAGAAGATAAAAGTAATTCCTGTTTGGAAATGGTTGTTA
>CAYNAV010000067.1:1475-3900 GCA_964395405.1 Candidatus Woesearchaeota archaeon | reverse complement strand
TTCAAATCATCTTCGGAAATAAGTTTTTCAATTTGCTCTGAAAAAAGAACAGCCCGGATATTCTCAGTTCCATCATCCAAAACAAAGTTAATCAAAGCTCTTTCCTTAGGCTGTATTTTCCCGTGTTCATTACAAGAAAAGCCATCTGCACTCTCTATTGCTTTCTTACCACACTCAGGACATACCTTAAAAAACCGCGGCGTAAACATCTGAACAATCACAGCCCTTAATTTAACATTTTGCCCCTGCTGAATCTCTTCGATTGATTTTTCAACACTTCCTCTTTCAGTCTTAACATTCTCCAAAACCTGATTACTTTTTTTAAACTCTGAAAAACTACCTAAATGTAACTCTCCTTCCCTCATGCCTGCATTTGCGATTTCAACCACAACCCCTTCCTTGACAACGCCACTTTCAATTAAGCCGATGTGATTAGTATCCCACAAAACAATCTTCATACTTCCAGTTTCATCACCAATATAAAAATTAGCAACTTTTCCCTTTTTACCGTTTTTTTCAAACTCTCTCACTGGAAATAAAGTAATAACTTTCCCAACCAAATTAACTTTTTTCATTCCTGGAATAAGTTCTGATATCTTTAGCTGAACATTATCAAAACTAACTCCCAATTCAGCAGCAACAATCTGAGCAGCCCCCTCCTTAGAGATAAGCCCTGAAAGCTTCGCTCTTTTAGCCTCAACTCTCTTCTCAATCTCCTCTTTCTCCAACCCGGAAGATACAGCTATCCTCTCAATTAATAAATCATAATTTTGCATATTCATTCTAAAATTCAGGGTTATTTAAGTATTATTATACTCTTTTAGTTTCTTTTTGAAACACCAATTTTTCTTTTCTAAAGAAAAAGAGTGGAAAGCTTTATAAACCAAAATTCAAATCAGATAATATGGTAAAGTGTATAAGTTGTAACCAAAACGCACAAGAAGGAGTAAGTTTCCCATGCCCTGAATGTAAAACAAAAATATTCAGATGTGACAAATGTAAACAGCTTTCTCTGGACTACAAATGTAAATGCGGGTATATCGGTCCTTAGTTCTTTCAAAATGGGAATGGCTCTGATCAAACTTAAAATAATGCCTGATTCTCCAGATACAGATCTAGAAGCATTAAAGAGCAGAGCAACCGAGAAAATAAAATCAATCGAAGGTCAAATTACCCATTTTGAAGAGCAGCCAATTGCCTTCGGACTAAAAGCATTAATAGCCTTCATTAGAATAAATGAGCATAAAGATACTTCTTTAATAGAAAATATGATGAAAGATGAAGAACATGTTTCCTCAACGGATATAATTGATTACAGAAGGGAATTGTAAACCCGGTTTCTAAGTTCAACTAACAATTGTAAATCCCCAAAACTCTTAAATACACCCTCTTCTTAAAGTTACTATGCCCCCCACAGACGAATTCACAGACGAACAAGCACAAGAAATAAAACAGCAACTTCTCGAACAACTCGTAAACTTCCCTGAAGATAAAAGAAACGAAATCAAAAAGAAGATTCTCTCAATGACTACCTCTGAGACAGAAGAATTTGTAAATCAAAACAATCTAATGCCCGAGCAAGGAGAATGTATTTTCTGTTCAATTGCAAATAACAAAATACCTTCCTATAAAATTAATGAGAACAAAGGAAGTGTTGCAATTTTAGAGATTAACCCCCTAAGCAAAGGCCATACCCTCATTATCTCAAAAGAGCATTTTGAAGAAGCTCCAGAATCTTCAAAACAACTTGCCCAAGAGACAATTGAAAAAATAAAATCAACATTAAACCCAACACAAATAAGGACAAATGAAACTAAGGTAATGAACCATGCCGCAATCGAGCTTATCCCAACCTATGATACACCCTTAGAAAAACTTCAGAAATCAAAAGCAAGCCCTAAAGATTTAGAAAGTCTCCAAAAACAATTTCTTGAATTAAACAATAAACCAGAGATAAAACAAGAAGCAGAAAAAGAGGTTTCCTGCATTGCCTGCTCAATCATTAAAAACCCCTTGTACCAAATAGATGAAAACAAAGATAACATCGCAGTTTTAGAATTAACCCCCTTAAGTAAAGGCCATACCCTCGTAATTCCGAGAATCCATGCTAAATTAGAATCTATCCCATCAAATGCTTTCACCCTAGCAAAGAAGATATCAAAAAAAATCCAGAAGAAATTTAACCCTATAGAAATTAAAATCACCTCCCAATCAATTTCAGGTCACGCTATCGTTGAAATAATTCCAATCTATGGAAATGAAACCCAAAGAAAGAGAGCAGAGCCCAAAGAACTTGAAAAACTTCAAAAACAACTCTCAAAAAAGAAAACAAAAAACAAAAAATCGAGCAGTATTAAAAAATCAGTAAAACCAGAACAAAAAAGAAACTTCCCAGAACTACCTTTAATAAAACCAAGGATACCTA
>CAYNAV010000067.1:0-1375 GCA_964395405.1 Candidatus Woesearchaeota archaeon | reverse complement strand
GCAACCACAACTAAAAAATCTCCAAGTAAAATAAAAATTCCGAAAAACAACAGAATATTAAATAATATTCCAATCAGACACAAGAATATTCCTGAGAATAGAACAAGATAAAAGTAATTATTCATATTCCTCTTTGTTTCTTTCTTATTAGCTTTAAAATTTCTGAAAAACAAATAACCCCCATAAAAAAGACCATACAAAGAACCCGAAAACATCAACAACACAGTAAAAATAGCAATATTAATCATAGTTCCATTGAAACTTCCGGCAACAAAGAGAGCAGCCATTGCAAACAATAGTTTTGCGTCGCCTCCAGCAAATACACGCCCATAGTAGAAGAGATTAGCAAGAATGAATAATACAAATAAGGAAGAGCATGCAAATACAATACCCGAGTAATCCCAATTAAAAATAGCGTTAAGAAAGATAAACCCCAACCCAGACACCAGCAACAGCAAGTTAAGCCAATTGTCAACTTCCCGTCTTTTTAAATCCTGCAAAGAAGCAATTCCTATACCAAGGAAAAATATCCAAAATAAAAAATTAATCATTGTTACTCTTTTCCTGCCCCTTCTTTCACATCACTGCTTCTGAACTTTCCGCCTCGCTTATATCCTCTATCCTTCCTCTTCCTCTTTAAATCGCCTTTCGTCCTTCTCTTTTCAACATTTCCGTAATCCATAAATAATCGAGCCAAAAGAAGTATTTAAATTTAATTTATTTTGCAGATATTTCCAAGAAGATTTTTTATATCCGTTCCTATCTTTTTAAGATTAGCTTCTCCTTCATTTTTAACAATACTTGAATCGTAAATTACCTTATTCCCAGACTCAACCCTAATATCAAACCCGCCCTCAAGTGACTTTTTGTAAAGTATCTCATTAAGTCCCTGCTCAAAACTATTCTTCTGTGTTTTTGACAAATAAACATCAGAATCACTCCAAGAACCATAAAAGATATAACTAGATGATTTAGATACTGTGGCATCATCCCCCAAGTAATCAAAAGCAATAGCAGGACAGACAGCATTTAACGAAGCCTTTATGTCCTCCTCGCTAACAACCATATTTTTTTGTAAATCCCACTCAAAATCAACCACAAAATTAATCTTACTTCTATTATCCGCAAACAAAGTAAAAGTCTTCCCAAAAGATTTTCTATTAATCAGAAGTTTCTTATCAGAACTCCATGAAAAATCATAAATACTCATGCAAAAATTATCCCTCGACTCTAAAGAAGAAAAAGCATTACCCCAGTCACTCCTGCCAGCATACACCATATCTTTAAAAATAAAATCAGTAAACTCTTTATGTTCCTCCTGTATAAATTCCAAACAGAACCTATCCTTTATTGCACTTGTCTTCTTCTCCCCCCA
>CAYNAV010000066.1:0-3904 GCA_964395405.1 Candidatus Woesearchaeota archaeon | reverse complement strand
TTTCGGCAATGGAGACAATGCTTTCATTTGATTTTTGGATAGTTTCTTCTACCATTATAACTGTGTTTAGTGTTGGCCAGTGGGCTGGTTCTTTTTTTTCTTGTTTTTTCATTTCTAACATATTCATCTCTTTTAGTTATTTACTTATAACTGTTAGATACATATTAGTATATAAATGTTTTGATTTTTGATTTATTAAGTTGTTGTAATTACTGAGTTTCAGCTTAGATATTTATATTATTTTAGCTTTTGGTTTTTATGGTGTATGTGCCTGTGGATGTTGCAGAGGCAATTAGGAAAGAAGGCGAACGAAGAAGGTTCTCTGTGAGAACTATTGAAACATATCAAGAATGTGTGAAGAAATTTATTAACTATACTGGAAAAACAATTGACAAATTGGGTAAAAAAGATGTTCTTGACTTTTTGTATAGTTTAGATGAGAGAAAATATTCTGGAAGTTCAATGCATGTTTATCAAATGGCTATTCGCTTTTTAATGGAAGATATTTTGCATAAAAACATGAAGTTGAATATAAAATATTCTAGGCGTCCTGAGAAACTACCTTTTGTTCTTTCTAAAGATGAAGTTAAAAGATTGATTGGGAAAATTAATAATTGGAAACATAGATTAATGATTGAGTTACTTTATGGGGCTGGGCTTCGTGTCTCGGAGCTGATTAATCTTAAGATTAAAGATTTAGATCTTGATAAGAGTTATGGGTTTGTTCGTGGCGGGAAGGGAAACAAAGATAGGATATTTATTCTTCCTAAAATTGTTTGTGAAAAAATTGAGAATTTAATTGAGATTGAGCATCTTGATAATGATGAGAATTTATTTTTGACTAATAAGGGGAAGAAATATAGTGTTAGGACAATACAAGAGATTGTTAAAAAAAGTGCAAAACTTGCTGGGTTGAATTCTGGAGAGATACACTGTCACACTCTTCGGCATAGTTTTGCAACTCACTTGATTGAACAGGGGCAAACAGTTTCGGAGGTTCAATCGCTTCTTGGGCATAAAAGTCCTGAAACTACTTTTGTTTATTTGCATACTGCAACTCCAAATATGATTAAGGTGAAAAGTCCTTTGGATAACTTATAAATTCTAATTTATAAAAGATAACGAAACCTAAGCGTTCGGAGTTCCCGAGAATCTTGATTGGGTTCCAGGCATTTGTCCGCCGAGTTCTTCGGGAAGAAGGGAGAAGCCAGAACCATACATTGAGAAATGTTTTTCCGGGAGATATGCCATCGGGAAGCCAAAATAACTTCCTTGGACGCCTTGGGCTTGATTCCAGAAGGGAGCCATGTTTGATGCGTAGAGTGGAGAACCGAATGCTTCTAGAACATAGGGATGGGGGGACTTCTTGAAATGTATTGGGAGAGCTGCTGCTTCCATTATTGCTCTTGCTTTTTGTTGACCGTTTTTGCCTGAGAATGCGCCTGCTTTTTCAAGTTTTTCCATTATTACTTTGATGGGAACGTTACCCATTCCCGGAGGGAGATGTGAATCTGAAAAGCCGAAATTATCAGTGATATGAACATGTTTTACAAGTTTTGAAATAACCTCTGTTTGCTGGGCGACGTCTTTGTCTGTGAATCCTGCTTTCTTTATCATGTTTAAATGTCCGACATCCCAGGTTACTCCTATCAATTTTTCAGCTGTTTTATTTGCCTGACCTTGAGACATATGTTTTTCCTTTTGAAGTCTTTCTGCAAATTTGTCTCTTGCTTTCTCGACTAACTCTTTTAGGTCTTCTGCTTTTGAAAATGCCATTCCTTGGTACATATTTTCAACTGCAATTACTGGTGCTTTGTCGCCCCATTCATTATAAGAACGAAATGCAAGATTTCCAAAAGTTTCTGATGCTTTGCCTTTTGCGAATTCTTCTGCAGCTACTATGACTGTTGGGGCTCCAAGGTTTTTGTTACGCACATTTTTAAATGGGTCCATTTGTTCTTGGGTAATCTGCTGAAATTTTGTAGCATAGTTCTGAAATAAATCTGCCTGTTCTTCAAATGACTTTAGGGGATTTGGAATTTTCCCTTGATTGATTGCCTGCTTTTGTCTTTTTTCTATTTCTTTTCCTTCCTCATCCCATTCCTCTGAAAGTGTTCTTAGAACCTTTTTTTGATCATCTGAACCGTATTTGTAAGCATTATGAAATAATCCTTGAAAGGTAAGTTGGTTATTAGAAAGAAATAATTTAGCTCTCTCAATGTCGTTACCTATTATGCCCAGTTTTTGATATTCTACATTTGTTAGTGCGTCTTTTGCGCCAATATCTAAAATTTCCGGTCCACCCCTTAAAATTTTTTGGGTCATATTCTGATTTATCTCATCAAATTCTTTTTGGTAAAAAGCAAGATTGGTTAATTTTTGTTCCCACTGGCTTTCATTTGTAATATCTAGGTAGTGTTCTGCTGAAATTTTTTTTCCTTGTTCCCAGTCTTCTTTTTTCATGCCATGGGGATAAAACTTATCGTCTTCTTTTATTCCTGTTAGTTGGCCTGATTCTTGGTCTATTCCAACTATCTGACGTTTTGTGAATCTCTCTTTTTCATCCCCTACTCCTGGACGATAATCATTTCCGGGAACTCCGCCTGTTGAGTGGAATACAACAGGGATATTTTTTCCTGTGTCAAGCTCTTGTGCTTTTTCTAGGACTGCAAACATTTTGTCTTCATTTCTTTCTCTTTCTATGTCTCCTTCATATCCTTTTTGCCCGAAACCTGAAGGATCAATAATTGGTGCATGGAAGCTTGGTTTTACTCCTGTAAGTTTCATTAGGGCCCGCATTTCTTTGAAATGTTGCTTTGGAATTTGGTCCATGACACCTTCTTGAAGGGGCTGAAGTTCTACATTTTTTACACCCTCTTTTATTCTTGAAACTACTTCGCCAATTTGATTTGCTGTTTGAATTCCTGTTGGGGAACCAATTTGTCCTGCACTGAGTCTATAGCCGATGAAATTTCCATAATCTGAATTTAAAGAAGAGTATCCTCCTTGGTAAAAGCTTTCGTAATTTTTCATATCAACCTCTATTATCTTATTGTTTTGATGTATTTAAGTTTTGTTGTGTGGGTGGGTTGTTAGTATCTGTAATTAGAAGGGTCAATTTTATTGTCGATAATCTGCGTTTTGGTTTGAGGTATGGCTTTTGGTTTTGGTTAAGGTAAAGGTCATATAAGTTATTTTGACATAAGTAAGATTATTAATTTATGTTTGTTCTATTCGATTATAAAATTTTATCTTCTGGAATTATATTTTTTTATGTTTGGGTCTTGTTCTTGTTCCCATGGCATTTTTTCATCTTTTTTATCGCGAATATCTTTAATGTCATATTTTTCTTCCTGGTCAAGGTCCATAAGTTCACTAGGTCTTACCATGCCCATTCTTGTTCTTGGGTCAAAAGTATTTGTTGTTGGCATTCTTGCCTCAAATGTTTCCAGGTTTAAATTTCTTGAAGAGACTTCGAAGGTTCTGTTAGGGTCTTGGTTTCTATTGTCGTCTTTTCTTTCACTATAAAGTCCTTCAAAGGATGCATATTTTACTAGGTCTTCTTGCTTATCTTCTTCGGAATTTATTGTTGTTGCTGATGAGGCGGTTCTTTCTAGATTTCCTGATGAAGTTGGTTGATGGATTGTTTGAAGTGTTTGCCCGGATGATAAAACCAAATCTTCTGGGTTTAGGGCGGCAGGAATATTATCAAAAGAATCTTCAAAAACAGGTAGTAAGTCTCCTTTCTGAGTCAAATTTACAATTTTCTTTTCTGGTTTTTCTTCTGGTTTTTTCTCTGCTTTTTTTTGTATTGGTTTTTTAAGAGGTTTGAATTTTTTTGCTAATTCTTTCTTGATTTTCATGATTTTTTAAGGGGATTAAGGTTTATTTATCTTGTGATAAT
>CAYNAV010000065.1:0-3985 GCA_964395405.1 Candidatus Woesearchaeota archaeon | reverse complement strand
TCTCTCAACCAAGTTATCTAACTCCTATTAAGTAACAACAAAGGAAAGATTTAAATATGCTTAAATCTTAAGATGAACATGAAAATAAAACAAACTTTAGAAAAGGTAGTAATGGGCTTAGCATTAACAAGTGTTTTGGCTTTTAGCGGATGTTCTTCTCCTGATAAAACAAAAAACCTATCTAAAGAAGAAAAAGAAATGTACTCAAAGATTTATAATGCATCTGAATCAGATTGGAAATCAGCTGAAAAAGATGCAAGACCTTTTTTGAATGAGTTTTCAGCAAAAAAAGAAATGTATACTAAAAAAGCTGAAAATTATCCTTGGATGAATCCAAAAAATCTAACAGAAAGAGACATAGTTTATATTGTCTTAGATAATGCATTAGGTGAGATAGCAGTCACAGGTGCAGGTTATATTCAAGCCCAGGGAAGAGCAGTTAGTCCAAATTACAAAGAAGCAGTTAAAGATTCAAACTCAAGAAAATAATGTTCTTAATAAAGATTTACAATTCCAAAAGATTTCTGAATCTCATCGAAGGTATCTTTTAAAGTTATATTTCCTACTTTCCATAATTCTAATGAAATATAAACCGGGTCAGTCAACACATTTGCAGATTTAATAAGATTCTCATTATAAGTTTTATCTGAATCTTGGCAATTAATAATAACATTATCCAAATATACTCCTAAACTAATTTCCTCAGAAGAAACAACACTATCAATACAATCATTAATACTTCCTTCTTCATAATAATATAATTTCAAACTACCTTCATCAAAACTAAATTCAACAGGTGTTTCTAACTCTCCATTTTCAGAATAAATATGAAATGCTTTTCCATTTTCAGTTACAGAATCAGGATTTCGTAATTCAAAAAACCCCTTTAAATAAGTAGAAACAATTACTTTTCCATTCTCCTCAGTTACACTTACCTCACTTTCATTAATATTTTCTCCTAAAATAACATTCCCAGTTATTGAAGAAGATGCAGATGCAATAGGAATATTTTTTAATTCAGGTACGCACATAGGATACCCATTTGGAGCATTTGTGCACATCTCACCAGTATTACAGCAAAGATTTATTTTATCTTTATAAGTCTCCCTACCTAAACATAATTGCTTGCCAGCATCACATTTTTTAATAGTACATATCCACATGTGCGCCCCTAAATTCTTCGCATCTGAAATATCATTACATTCTTCTTTTTCTTTATCGCAGCATAAAACACCTTTATCTGGTTTTGCGTTTTCGCATTTTTTTTCATTTGCATTACATTCTCCTTCAGGCCTTACACATATTGGATTTTTAATAGAAATCTTTAGAATGCTAATAACTGTCTGAAGAGAACATTCGTCTCCTGTTTCACAGCACCAATTCACGCCAAAGTCATTTGGATAATCTTTAGCAAGACATTGAACGGGTCTTTCTGTTGGACAAACAAACGGAGAACAAAAATTTATATTTTTTTTGTGTTTGTCATAACCAACACATATCTCGTTGCTATCAGTACAACAATTCGGTTCCGCCTTTTCATTATCCTCACAACAAGTGCATTTCGGATATTTAGGAGTTGAGGGACAGCATTTTGTAGGATCTGTTGTTCCAGAAGGACAAGGAACCCAATTCCCTGCTCCATAAATAGCATCACAGGTTCCTTCTTTTGTCAATTTACAAACACATGTATTAGAAGTAGCAATTTCCGGACAATCCTTATAATCTTTTTTGTTAGTTTTAGTATTTAACTCAATAAGTTCTGCACTAGCTCCTGCATTCGCAATAATTTGCTCTTTTTCATTTTCATCTTTTGCACAATAAGAGCCACTTGAAGTCTTCCCAATTGATTTTGCATAATCATTACATGCTTTTCCGCAACTATCAGTGCATACTTGAGAATCATAACATCCAGAATCATAACAATCAACTAATCCGTCACAATCCTCATCAATTCCTCCCTTACATGCAGACAGAAAAAAACTTCCAGTAGTTGTTGTGCCAATATAATTAATACCTGGGACAAGAGAACCATAAGTTAATTTTAATATTTGGTCTGGATAAAGGTCTTTCCCTTCTTCAACTCCAGGATTAACATAAGCTGAATAAAGCTTAGTTGAGGATATTTTATTGTAAATTTCTTTATATTTATTAATTATTGTATCTTTTGCATCTTGGAATCTATCAGAACCAACATATCCATAAATAAAATACTTTTTATAATCATCTAAATCTTCGAACACATAAGGATAATTTTTAAAATTAAAATTGGTATCACTATAATCCCAACAATCGTCTCCTCCTTTTTCACAAGACCAAGGGATACTAGTGTAATCCCCGTATCCATCTGTGTCTTGATCTACACAATTTCCAGAAACATAACATGCACAATCATCATGAGCACCAAAATCTAAGAATAAATTATGATCTCTTGATGTTTTTGTTTCATAGCAATAATTTTCCCCATTTAAATTATCATCACTAAAACCCACAACCTGAGGAGACCATATTGTTCCCGAAGGAGTATTCCGTGAAATAATATTTGAGTTCTTAAGAAAAGTAATAAAGCTATTCTTTCCCCATTGATAGTCTGCTGCCCTATTAGTATCTAAATCATATCCATTTGTACAAATACCAGTAATATCTGCTTTAGATACCCCTTTTTCAATTAGTTCTTTTATATTATTCGGAAGATAACTTAAATTTCTACATGCTTCTGTACAAGCATTTGCTATAGAAGCACAAGGAGTTAAAACAGCATGTCCTCCATAAACATGGTCTGTATTTGTTTGTTTTTCACAATTAATTTCAGAATAAACATCAGCTTCCATTTTTTCTGTACAAGAATCAGGATGAAACTTAAAATACATTGGGTCTGCATCAGGAGTATTAAAAATAACAGCAATCCCAAAACCATCAACCCATGTATCTGCTGAAGCATAAACACGAGATACATCCCCACTGCCATAATAATCCCAAAGACACGCTCCCCAAACATCAACAGACTGGACAAGTGTATATTCCCCATTTAAATATGATAAAGAACCATCAGCACAATTCTTAATTCCCTCAACTTTTAACGTATATACATTAGGAGTATTTTGATTAGTTCCAGGACAAAAACCACATTTACTCTCACTTAGACAATCAAGAGCACTAACAAAACCAGTAATAATAAATATAAAAAACATCAAACTAAAGATTATCACAACTTTTTTCATGCACATCTTAATAATAATAGATTTATAATATTATCTATACTTTAATATAAATCCACTACATAAATATTCTTAAACTTAAATAACTCTAAAGAACCATGAAAATAAGAAACAGCCTCATTGGTTATGTTGCAGCTGCAGCAGTTTTAATTGTCTCATTGCATTACTCTTCAGTCAAAAATATTGAAAGAAGTTTTCAAGAAGAAACTCCAGCAACTCAGCCAGCATCGAAATCTCTTAGAAAATACTCTCCAGAAGATTCAAACAAACCTGACATCTCATTTGGATTGCCAAGTGGATTTTGGTCAAGTGATTACAGCGAAATGGCAAGAGGTTTTGCAAGGGAGATGTCTAGAAACTCTCAACCAACACAACCCACATCAAGACCATATTCAAAACCAGAACCAAAAAGACAAGATTTCTTCTCAAATGAACCTATGGATCATTCAGAGTACGCCAAAGGAATCGGTCAAAGGGTATCAAAAGCTTATGAAAATTTTCCATTTGGTCATTTACAACCAGAAACTCAACCAGCATACAGAATAGTTCCAAAAGATTTGCTTCCAAGCTCTGAAAGAATTCTAGAAGGTGTAGGTAAGGATATCGCAGAATCATTCAATAGAATGACTGCTTTTCAAAAGTTCTATTTGGCTATTTTAGATAGGATGGGTATTTTATCTCAATTAATTCAACCAACAACACAACCAACATCAATACCATACACAGAACCAACAAGAAAAACAGGGTTCTTTGATTCTGACAGAGCCTAT
>CAYNAV010000064.1:0-3990 GCA_964395405.1 Candidatus Woesearchaeota archaeon | reverse complement strand
TTGATTAAACCAACATTTATAAAATCCCCCCCCATTTACCTTGTTATGAGGTTATCATTAGTTATTCCCGCCTATAATGAGGAAAAAAGAATACTGCCCATGCTCAATTCCTATTTCTCTTTCTTCAAACAAAAATTAAACAAAAATTTTGAGATAATTATTGTACCGAATAATTGCAAGGATAGGACTGAGGAGATAACCAAGAATTTTTCAAAAGGAAAATCTGAAATAACCATAAAAACTATAAAAAACAAAGTAGGTAAGGGCGGGGCAGTTCTTAGCGGATTTAAAGTCGCAAAGGGCGACTTTATTGGATTTGTAGATGCTGACGAAAGTACAGCTCCCGAAGAATTTTACAAACTTTTTATTTCAGCACAAGGATTTGAAGGGGCTATAGCATCTAGAAGGGCCCCAGGCTCAAAAATTTACCCTAGAAGAACATTTGCCAAAGAACTATCGAGTAGAGTATTCAATCTATTTACTTGGTTTTTATTTGGCTTAAAATACCAAGATACCCAATGTGGCGCAAAAGTATTTAGTAAAAGAGCGGTCAATATTATCCTAAACAAAGTCCATGAGAATAACTGGATTTTCGACGTAGCAATCCTCTCTACATTAAAGGGTAAAGGATTAAAAGTGATTGAAGTGCCTATTAACTGGAGAGATGCGGAAGGATCAAAACTATCTTTTATAGAGCAAATCAAATCCCTTAAAGATTTAATAAAACTACGATTTTCTAAAAGCCCAAAGTAATGACCCAAAGAAACTAATCGGTATAGAGATAGCAAGCCCAAAAATAAAAGCTATATTCGCGGTTAAAGCATTTTCACCAATAAAAAATAGTAAAAGCTTTCCAGAACCTATTTTTACAAGAAAGGCAATAAAATAAACAACAATCCATTTCAAAATCTGCTGTTTTACAGAATATCCTCTGGCAGAGAAGGTGACATTTCTATTAATAATAAAATTGAATACCATAGATATAATCCATGAAAATGTTGCAGCAACAACAAAACCAATCCCAAAATAATAGAATAAATTGAAAAATCCAAAATCAATTAGAAAAGCAAAACCACCTATTAAACAAAAGATAAGAAATTTATATAGGGCCCTCATATTTATAATTGCCAGCTTAAATATTTAGAAGCATCCGTATCTAAATACTCTTGCTTAGCCTTTTCATCTCCAGTATACTTAATTTCCCAGATTTTTATTGGTCCTTGTATCCCATTATAATAAATAAACTCTCCAAGATTAGCCCCTTGCCGATTAAGACTATCAATAATTATATTGGGCTCAGAATATGTAATTTCAAAATTAGGGAAGTTATTAAATGGATCATTGAGTAAATACTTCTGAGCCAAATAACCCCTCATCACTCGTGGGGAAATATAAATTAAGGCTCCGAGATTATCTACCTGAAGCCCTTGATTAGAACTCCCAACGCTCTGAATAACTTGTGCAGTTGCTTCTATTCCCTCCTTGAAGTCAATAAATTGCCCATTGACGTAAAGGTATCTCAATGGAATTCTATACTGGTTGTTATTATATACAAACACACCTATTGGTTGCTTAAATGCCATAGAGCTATTGGATTGTAAGCTTTCTAATAATATCCCTGCTAGTCCAGCCCTCCCTGAAAAGAGATTAATCACACTACCATTGAACTCATAGGATAGATCCTCATCAATTGTAAAACCCCCTAGATAAACTCTCGTAATCCCCCTAGAGGTTTCTTCAGATTGTGAAGGGTCCGAAGTCATCACAGGAATCCAGCTATACCGGTCATAATTTTCATCACTGCCAATGGCTGAGAAAGCACCATATTTCCCAATATCACTTGAATCGATTAAAAGATAAGAAGCATTATGGGAATATAAAAAATTAAGAGCATCTTTTTGATTATCTCCGGTTAAAACTAATCGCCCCATTAAATAATTCCAATAGACCATAGCATTACCCCCATCAAGAACAGTCGCTCTATCCCCTATTGACTGAACCCAATATCCATAATCCCACCAATGTGCAAAAACAGCATCAGTTGAAGTATTATTCCTAACCCAACCCATTGCCTTTTGCCATTGTTGATTATAATATGAGGGGATAAATTTATATGCCTGCGTCTTTGTTTCCTTATAAAAATTCCAAAATATAAAGACAACAAGCAATACTAGAACAATACTCACGATGGCCCAATATATTCTTTTGTCTCCTTTTGATTTTAAACACCTATCACAGAACGACACGACCATGAATGCAGGAAAAATCACCGAAATAGGGCCCAAGACCATAATCAACCTTACTGCACTTCTTGCAGTGAATAAGCATAGAACAAATAATGAAAACAAAAGAAGATATTCTAATTTTATTTTTTCAAATGCTTTATTATCTTCCTTATGGTATTTTGAATAATAATAAATCAAACCGCCTAGAAGGAGAAGGAACCCCCCAAAATAAACGATTCGGCTAATAACTCCCTCCCCATCAAAAATAGCTGGATGAGGAGCATATCTTGAAAAGACAAGACCTATAAAAAATAATATATAGAACAAAGTCAAGACCCAGGAATCTCCCTTCTTGAGTGTGTCTAACATTTTCTTAAATAATACTACCGAACCTATAAAAAACAACCAAAATAAAACAGGGACAGAACCAATAAAAGGTCCAAAACTCGCCCCCCATTCCGTAAAATAAGGCTGCCTATTTTCTGCAACTGTAGTATTCCATCTTCCAGTAATTGGATTAAAAAGTATTTGATTAATATCCTTCAACTTACCTATAATAAACCCAGGCCCAAGGAGGATAGACACAATAAGAATCCCAAGGACAATTGCGATAACCAAAGAAAGTATATTCTTAGGCAGCTTTGTCTGAAGTAATTTTAGCTTAGATAATTTTGTTTTCCACAATGTAAAATGGACTATTAAGACAAAGAATACAAGAAAGGCGGAACCTGTGCTTAGGGATGAAATAATTCCCATTATACTTGACCTGTTCGAGAAAACTAAGAAGAGTGCAACAGAAGATACAAACCATAAAGAATACACAATAAATTCCTTTTTATGGATTTTGTTTAAGATAAATGCAAGTAATGTTGCAACTGCAATTGTTATATAGGCATAGATAACGCCTCCCCAAGTTAGAGACATCAAGGCAGTACTTATCCCGGCCAAAATTCCTAAGATAATGCCATTCCTCATCTTTTCAGATTTCCAGGCTTTTAAAAATAAATAAAAAGACAGAAACATAAAAAAGAAACCAACTGATTCCTTTTCAGGAATTCCCGCAATGGTTCTTGATAAAAATACGGGAACAACAATCATAAGAAATGTAGAGATTAGTGCAATTAGACTCGCTTTTATTGGATTATCTTTTGTTATAAATATCTCCCTTACAAAAAGAAAGAATGAGATTATAATTAATACAAAAAATAAGACGGGCATCACGACCGCAGCCAAAATAGGGCTATCATACCCTAATGAGCCGATTAATGCGTGAGTAAGAACAATCATATATGAAACCATTTGAAGTTCAGTGGTAGTATCAAATCCCAAAGGAACATACCTCAATGTATCCATCTTGGGTAAACTTCCATTATGGATTATTGTTTGTGCATACCGGGTAAATAACCAAGGGTCTAAATCAGGTCCAAGGGTCCAAGTATTCGTAGCGATATCCCATAGGCCCGGAGCCCCACCATGATCTTGCATAGGCAGACTTCTAATATAGATTCCCAAGATAATAGCAACTAATAGAATCCCAAAAACCCAAACACTTTTCGTTTTGAAAAAATGGACTATCTTCGCTTTTCTCTTCTCAAAAATTAGCTTATCTTCCATAGATATATACAAAATTTATTATTTAAAAACCTTCTCTATGAATAAATAAAGATCAATAGGGCAACCAAACACAACAGGATTTGGAATACCCATATAAGATAAACAACATCCTGCTCATAAACTTTTTTCTTAAATTTACTTAAAAACCATA
>CAYNAV010000063.1:0-4280 GCA_964395405.1 Candidatus Woesearchaeota archaeon | reverse complement strand
GGTGATAATTAAAATGTGCCTGGCATAGGGTCATCAGAGTAGTGAATATCCTGAAGTATCTCTTTATATAGGTCTGCTATTCCTCGAGTCATCGCTGCTTCCATTCTCGCAACATTTAAAGGTCTTATAGTTCCTGCGGCCTTATGTTGTTCAAAAGTTTTATATTTTGGTTCTTGTTCTGCCATAACAAATAAATAAAAATTGGATTTATAAACCTTTCTATTTGTAACTACTAAATAATAACAAGAATTACTGATTCTCAGCCAAACCTTTTCTTTCTCTGATTTGTTTGATTATCTTAGGCTGCATTTCGTTTGGCATTTTCTTGAATCTTTGGTCTACCAAATTACTTACTCCACGACCTTCTGTTGCAGACCTTAAATCACTTGACCAGCCAATCATTTCCTGAACTGGAAGTTCTGCCTTAATGATTGATGAAACGTTTTCCTGCTGAACATCTGTTAAAACTCCTCTTTTTGCCGAGACTAATTGAGTTACTGCTGACATAAACTCTTGGGGTGCTTCAATTCTATGGGTTTGAACTGGCTCGTATAATGTTGGAAGAGCAGCTCTAAATGCAGCTTGAATTGATTCTCTTACTGCTGGGTAAACTTGTGCGGGACCTCTATGAATTGCATCTTCATGAAGTTTCATGTCAACTAGAGAAAGTTTTAATTTAAAGCAGGGTTCTCTTGCTAGAGGTCCTTGTTTCATTACCATTTCAAATGAATCTAAAATCATTTCTATTACTTCCCCAATGTGAACTTCACCTTTTGTTTTATCTAAGAATACATTGCCCATAAAAACATCCCGATATTGACGTGCTTCATCATTTGTAATTCCTAAAGATGTTAAGGCCTCGAATAATCTATTATCTTTCTTTTTGATTCTTCCTTCTGGAATTTCGTTTTTATCTATTGCTTCTGCTATTGCATCTTCTAATGGTTCAACTGTAATGTAAAATGCATTGTGCTTATTTGGAGATCTTCCTTCTGAAGGTACTGATGCTTTCCCTACGCTTTCTCTGAATACGACAATTGGAGCAGAGGTATCAATTTCTAAACCTTTTTCTGTCTTGATTCTGTTCTCAATAATTTCTAAATGTAATTCGCCCATTCCAGACATAAGATTTTCGCCTGTTTCTTCATTGATTTCAATTTTTATTGAAGGGTCTTCTTTTGAAACTTGTTTTAATATTTCAATTAATTTTGGAAGGTCTGCTGTTCTTTTTGCTGCGATTGATTTTGTAACAACTGGCTGGAAGATTTGTTTCATTTCTTCGAATGGTTGTTGTGGGTTTATTGTGATTGTCTCTCCTGCTTCGCTATTTATTCCTGAAATTGCAAGAACATTTCCTGCTGAAACTTCGTCCACTAATTCTGGTTTGATACCATCATAAACTAAAACTTGTTGAATTCTTTGCTTTTTCTTCAAAAGATTAAGATAAACTTCCATTCCGGGTTTTAATGTTCCAGACCATAATCTTCCTGCTGAAATCTCCTTTCCAGAACGAGGGTCAATAACAATTCTTGTGATTACAAAGGCTATTTCTCCGTCTGGATTGCATGCTAGCAAATCCTTTCCAAATTCAGATTCTGAATCTCCTTTCCAGATTTTTGGAATTCTATATTTTTGAGCATCTAAAGGAGATGGAAGGTGTTTTACTACAACATCCATCATAACTTCGAATAGAGAGGCATTTTTCCATACCCATTCTTTTCTTTCTTCTTCTGAAAGAGAAGGGTCATAAATTTTATAGATATCTGAAAATGAAACACTTTTCTTTTTCATGAATGGGATCGATAATGCCCAGTTGTCACGAGCTGAACCAAAAGCAACTGAACCATCTGCAACATTAACTTGCCATTTTGATTTGAATTCTGGTTCTGCAATATTTGCGATTAATGTATTGAAATTGTCGATTATTTTCTTAAAACGAGTTTGCATTTCTTCGGGTGTCACTTTTAATTCTTTGATTAATCGGTCTACTTTATTTATGAATAAGACTGGTTTTACTCTTTCCCTTAATGCTTGTTTGATAACTGTTTCTGTTTGAGGCATGATTCCTTCTGATGCGCATACTAAAACAATTGTTCCATCTACAGCTCTCATTGCTCTTGTAACATTACCTGAGAAGTCTACGTGTCCGGGGGTATCAATTAGATTTACTAGATACTCTTCTCCATGGAAATCATGAACCATAGATACATTTGCAGAATCAACAGTTAACAATCTCTCTTGTTCATCTGCATGTTGCCATGTTGCCATTCCTTCGTCGAGATCTCCTGCATTTTTTGAGGCGAGTTTTCCAGCTACTGCTAAAAGATTGTCTGTAAAAGCTGTTTTTCCATGGTGAATATGAGCGGATGTTGCTATATTCCTGATGTTTACCTGACTTTTAATTAGTCTTTTTATCTTGTCAAAGTTTTTCTCTGATGCCATGTTTTATTATTAGAAAGATGGTTTTTAAAGATTACTGTGGTTTTGAATATTCACAATGCTTTTAAACCCAGATGAAGGATAGATATCATGGAAAATAAAAAGATAAAACTTGCAATTATTGCTGGTGCTTCACATGCAGTAAGATATTTGAAGAGAAATTCAAAGGCGAGTGAAGAAGACGCTATAAGAGATGTGATGAAAAATTCAAAGCAAATTCTGGATAAGATTGATGAGAGTGATTAGTTTTTAGTGTTTCTAAATGCTCGCCTTAATTACGTTTCAGTCCATTAAAAATAATGAAGGAGTTCCCTCATGGGAAATATAGGCTTTTCTTCCACTTTGCCTTAATGCTCTAGTCTGTCTATCTACACAATCATGATAATAACATCCACATACTAGTATTATCTTATCCCTTGGAGTCCCTAATAAAATTGTTTCTGGTGGCCATGCCTCATGAATTAAATGAGGGAATCTTTCTTTAATTGTTTCGATTTCCCAAAAAGTTCTTGCGACCGTCCCGGGAAAATTTGTTTTCCAGTAATTATCGTTTAGCTCAGATAGGTGAATAAGAACATAAAATGGATCTTCTACTTGTTCAAAAGAGATATGCTTGCCGGAGTTATGCAAATGTCTGCTTATTGCTTCACTAGCTCGATCGTTATAATATTCCATATTAATTAGGTTAGAACTCTTTTATCTTGCAGCATCGGCTTGCTTTTCCAAATCATTCTTTTTCTGCATAGCATAGCTTTCTGAAGAACCTTCTGCTGCAAACATGATCTCTTTCGCTAAAGCTTCGGTTATTGATGCCTTCTTGTTGAAAGCTTTATCATAGGAACCATGAATCATAAAACGCAAAACAAGATTCAGTCTTCTTCTTGGAGAAATATCCACTGCTTGAGGATATCTAGCACCACCATATTCAATTGCAGTTACTTCATCTCTTGGAGCTGCGTTTTCAAGTGCTTTTACTAAAATTGCTAGAGGGTTTTGTTTAGTCTTTTTTTCAATATATTTTAATGCATCAATTAGAATCTTAGCGTTGTTATTGTATTTCCCAGTATTCCAAGAGGTTATAATTCTATGTTTCTTTCCTCTGCTTCCTGGAACGCCTAATAAATTAATAAGTCTTTCAATTACATTTACCTTCTGTTTTGTAGGATCCCATTTTATCCTACCATGAGACTTTAAGATAAGCTTAGGATCTAGGTTGATTACTCTCCTCAATCCAGGATCTTCTACTTTTACATCTTGGGTGGAGAATAGACCGAATATTTTCATTACCATTATCTTCTACCCTTCTCGATCTTGCCTTTCCATAATCTATGCAATGGTTGATCATTTACTTTAATAACTTGAAATCTTACTCCAGATAAATCTCCTTTTGTTCTTCCTTGCTTTCCACCAATTCTTTCAATTATAACTTCGTCATGTTCGTCTACAAATTTTTGTGCTAAATTTCCAGGAATGAATGCTGTTACTTCTTTTCCGTTCTTTACAAGTTGGACTCTGCAGCATTTTCTCATTGCTGAATTTGGCTGTTTAGCTTCTTTTTGCATTTTTTTTGTAACTATTCCTTTCGCCTGCGCAGCTCTTCCAAAAGGATCGAACTTGATACTAATTCCAAGTTTTTTCTTTTTGTAAACTTTATCATTCAATCTAAATGTCTTTCTTGCTTTTTTCAATTTTCTTGCATTCATTAATCCCATCTTGTAATTGTATAAACTATAGGGTTTATATTATAATAATGTGAAAAAAGGGTTTTTAAAGATTTAGATTTGAAAGCTGTGTTGCATGATTAATGTAAAAGGGAATTCTTGAGTTCTATATCAAAAGAA
>CAYNAV010000062.1:0-4421 GCA_964395405.1 Candidatus Woesearchaeota archaeon | reverse complement strand
ACTGGAATGTTACAACCTGAGTACTCTCTGTTTTATACATTGCGATGAATATTAACGCTGCCACTCCGAGACCGATTCCTGCTGTTACTAGTCCTGAACTTGCTCCAAATTGTTTTGCCATAGCATCTACAATTGGTTTATATGTGCTCATAGTTTCATAAACAAAAGCACCACCACCTAAAGCAAGAGTCAAAGCCATTGTATTGCCAGAACTCATTCCAAATAAGCTTCCAACTACATATCCGATTCCAGCTGCAACCCCTGCCCATTGCAATCCACTTACTAAGGCAGAAGCCGGGCCACCAGCAGGCAATTTAAACATCTGAGCAAGAAATGACTGGTCATAGGTCGGAGTACTTCCTGCAATAGCAGCCCAACCGCCAGCCCCACTATTTAAAGAATTATCCCATTTTGCAATAACTTCTTTTCCATCACCTATCACTACCTTTGCATAATCCCCCGTAGTTGTTGACATATATTGTTGCCCCTTATATAAATTATCACCTATATAAACATCTTTTGTACTAATCTCTAAAACATTTGCATTAGTTCCCCCGCCGTATAATTTATCAAAACCAGTATACATCGAGGGACCACTTACACTACCTGTCTTAAGTGTCTCACCTAAAAGTCCTTTTTCAACAACTCCCTGGACAGGAGTTTTAGCACCAGCAGGTGTTTGAGCTAATGCAGGCGTATCAAGAAGATTTTTCTGAACAGACTGAGCTAACTGAACCCCAGTTAACAAGGTTCCAGCTCCCGCAATCATATTGCTAGCAGAGCCTGAAGAAGAATCTGATTTAGCCTGAGAATTCGCTGCCACAAAAGTATCATAAGATTCATAAGTTTTACCACTAACCGAATCATAATATGGATTTCCACTAACCAAAGCAAACATATCATAACCAACACTAACAACCTTCCCCGTAAAACCAGACGAAAGCTTATTAACAACATTAGGAGCAAACTTCTTTTCCTTCTTATTAACCGTCCAGGTGTAACCGTCTTCTGTATATTTCCCTTGATAATTAATATAACCGCCGCAATCACCCAAAGCAGTACAAACCTTGTTAGCATCATTTGCCCAACCATCTTCTAAACACTCACAATTCTCAACACATTTTTCACTTCCAAGCAATCCTTTTTCAAATCCAACAACACATTTTGCAGAAGCCTGTGCACAAACAGAACTAGCATCGCCTTCTTGCCAGAACTTTAATCCAGGCGAGAAACTAGGAACACAAATTCCATTAGGCCTATTTGTCTTTGAGGTTTGCTCTGTATCTGTATCTGAAGTGGCATACCCGGTTATAGCAGCTCCAGTAGCCGCTCCATTAGAGAATGTCTGTCCTGAACTTGGATTAGAAAATGTTTGAGTATCTCCAATAGTAGGATTTGAAAATACTTGTCCTGACTTTTCTGCTCCACCACCAATAACCATTCCAACTACAGAAGGAACCCAGAAACACTCTCTCTTATCTATATTTTCACAATTTGATTGTTTTGTCTGTGCAAGACAATCTTGCCATCTATTAACTCTGCACGCAGCAAAACCATACTGCCCGTCTTCAGTCTCCACACTATCCTGTATACAAATTTGATTTCTAAAATCAGCACAAGGCTCAACATGAACCTCCCCATCAACACAAAGCTCTCTATAATATCTTGAACCAACTAAATCAGTTCCATTTCCAACCTTAGAATCATAAACACACCAAGATTCCCCATTCTTTCTCTGATTACCAGTTCTATCAACACATTCAGTCCTTTGGCAGAAATAATCGCTTCCATCAGGTTTTCCAATTCCTAAAATACTCTGCCAAGCTTCACATCTTGTCCCAAGTAAATAATCACAATTCCCGCAATTCTTATTGCTTCCATCATTTTTATTACAAATAGAATCAGCACCAAGCACTCGTCCACTATTCCAAGATCTTACCTTATCAGAAGAGTATACATTCTCTCTATTCCCACAAGAATCAGTCCAATAAACATCTCCCTGATAACAAGTAGTCCCAGCTTGTTTTGCACAAGCAGTATTCAATTCCTCAGCCGAACATAAATAATCCTTATAAAATTTCTTATCACTACTTAATGAAATATTTGTTCCATTTATAGCTTCAACAGTTTGAGTAGCACCACAATCTTTTCTTGTTGTAAATTTACAAGTCCTTTCAAAATCTTGCTCATAAACACAAGCACCAGTATCCTGGCTTTGTGCAGTTGCAATACAATTTAATTCACTCGTAATATCCTTCCTATAATCAATTTCAACACCAAATAAAGTGCTCAATCTTTTACATCTCACCAAAGGAACAAAAGCAGCCTGGTCAGCAATAACGCAACATCCCAACTGACACTGTGGAACATCTGAAACCGCCCTCGCATCCCATGTCCCACTATTTTCCTGACAAACTCTTTGAGGAGTATTTTCCATACAAATCCCTTCTTCAGAATCATAACAAGTTCCTAGTCTACAATAAGATGTTGTCTCACATGAAGTTGGAGAACTCTTAAAATTAGCATCACAATTTTCAGTACCCGTATTAATACAATAAGCACCTTGCGTTGTCTTCTCACAACATACGGAAGGATTAGATAAAGTTGATTGTGCACTTACAACCGGAATTATCGGATGATCTTCTGTATAAATTAGATAAGAAATTGAAAAGGTCATTAAAATTATCAACACCAATTCAATTCCCGCACTCGCTCTTTTTCTTCCAAGTTTACCTATCATTTTTCCACTCTCCTTCTCCAAGATAAATTATCAACGATAAAACAGTATATAAAATTATAAGGCTTGCAACACCTAGTATTAAATTAGCTAATAAAACAAGATTTGCTCCACTATTATTAACACAATAAGTCTCATAAAGAATTATAGACGCACATTTATCTTTGCAAGTATCACAATTTCCAATCATTGGAGTGACAGAAGATATTATGACTGTTGCTATTAAGACAACAAGTATACTCAAGATAATCACCCACTTATTCGGCTTTAAAAATCTAAAATAATTTCTCATCCAGTATATCCTGCAGGAAATGCGTAACTCCTACTTGCAAATTGAAATTTAGTTTGAGTTGCCTTGTCCGTTATAAGATAAATTGTTGTTCCATCATCTCTTCTTATTGTGTCAATTATATAATCTGGATAAAGGAACATCATACTGGAGATATCAGCATCACCATATTTAGCTTCATACTGCAATAAAGATGTTGCAATCATTAACATATCATAAACCGGAGAACTAAAATCAATATTAAACTTTTGGTATCTCTGGCTTGACTCTCTAGAAATAGAAGTGGGTGCATTGATATTAACTTTCATCTTTCCAGGCTCTAAGCTTATATTATAATCAATAACTCCTGAAATAACCTCATAACCCTCGCTGTTGAGCTGGGCTATAGAATCAGAATAACATTTATCAACTCTCTCTCTTATTTTTGTTTTTAACTCACTTTGAAAATGAGGAATCAAAAAAGGCTTTTGCATAACGCAAGGTTGATAATATAAATTAGTATAACATAAATACCCCACCTTATTATCTTTATATAAAGAATAAAATTCAGGATTTCCAAACCCTGCTTGTAAACCAAGTCCATTAACTTCTTGCTCAACAGCATCTCGAACACAATTCTCAAATCCGAACCCTTGCCCTGAAGGAGTAATATATTTGGGCTTCACTACTAAGAAAAATGCAAGAATCCCAATAACAATGATAATCCCTATTATAATAAAGATCGTAAGTTGCGAGCGTTTAGGTCTTGACAAATCTAAATTGTTCAATACAAGACCTGAATGCGAGTTCCCTCTTTTGTTTTCCTTAAACATGTTTTTCACACTCATCTTATCTTTATAAACTTTAATAAACGCTAGAGACAATACCTCCAAATGAACAGCTCTGCCTGTACGGTTTAGTTCCATATGCATCAGCACATTTAATATAATATTTCTTACCAGCTTCCACTTCAAAAGAATGTTCTGTTCCTATCCCATACATCTCTGTAGCATTATCAAAGTCATAATTACATGACTTGGTTGAATAAACACAATTAGAATATTCATTTGTCATAATGGTCATGGAACTGCCCTGCTTATACACCCTTATAATCAAAGGCGAGGCATCATCAAGGAATATAGAAAATACTGTTGAATTTCTTGCAGTATCTCCTGTTTCATCCGAGCATTCAACATAAATCCTATAATCTCCGGGCAATAAACCCCCATTAAATTCCTGATTATGATTCTTATTCCCGTCAAAATCATTAAAGTCGATCATATTATCATAACCCGAGAAAGAATATTTGCAATGATGATTATTCCCTCCTCCAGCCGTCTTAACATTCAAGGTTATATTTGTTAATTCCGTGCTTGTCTCAATTTCATTATCTGGAGTAATTTCATCAATGGCTAT
>CAYNAV010000061.1:0-4611 GCA_964395405.1 Candidatus Woesearchaeota archaeon | reverse complement strand
CACTATACTATTGAGGCAAGGATAACTTAAAGTTCCATGAAACCTATCTTTCCCTTGAGACAAGCCCCTAAACTCCTAAGTCACCTAATAAATTATACTAGAATTGGTTTTTAAATCTTATCTTAGCTTCCGAGAAAGAAATTAATCTAATAATCCCCACTCAAGCAAACAAACCCCTCCAAGAGGTAAAGCATTCCTTAATCTTCGAGCATCATCTGGATGTTCCTTCTCAAATCTCTTAAATGCTCCTTTTGCAGGAACATAGTCACTAGAAAGACCGTGTTGCTGCTCTTTTTCTAACAATCCTAATCTGCCATTATCCCAATAAGTCTGGAGAAATATAGCGTGACCATCTTTCATAGCAATTCCCACAGAAGCATCGCCCTCAGTAAAACTTGAGCCCTCATGAGAATAACTCACAGACATAATAAGTGAATCCTGAGGAAAATCATTCTTAATAAAATTTCGTTCATTCGTATGTACCATTTTGATCACTAATAAACAACTTCTTCAGTTGTAATAATCTTAGAAGGTTTTCTTGTTGTCTTTTTAGATGTCTTTTTCTTTGTTTTTTTATTAACTGTCTTCTTTGTTGTCTTCTTAACCTTTCTTTCGAACTTTGCTTCCTTTCTCTCTGTCTTCACAACCTCACTCTCAATTCTCTGCATCTTTTCAAGTAAAGAAGCATGATTTAAAGAAAGATGCTGGATTTTGTCGTTCAAATCAGAGATAACGTCATTAAGCATCATTATGTCCTTTTTAACATAACCAAAGCTTGCTGAAACGTTTCTTTCAATCTGATTTGAGCTGTTTACCATGAAAAATAGATGTTTAGGGTGTTTATAAAACTTATGTTTTTTGTCATTCTATAATTAAGACAAAAACCAACTAAAAAAATAAAGGATATAAACTCTAAAGTTTCGCTGAGTTTTAATAACTTTTGCTTTCAATCCTATATACTAAATACTACAAATATTTATAACCTACTTAAATTATTCAAAAAAATGACTAAGTATATTGTGGTGGTTGGGGGTGTAATTTCTGGCGTCGGCAAAGGTGTCGCAACCGCTTCTATTGGAAGAATAATGAAAGAATACGGCTTCTCAACAACAGCCGTAAAAATAGATCCATACATAAACTGTGATGCAGGAACCTTAAGACCTACCGAACATGGGGAAGTCTGGGTAACTGATGATGGTGGAGAAATTGACCAAGACCTTGGAAACTATGAAAGATTTCTTGAAATAGACATCCCTAAAATGAACAATATAACGACTGGCCAAGTCTACAGAACGCTAATTGAAAAGGAAAGAAAAGGAGATTTTTTAGGAGAAACAGTTGAAGTAATCCCTCATGTTCCAAATGAAATAAAAAAGAGAATAAAACAAGCCAGCGAAGGTTTTGATATATGTCTCATAGAAGTCGGAGGAACAGTAGGAGACTACCAAAATGTTCCTTTCTTATTCGCATTAAAATCTTTAGAAAATGAGATAGGAAAAGAGAATATTTGTTACCTCATGGTTACCTACATGCCAATCCCAAGCCATATTGAAGAGATGAAAACAAAACCAAGTCAACTTGCAATCCGTCTTCTATGGGAAACAGGAATTTCCCCAGACTTCCTATTATGTAGAGGAAAAAGAGCATTGGACGATGTAAGAAAAAAGAAAATCGAAAGATATGCGAATATTCCCTCAACACATATAATTTCAATGCCAGATGTAACCGGTCCAGGAACCCCAAATACATTGTATGTAATCCCTCTTGACCTGGAAAAAGAACATATGGGAGATAAAATACTCTCAAAACTAAATCTCGAAAAAAAGAAAGTTCCAAACTGGGATAAATGGGAAGAATTAGTAGGAAAAATTGTCTCTCCCCTAAACTATGCAAAAATAGCTATAGTAGGAAAATATCTAGATATTGGATCCTTCCAATTAGAAGATTCTTACATTTCAATAAAAGAATCACTAAAGCATGCCGCGGCACATAATAACACTAAGATAGAAATTGAATGGATTGACTCAAAAGCCTTTGAAAAAAACCCTGAAACCATAGATAAATTAAAGCAATTTTCAGGAGTTATCATCCCCGGCGGTTTTGGTTCTTCAGGAGTGGAAGGAAAAATAAAAACAATAGAATATTGCAGAAAAAACAATATCCCTTTTCTAGGATTATGCTACGGTCTCCAATTAGCAGTAGTAGAATATGCAAGAAATGTATGCAACCTAAAAGATGCAAACACCACAGAAATAAATCCTTCAACAACAAATCCTGTAATTGACATTCTTCCTGAACAAAAAGCCATAACAGATAAAGGCGGAACAATGCGTTTAGGAGCTTATCCAGCAATACTAAAAAAAGGAACAAAAACCTATGAAATTTATGGTACAGAAAATGTCAGTGAAAGACATAGACATAGATACGAAGTTAATCCGGACTATCATCAAATCTTAGAACAGGCAGGTCTTATATTCTCAGGAACGTCACCAGACAAAAGATTGGTTGAATTTATCGAACTTCCAAATCACAAATTCTTCGTAGCAACCCAAGCCCATCCTGAATTCAAGTCTTCTTTACTAAAACCCGCACCTTTGTTTAATGCATTTGTTAAGGCTTGTTTGGAATAATGGCAAGACAAAAACAAACCCAAATAATAATCTATCCTAAAGATCCCACGATTACAGATAGAGATTTCGAATATATTAATGCGAGGGATAATAGTCCTAAGCCAGATAAATCAAGATTAGTCAAACTCACTTCAGAAGATCAAGAAGAATTAAGAGGTCAAACAGGCAACACTCTTCAAATGAGCTTGGCAGGACTTTACCGTATCGGACAGCAGATAAATGGCTAAGCAACATATTCTGAATATTGATAATATTGATAATTTTTATAACTCTTCTTAGGCTTATTAGATTATGGGGTTAATAGAAAAGTTATTAGATTGCACAATTTTTGCCTTAATTTTAGGGGGGCTTTCTTCCACAGGCTATTGCTACAATAAAACAATGGAAGAAGTTTTTAGAGAAAATCCATCTGCAAAAATTATACATCCAGGCTATCATGGTGACCATATTGAAGTTGATAAATCGCAGCTTAACGAAACTCAATTAGAAAGATATAATCAGGGCAGAAACAAAAGCATCGCTATTTTTGGAGTAACAATCGCTTCTGTTATTGGTTGTGCGTATTATTCAAATAGAAGAACAAAAACAAAATAAAAAATGGAACTAAAAGATGAGCTAGTAACCCTTGCATTGTATACTGCTTTAGCGATAAGCGCCATAGGATGTCGTGTGAGTATGTATTACCATGAAAAGACTATTAATGAAATCATAAGAGAAAATCCATCTGCAAAAATATTAAGACACTATCCTCACGCTGGAGCTATAATTGAAGTTGACGAATCAAAGCTCAATACAAATCAATTAGAACTATACCATCAGAATGATACGATTAGGTCTATTCCCGCAATAGCAACATTAACTTCGCTTGTTAGCTTGGGAATTAATAAACTTAGAACCGAAAGGAAAGAAACAAAAGAACAATCAGCCCAACATTAAATTTAAAACATCTCTTCCCTAAACCAATCTATGAAACAAAAATCTAAATTTGAGCTCCTAGCTCCAGCAGGAAACTTTCCCATGCTCCATTCTGCAATAGCATCTGGAGCGGATGCAATCTACCTAGGATTAAAAGATTTCAATATGAGAAATTCAGCGAAAAACTTCACCCTGAAAGATCTAGAAAAAATAAGAAAAACTACAAAAATAAAAGTCTACATAACTCTAAACACAATCATCTATGATAGCGAGTTAAAAAAAATAGAAAGCATTATCAAGAAGATAAAACAAAAAAAGCTCGCAGACGCAATAATCTGTTGGGACTTATCAATAATCCAACTATGCAAAAAATACAAGCTTCCCTTCCATATCTCAACCCAGGCCTCAGTAGCAAATTCAGAATCAGCAAGATTTTATAAAAAATTAGGAGCAGAGAGAATTGTCCTAGCAAGAGAATTAAACCTAAATCAAATTAAGAAAATATCAAGAATAATAGATATAGAGTGTTTCTGCCATGGAGCAATGTGCGTCTCCGTCTCAGGAAGATGCTTTACATCTCAATTTCAAAATAATCTAAGTGCTAACAGAGGACAATGCACCCACCCATGCAGGAGAGCATATGAAATAACCGATTTAACAGACAAATCAAGAAAACTTACACTAGAAAACAACAGAGTAATGTCCGCTAAAGATTTATGTACTCTCCCATTCATAGAAAAAATGAAAAAAGCAGGGATTAAATCATTTAAAATAGAAGGAAGAAGCAGAAATCCGGAATATGTTTCAATAGTCACAAAAGCCTACAGAAAAGCACTGGACAAAAATCTAAATCAAAAAGAAATAAGTCAAGAGCTAGATGAACTAAAAAAAGTCTACAATCGTGGCTTTTCATCCGGATTTTACATCAAAATGCCCACATCAGATGATTTTTCATTTTCCGAGAATGGAGAACAAACAGAAACAAAAGAATATATTGGAAAAGTGGAAAAGTTCTATCCAAAAATAAAAGTCGCCCTTGTGAAAATGCATTATGGAGAATTAAAAC
>CAYNAV010000060.1:0-4623 GCA_964395405.1 Candidatus Woesearchaeota archaeon | reverse complement strand
TTATACCGGTTTAGAGTCTAGGCCTGTTTTGAATATTGTTGATTTTAATGTCAATAAAAAGAAAAAAGTAGATTTCTCAGGGCTAGACTTTGGTTTTTAGTCGGAACTTCTGAAATTGTTTAAATTCTTTTTGTAAATCTTCGCCTACTTTTATGACGAAATCATCAAATTTCTTTTCATTTTGGATGGTTTGTTCTTCCATTTGTTTTTTTAGTTCTTCAATTTCTAATTTTAATTCATTTTTCTCCTCTGGACTTAAATCTTTAATCTCATAAACATTAGTCATTAAAACTTCCCTTAAATCAGCTGTATCCATATGGTCATAAAAATTCTTTGCTGTATCCATAGAATGCCCTGCAAACTTCTCATAAAGAACTCCGGGTATTTTCTTCTGTAAAACCTTTAATCGTGAATGTCTAATCAAATAAGGATAAGCAGATTTCTTTAAAACCCTCGTTCCTAAGTTCCTTAAAAATGTGTGATACCAAACCTCTGTTAAGTGTTTCTCTCTATTTTGAGTAGAAACAAAGATAAAATCATCCTGGTTTATGTCTTGATAACCCCACTCTTCTTTTAATCTCTTTAAATGTTGTATTGAATCAATAACGGGTAGTTCTCTTGTTTCTCCTGTTTTCCCCGAACTAAGTTTAATCAAACCCTTCTTTAAATCAACATCTCTCCATTTTAACTTTAATGTTTCTTCTGGTCTGGATGCAGTTTCATAAGCCAAAGATAGAATAGTTTTGTTTCTTATGCTGTCAGTTCCCCTTATTAATTGATTAATTTCCTCTGGAGATAAAAGGGTATTGCTGTTTATCTTCTCCTTATTAACTTCTTTTTCTAGCTTAATATCCTCCAAACCCTTAAATTGTTTACTCCAATTTGGGTAAAATTCTTTGATAAACCTTTTGAGATACTTTTTAATCTCATTCTTTGAAGGAGGCATTAAGTCGGATTGCTTTAGAATATTCAAAAATCCTCTCAATATATCTAAGTTCAATTTATCCAAATCATATTCAAGAACAATACAGGTTTTAGTCATAACTCTTTCAATATTGTTAAGTTTGTTCTTTCCTGCACTTGAACCACAGAATAACAAGAACTTCTTGATTAAAGCCTTATTCCTATTGCTTAACCCTTCCTTTAATGTCTTAATCTCTCCCTTCTCGTATATTGGGAATGTTTTTTTCATAAAATAACCAATTAAAGTATCTTTATAAAGTTTGGGGGTGGATTTATAACTCTTCCAGGGTTATATTCATTTAATTATGATATAAAAAAGAGGACAGTAAAAACGAGGTTTTTAGTGGATTATAAACTAATTCTTTTTAGAATTTGTTCCACTTTTTTTATACTACTCGAATAGAGAAGTCGGGGAATAGAATTAACATTTTTTAATGTTTGTTTCCCCGCAAAAAATTTTGCTCTTCACATTGTTTTAATTAAAATAAGAAGAGTAAAATTTTTTCTAATATTTAAGGTTAAAACTTATTATAACTTCAAGCAGGCATAAAGCCCCGGCTTTGCTTAATACACTCTATTGTGCCATCAAGTATATTAATTGTTGCAAGGGTGTCTACTAAGTTTGTAAATGGATTATTATCGCTTTGATATCCATAATACATGGGTTCTCCGGTGTCATCAAGGAAAATATCTTCAGAATCTATTTTTCCCTTAAAACACTCTTTTGTTTTTTCCCTTAATTGCTCAAGAGTAAGGAGCTGATTATTTTTTATTATTTTTATTTTAGGCACAATATACATTTTTTCATATGAGACCTTATTGTTTTCTTCCACTCTTTTGCCATAAGGATTTATTACAACTCTTATCTCTGTTACAAACCTTTTGCAGATATCACAATCTTTGTTCGGACACTTTTCTTCTTCAAGAAACCTTGGACCATTAGAAGAATAATCATCTAGCCATGTATCTGTTTTATAATAAATAAAAATCTGAGTCCCAAGACTAACATAGTTATCATTTACATAGATTATCTTTAAATGTTTATTAAAATACTCTTCGGATACTCCCCCCTCAAGAATCTCTTTTTTTATATTGTCAAAATCAGAATAATTTAGCTTATAGTTATACATATAAAATGTTTGATTATTCCATAGTCCTACCGTGGAATTGTCTATTTTACATGAGAGAAAGTCCTTAGACATATTTTCTATAATCAAATCTGTTAAACCTACACCATCTCCATTTGAAATAAAAAATAAACATGTCAGGATTGTTACTATAACACTAAGTAAGAGGATACCTAAGAGATATCTTGTTCTCATTTATTTACAATCGGTTTTTAGTTAATAAATCTATGTTACACCAACAATCTGTCCGTGCAAAGTATAATTTGGTGATTTGCATGGGGCTGCTGAATTCCGAATCCCCTAAAAATCACCGAAATATCATACGCTCTGTCCGGGATTCGAACCCGGGTCTCAGCCGTGAAAGGGCTGAATCCTTGGCCTCTAGACTAACAGAGCAATAAATACTACTAATAAATTTAGCTTTTAAACTTTGGGATTCGAGCCAGGGTCTCGCCAGAAAGGGCGAACAATTCACTTTTCTAAACAACTTAAATTTATAAGTTAGAAATGTAAATTGTGAGAATGAATCCTTGGCCTCTCAATATGACTAAAGGAATATTGAATGAAACTTCAAAGAAGTTACTTTAGACTAACAGAGCATAGCGATGTTGTCTATCGAAACACTTTCTGATGTTACTTTAGACTAACAGAGCATAGCTTAATCAAGCTAATTTTCATTTTTAAAACTTCCTAATAATATAATTGCTTAAATAAACCTAACAAAATAACCACTTATTTTCGTCCCTACCTCGTCCCCCCATAAAACAAAACAAATAAATACCCCTATTTCTCACTAGTCCTATGGCAGATAAACAGGAACAGCCAGAAATCAATGATCTTATTTTTAAGGAACTTATTAAACGGGGTTATTCATTAGAAGGCAATACCCGGATATGGAATATCGCTGATTCTAAACTATGGTATTTAACGCCTGAACAAGCTCAGGCTTTTCTTGACTTGGAAGGATCAAAAGACTATAATTCGGACATAATCAAGAAAGAAATTGATTTAATTAACGAGAACATAGGCGAGATTCTTGAAAAACTAGGGAAAGGCCCATTAAATCTTATCGATTTAGGCTGTGGAGATGGAAAAAAGGCAGAATTATTTATAAAACATTTAAAAGAAACAGGAAAATTGAGATATTGTCCAATTGATATCAGCAGCTATATGGTTGAAAAAGCAATAGACAAAGTTTCAAAAATGGACGTTGAAGAGATTATAAAGTTTCAATGGAATATTTCTGACTTTGAAAATATAGAAAATGTAGCACAACTTCTAAGATACAAGGAATTTAAAAAAAATTTCTTTTTATTACTTGGGAATACCCTAGGAAATTTTGAACTTAATGAATTGATATATGAAATAAGAAGTGCGATGGAATTTGACGACATGCTATTAATTGGCAATGGACTAAGAACCAAAGATATTGATCATCTCCTTAAGTCATACACTAACAAAGAAGTCAATAATTTTCTAATCCATATTCCATTGCAATTAGGATTAGGAAAAGAAATGGTCGATTTTGGAACAAGGTTTAGGAATTCCAGAGTTGAATTGTATTATACTCTTAAAAAAGACAAAGATATAGAATTCCAAGGCAAAAAGTTATCCCTGAATAAAGGAGACCAGATTATTGTTGCCGTTTCCTACCATTATAGTAGGGATGATTTTATTAGTTTTATGAAGATGTATTTCGGAGATGTGAAGATTTTCACTTCAAAAGATGGTTCCTATGTTCTCGCCCTCTGTAAAAAATAATCTCTTCTAAAATAGATTAAAAATGAATTAAAGAAGTTTTCAATATAAAATTAAATTTACAAATCAACCTTATCAGCCCAATCACTCACAATAGGAGTTCTCTTCTTTTCTCCAGATAAAGCATAAATCCAGCTCATTAACCAAAGGATAAAAACAACTACCCCAAGCGCAAAACTAATAATTCCACCAATTATAAAAATCCAACCAAAAATCCTACTTAAGATACTCGCAATTACACTAATAACAAAAATAACCAAAGATTGTTTTGCATAGTGCATAACATATTTATCTTTCCTCCATGCAATTAAAGCAATAATAAAACCAACTATAGAAAGAAATGTTGCAAGAAATGCATATAACTTAGAATTATCTTCTTTATTCTGAACTGGTTTCTTAACTTTCTTCACACTTTTTTTCTTAGGCATATTATGATTAGTCTTTTTTAGTATTTAAAGGTTATTACTTTTGTTTAGTGAGATATGTTTAACTAAATTATCAAAACCATATATTTTAAAAACAAGAAATCTCTTGATATTTAATCACGAGCCTGTAGCTCAGCCAGGTTTAGAGCACCGCTCTTATAAGAAATGTTCCATGAGGGACAGAATTTCAAGCTCTCTTTTGAGCGCTAAGAAAGGCGGGGGTCCTGGGTTCAAATCCCAGCAGGCTCATGATATTTGGATTTGAACCTTGGTTCATTTCCCAGCCGAGCATTTAGGTCTTAACTAAAGTATAAATCACAGGACTTGAATGCGAGTTGGCTCATGATATT
>CAYNAV010000059.1:0-4754 GCA_964395405.1 Candidatus Woesearchaeota archaeon | reverse complement strand
TAAAAAAAGGCAATCTTGCTGGGACATGGGGATTGAATATTGCAGAAGGAGGGGGTGTTGGTTTAGTTCCTGGTCCAAAGCCAGAATTTAAAGTTGAGCTATATCTTGCTTCTGATTATATAAAAGAGACTCAGCAAACGAGGTTATTTACCCCTTCATTAGATAAGGCGACCGCTTTTGATGACATTTCTTGTAAATTGATTGTTGATAAAGATGAAGCTTTAGCTATTAAAGACTTGGCAATAACTGTAAAGTTTATTGATGGTGCAGGTAATGTAGTTCAGTCTGGAAATGTTCTTGGGAAATTTATTGTTGGAGACAAAGGTTATTTTACAGCAGGTATTGGTGGTTGGGCCAATGGTCGTGCTCCTGGAATTGCAAAAGATAATGAAGCATTAGAAAAATTAATTAAAAATCCAAAATTAACTTGTGAGATTACTGTTGAAGGATATGCGCCTGTTAAGAGTGATGCCCTGCTGTTGAGTAATTGTGTTCATTTATGGGGGTCTGATGGTGCTACTGGAGCTAATTCAGGTGATCCTGGAGGATTATTAGGGGAAGTAATTCCTGCTGCAAAATTCGGTATTGTTATAATGGGGGGGGAAAGTATGAAGTTTGTTTCAAATAAAGTAATTCTTCTTGGAGAGCTTAATAGAAAAGAAGGTTTTGAAAAAACTTCTCCTTTTAGAGAGTATAATAAAGAACTGTCTTATTATGCGGACTTGGCTGAACATGACGATACTTCATGGCCTCTCAAAGGGGGTGTTTCACTAGACCCGCAAAAGAATGCTTTTGATTTTGAAGCTTATGATTATGTACAAACTAAATCTTCATGTAAGGGCGTTACAGGTTCGTCGGATTATTATATCTTTTATAATAACAGGACATATGCAGGATATACTCAGTTTAATCAACCTGCGATTTTTATAAATCCAACAGACACTAGGGAAGTATTTTTGGCACGGACAGCTGTTCATGAATTTGGACATGCTTTTGGAGGATTAGATGATGAGTATAATTATTCAAGGCAAATTAAAGATGAATGGTCTTGGTCGGAATTTAAATTTAAAAGAATTGGTCCTGGTGAGAAAAATTGTGTTAAAAAGCCAGTAAATGAGATATATAATAATGGGTATTATTATAATTCAAAAGCTTATGGAGATACTATCTATAATAACAATGGAGCAGGTTGTTATATCTATAATGGATTTTTTACACCATCAGAAAGAAGTATTATGGGTGGGGGAATGAGTTACGTATCTGCTGCACAATTCAATGTCATTTCTTGTTATTTTTTAGTAAGAAAACTTGACAACTCATTATTTCCTTATCAAGAAGGTTTAGATGCATGTATGGATGCTGGATGGAATACAATAAAGCCAGATGCAGAATGTTTAACTAATGATGATTGCACACTTGATCAGTCTGATGGGTGTGCTACATGCGATTCAGATACTCATAAATGTTTTTATTATCCTGCGGGGGAGTCTTGCGCATGGTATAATAAGCCAATAAAAAGGATAGAGTATGGTGCTTGCGGAAAAAAAGATACTCCAGAAAGTAAGGCGTTTTGTGATCTTAATCCCCTATGGGAGTGTGCTCCTGGAAATGAATATATTTTAAGATGTTTAGCTAAAGGATTTAATGGTGATTGTGTTGTTTGTTCTAATCAAGGAAAATGTGAAGCTGCAAATCAAATGAGACCGTGTACAGGATATCTAAATGGCGTTGTAAGTAACGGATATTGTATGAATGGAAAATGTGAAGGTTAGGGCATTCTTGGTTAGATACTAATTTAGTTATCTAAGTTTAAGCTATTTCTATCAAGTCTTGTTTTTTGGACTTTTCCGGAAAGTGTTTTAGTGACTACTGAATACTTTTTGCTTGGTTGAATGGGGTTCTGAAAGTGAACATAATATTTGTTTGTTAGGGTATCATAAAGATTATCTCCGTTTCTTCCTCCAGACATATTAACTTCTTCTCTTATTTCAGACAATGGCTTCTCGTCCTTCATCAGCAAATAGACTATATTGTCTTGCGCATCTACAATGTAAATGTCTTTTAATGCTCTACTTGATTCAATTGAAACCCCGGAGAGGATGTCTGATTCAGGTCTTTGATTATTTTGAAGGGTTATTCCTGGAGTGCAAGAAGGTAATAATGCTGTGCTTGGAGTGCCCACTAGTAATGCAAGCCCTGTTAGGGTATTTCTCATAAACTCTTTTGTATTTGTCATAGTCTAATTAGTCATTATTAGTATTTAAATCTTGCTATTTTGATGTTACTTAATAGTAGTTGTAATTGTAAGTTAGTAAGTATTACTTTTAAAAGCTTCAACTTCTTTTTAAGATTATGGAAAAATCAACTATAATGAGAAAGCCAACAAAAACCATCAGCGGAGTAGCGCCCTTAGCAGTTATGCTTCCACCTAGAAAGTGTAAGCACGGAGCCTGCTTATATTGTCCTACATTAAATGCTCCGCAAAGTTATACACCTCAAAGTCCTGCTGTTTTAAGAGCTGCGAGCCTTGACTATGATGCTGTTAAGCAGGTTAAAACTCGGCTGAAATCATTTGAATATATGAAACATCCTGTTGATAAGATTGAGTTGATAATCATGGGGGGGACTTTTTTACAATATCCTGTTATCTTTCAAGAAAGATTTATTTTAGATTGTTATAATGCATTAAATGGCAAAAAAGTGAAAACACTTGAGCAGGCTAAGAAGATAAATGAAAAAGCTAAACATAGGTGTGTGGCTTTATGTATAGAAACAAGGCCAGATGTATGCAGTGATGAAGATGTTAAAAAGATGTTGAAATGGGGATGTACAAGAGTTGAAATTGGTGTTCAGATGCCTGATGATAAAATTTATGATTTAACTAATAGAGGGCATCACACTTTTGATGTTGTTGAGGCTACTGAAAGATTGAAAAGAGCTGGTTTTAAAGTTGGGTATCATATTATGCCTGGACTTCCTGGTTCTAGTATAAAAAAAGACTTGAAGATGTTCAAGAAGATTTTTAGGGATAAGAGATTTAAACCAGATCAGATTAAAATTTATCCGTGCCAAGTATTAAAAGGAAGTGGGTTAGAAGAATGGTATTATCAAGGAAAATATGTTCCTTATACAAAAGAAGAGATTTTAGATTTGTTAATTAAAATGTTAAAGTTAATTCCAGAATATTGCAGAGCTATGAGAATTATGAGAGAGATTCCTCCAAGTTTTTTAGTTGCAGGAACAACTAAAATTGATTTAAGAAAAGATATTGAGGATTATATAAGAAAAAAGAAAATTAAAATTAAAGAGATTAGATTTAGAGAGATTGGTTTTGCTATTCGTGATAATCGTGATATAAGGAGCAAGATTAGGATTAAGAAAATTAAATATAAAGCAAGTAATGGGAAGGAAATATTTTTAGAGGCTGTTAATTCTGATAATATTTTATTTGGATTATTAAGACTGAGATTAGAGAAAAATAAAGAAATGCCTGCAACTGTTAGGGAGCTTCATGTTTATGGACCTGCTTTGAAACTTGGAGAAGAAGGAGAAATGTCTCAGCATAAAGGTCTTGGAAAAGAGTTGTTAATTGAAGCTGAAAAAACTGCTAAGAAAAAGAAATATAGTAAAATTAGGATTATTTCCGGTGTGGGGGTTAGAGAGTATTACCAGAAGGCTGGTTATAAGATTGATAATAAGGGTGTCTATATGGAAAAGGACCTTTAGAACTAAAGGAGACTATCTCATTTAATTCACTACTTAGCTTAGACGAATAAAAATAATAAGACTTATATGTTCGTGTTTTCTTTAGTTTTCATGGTTAATGGGATTGAAAAGAAGGTAAAACTCAAATTTGAAGAAATTGATAAAATTATCAAAAATTCTTTTGTTTTTATAAGAGAAGACGTGAAAGAAATGCAAGAAAGTATCGAGGCTATGAGAAAATATCTGAAAAAGAAAGATAAACAATACGAGTCTGCACAAAAGCAGGATAAAAAAATACAGATGGAATTTAGAAGTGATGTTGATGATTTTACTCAAAAGATTAAAGAGCTAAATATTGCCTTGGATAATGTTAAGGAGATTGAGAAAACTGTGGTTGTTAAGAAAGAGCTCGCCCAAATGGAAGATAGAATAAGGAGTGACTTTAGGAATGTTATTAATGAGTTTAGAGAGGATTTAAAAGAGTTTAATAAAAGGGTTGATTATCTTGAAAAAGGCAAGGTAAAGGAAAAGAAGAAAGAGCAGGGAGAAAGTGTCTGGAGAATTTTTGGGAAGACTAAGAAGTAAAAATTTAGAATTATCTAAAAAGAGCGTTATCTGTTTGGTTCTGTAACCCTTGACTAATTTAGTAATGCTCAGGACTGTAAATGGTTAATTTAGTTGGATTGAAAAAATAAAGACAATTTAGTAATTGTTGGGAGTTTGGACAATGGGTAATTACAAGGACTTTGGTATCTGCTCATGGCTGTGACGATTTGTTGGAGATTATTTATAATAAGTGATGCTAGTATTGTTGAAGGTTTATACTATAAATATCTAATTTAAGCTTTGTTTTTAATCTTGCATTATAACAATACTTAAAAACCTGTTTTGTGATTTGGGTATTACGAGGTTAAAATGTGGAGTTTATTTAAAAATAAAAAGGATGATTCTGAAGGGGGGATTTTTGATTATTCTACTTCTGGGGAGTGTCTGACGCCCTTAAAGTTTTCAAACGGGAAGACCCAGGAAGATGTCGTTAAGGAGATTTT
>CAYNAV010000058.1:0-4762 GCA_964395405.1 Candidatus Woesearchaeota archaeon | reverse complement strand
CTTTTGACTTCTTATAATGATTCTGAAGTTAGCAATGTTTCAAGTATTGGCAATGTTATCAATATTTCTGGAGTGGATGGAGGAAGTGATGTTTCTGATGATGTTGGTTTAAATGAGTCTTTAAATGAAGGTAGTGATGAAACTACTTTAGATAATCAGACTATTTCAGGGATTAATGATTCTGTAGAGGACATTGAAATAATGGTTAATAATTCCGAAGAAGAGCAATCTATTGAGGTACCTGCTGTTGAAGAAGCTCCTGCTGTTGAAGAGCTTGAATCTGCTGTTGAAGAAGCTCCTGCTGTTAAAGAGCCTGAATCTTTTCAAGATGCAGGAATAACAGGAGAAAGTATTTCTAATGAAATAAGCGAATTTTTAGGAATTGTTTCAAAAGATAATTCTTTTGTTTATGTTCTTGATGGGAAAAATGCGGAGATTAAGTCTAAGTCTGTTTATTCTGACTATGGTGATTTATCTGAAAATGTTTTAAATTTAAATATTGAAAATGACAGTGCCATTGTTGAAACTAATTATTCTGTAAATGGGAATTCATCTTCGGGAAAAGTTGATATTGATTTATCTGGGTTTGGAATTCCCGCTGTTGATGGAGAGTTGAATATAGAATTAGTTTATGAAGATGTAATTATTGCTAATGTTATTCAGGATATTTTTGTTGAAAATTTGACTAAATTGAATGAAACTCTTTTGAATGAAACTAATATCAGTTTAATTGTAAATAACACTCAAAATAAGACATTTCAATATAAGGCAGTTATTGGAAAGCCTGTTAAGTGGATTAAAATTATTGATAAATCAGAAGATGATTTGAATGTTAAATTGCCTAAGGAAGCTGAAAATATAAGTGTTAAAACAGGGGAGGAAGTTGATGTTGCTTTGAGTAATCTTGAGGATTATAGCAAGTCGGTTGATAAGGCAGACAGAAAAAGTTTAATGACTGGACAAGTTACTTTAGAGATAAAAAATGATAGGGGGTTATTAACAAAATTAAGAGATTGGATTGCAAATTTAAGGATTTCTGGGAATGTTATTTCTGAAGATGAATTAGAAAATGAGATTAGTGAAAATAATGAAAATAAAATTATTAATGTTAGTGGAATTGCAGAACAGACAAATGATGATATCGCAATTGAGTATGAAACTCCTGCTCCGATTGCTAATGAAACTAATATTACTGGAGGAAAACAAGTTGTTGTGTCTGCTGATGAGAAGTACAATTATACAGATATTTTGGCTTATACTTTAATTGATAATGAGATTTATGGGGCCATCTCGGTTAATTCTTCACAAATAAAATTAATCTGGCATGCTAGTTATGAAGATGCTGTTAGATATGGATATGTTGTTGAGAATGTTTCTTTACAGAAGAATTTAGCAAATGAAAGTGAAGTATTAATTAAGAATGAAACGAGGATTGAAGAGAATAATTCTATTGAAAATATTCCAGAACAAGAAAATAATGGGAATTTATCTTTGGAAATAAATGAAACTATTATTAATGAAAATATAACAGTTATTAATGAGTCTGAAGTTGTTAATAATCAAAGTGAAGTGATAGTTAATAATTCTGAAGTAATTGAGATTAATTCAAGTGTTGGATTAATAACTGGAAATGTTGTGTCTGATTTAGAAATTAATAATAGCTTAGATAATAGTTTAGGAGAAAATGAGAATAATACAAGTAGTAATATTTATTCTATTGATGTTGAGGTTCCATATGATGCTTATGATTTAGATGAAGATGGTTATATCGATTATATTGAGTGGATTGTTCCTCATTTGTCTGTTCAAACATATTCAGTTGTTATTAATTCTTCAAATTCTATTTCAAGTAATATAACTGTTGATAATGGATATTCGCATTTGACAGTATCTAATGTGGCACCTTATGATTCTTTAGTTGGTTATTGGAACTTTGACGCTGATAATTGGAACTTTGACGCTGATAAGATACCTAATGATTTGTGGACTGCTGGGAAAGTGGGGAATAGTGGGGGTTTTGATGGTAGTGGGGATTATGTGAATATGGGGAGTATTAATAACAATTGGACATATGCTACTCTTTCTGCATGGGCCTATATGACTGACAAGACATCTAGTGCGTATATCTTTGGTTTGAGAAGTAATTCTGGTGCGAGTGGACTTTTGTTATACAAAGGAAGTGGTCAACTTTGTTTTTGGTATAATGCAGTTCAGTCTTGTACAAAAACACATAATGCAAACCAGTGGATTCATGTTATGGGAGTTTATAATGGAACGCATACAAATCTATATTTAAATGGAAGCTTAGTTGATAATGACCCTGTTGCTTCTTTAGGAGTTGTGAATCTTTTAAGTTTAATTGGAACTTATTATGGCAAGAATACTAATTTTTTCAACGGCTCAATTGATGAAGTAAAAATATGGAATAGAAGTTTAACAGCAACAGAGATTACTAATCTATATAATAATGAAAGTTCTGGGATTAATCAAGCTGATTTGAATACAACTGGATTGGTTGGGGAATGGAGATTGAATGAAAGTTCGGGGATAATTGCTTCTGATAATTCTGGAAATGGGAATATTGGAACATGGACATTTACAAAACCGAGTTATGATTTTACTGGGAATAATAATGATGGTGTTTCTCAGGGGCAAGCTGTGACTAATTCAAGTAATTGTTTGTATGGGGATTGTTTGCAGTTGGATGGAAGTGGGGATTATGTTAACATAGGGAATGTGAATAGCTTGGATATAGGAACAAAGGACTGGGCTGTTTCTGCATGGGTTAAACTTGCTGCTACACCTGTCAGCCAGTATATCGTTTCAAAGAGAGGTGGAGGATATTCAAATGGGTGGCTATTTCAGATTTCTAGCCAGAGACTTTATTTTCATTTACTGAACTCTACTAGTGAAAGAAGTATGGGCACTCCTGCGAATGTAAATGTAACTCTAAATACCTGGACGCATGTTGCTGTTAGCGTGGATAGAGATGGTAATTCTTCTTTCTATTTAAATGGGGTGCTTAGAAATGAAACTAGCTGGGTTGGTACTGGATGGGAGACTCAGAACCTTAGTGGGACTGCCAGTTTCCAAATTGGAAGTTTTGCAAATGTTTTAACAGTTAATCCAAACGGCTCCCTCGATGAAGTAATGGTTTTTAATACTTCTTTAAATTCAACTCAGATTGCGGCTATTTATAATAATCAAAGTGCTCGATTTGTTTCTTCTGGGGCAATTAATGTTCAGCAATTTAATGTTACTTCTGGGCATGATAGTGTTAATTTGACTTATCAGAATTATGAGAGGAATGTGGGGAGTAATGTTTCTTCCCGTGTTGGGGCGTGGGATGTTTCGCTTGGATATAATACGAGTGATTTGAATGGGAATAATGGGTTGGTTGGATATTGGAATTTTGATTCTGATTATAATGATGAGCTTGGGGTAAATAATGGGAGTGCGGCTGGACAAACTAATCTGAATTTAGCGGGGGTTTGGAATCAGTCTGCGAGTTTTGATGGGAGTGGGGATTATGTTAATGTTGGAAATGACAGTAGCTTAAATATTACTTCTTCGATGACAATGACTGCCTGGGTAAAAAATCAACTTCCTGGTTTAAACAGATATGTTCTGTCTAAAAGAGACAATTCAGGTAATAATGGTTATAATATTTTTCTTAACACGGGAACGGCCTTGGGTATGATAGATGGCTCTGCAAACATTTTAAATTCTGGCAAAAGTATTACTATTGGAAGCTGGAATCATGTTGTGATTGTTATTAATTCCTCTGGGACAGGATTTTTCGGTTGTGTTAATGGTGTTTGCGGTAGCGTGGTTTCTATGGTTGCTCTTAATTCTACTACTGGTTTTTTATCCCTTATGATTGGAACCAGGACGGGTTTAACTGGCTCAACTGACTTATTATTCAACGGCTCAATAGATGAAGTAATGATATTCAATCGTTCTTTATCTTCTGAGGAGATTAAGGAATTGTATGTTAAGGGAAGGGCAAATTATGTTTATGCGGATTGGCAGAATTTGAGTGATGTTAATGCAAATAAGAATTTAAGTTTGAATATTTTTGGGATATCATCTGCTACTACAAATATCTTGCCTGAGGTTAAGTTGGTTTCTGATGGGTATAGTTTCTATTCGCCTTTGTTCACTGCTGTTACGAATAGCACTGCGGGGAATTTGACAACAAGCGATACTATTCTTCCAATTGTTTCTATTGTTTATCCTGTGAATAATTCTAATTTTAATTATACAAATAATGTTCCTCTTAATTATACTTATAGTGATGTGAATGGAATAAGTGCTTGTTGGTATAGTAATAATTCAGGAGCTAGTAACAATACAATTAGTAGTTGTTTGAATACTACTATAAATGTTTCTCAGGGGAGTTCTGTTATTATTTTATATGTTAATGATACTAATGGAAATATTGGAAGTGCGAGTGTTAATATTTATGCTGATAGTATTTATCCCGGGATAAGTTATGTAACTCCGGATAATAATACTTATACTAATAATGCTTCGTTTTCAATAAATGCTTCAATTAGTGAGAGCGGGGATGTTTATGCTTTTACTAATTTAGGTAGTTCGTTGGTTGGATGGTGGAGAATGGATGATACTAATCAATCAGTTGGAACTGCTGGTGCTAAGGTTTATGATATTTCAGGATATGGGAATAATGGGACTGCTGTTGGGAATGCGAACCAAACTTCCGCGGGGAAGTTTGGGAAGGGGTTTGTGTTTGATGGGG
>CAYNAV010000057.1:0-4958 GCA_964395405.1 Candidatus Woesearchaeota archaeon | reverse complement strand
TCTCAATCCCTTTCCCACCCAGAAGATTGTCTAAATTTTTTGAGCCAGTAGTAATATTATTAACCTCTTTCCTTTTTTCAGCAAACTCTAAACCATCCTGAAAACCTAAATCCATCATCTTTCTTGCAGCCTGTATTGCCTTTCTTGCAGCTGCTTCCCCCATTCCAGCCATTTCAGCCAAGGCGGCAGGAGATAGAACAGCTAAGCCCATCAAGTCAAAAATACCAGCAGCCTCGAGCTTTGCAGCACTTCCAGGCCCAATACCTGGCAAGTCTGTCAATTTCAATTCTTCTTTGCCCTCTTTCTTTTTCTTTTTTTCCCCAGAAGAGTCAATTTTTTCCTCTATTTCCACAGAATTCTCAACTGCCTCTTTTATTTTTTGAGCATCAGATTTTCCAGCCATCCTCTGTAAAACCCCTCCTCTTTTATAAAGATTTATGTGCTTTGATATAGATAATACTAATATATCCTAATCATATAAATAGCCTATTAAAGAAGATTAAATCAGTTAAACCGATACTCTTTCCACCTTACTCTCTTATTTTCAATCGCATCCTTCAAGTTCTTTTCCTGTTCACTTAACTTTGAGCTTCCTGTTTTAACTTCAACAAAAACAACTTCTTCTATCTTTTTATTGTCCATGCCTTTGAAAACAAGAAAATCAACGGGCTTTCCAATAAATCGGCATTCTGAAGGAGAAAATTCAAAACCAGGCATGTAAGGTGCAATCTGTTCTGAAAATTGGCCTGCTAAAACAGCTCTCGACCTCGTAACTGCATCTTTTCTATGCTTGTCAATTTCCCCTTCCCAGAATCGCTCTTTCTTATACTCTCCAATCTTCTTCCCAACTATAAACGCCAGAATGATTAATAATAACCCTGCCAAAATTAAAATAACTGAAATTAGTTCCATAATTCTACATATAAAAAAGACTTTAAAGATTTAATTGATAACTAAAAGATTAAAAAATCGAAACTTCCAATCTAGAGAATAAACTTCCGCTTAAAAAACAAAATTTCTTTTTCTCCACTGCTGAATCTTTCCAATTCATAATCTCTTAAAATTATCTTAAACTTATCAATATTGTTCTGCACAATTCCGGCAGCTACCTTAAAGCCCATAATAATAAAGACTTTTGGAGATCCAGAAATGATTTTTATATCAACTTTTTTTATAATTTCTGGAGAATTGCTTATTCCTGAAACAAAAAGAGTATATTTTTCAATATTCTTCAAAATATCATTAAGATCCTCTTCAAATTTTTCCAAAGAAACCAATTCTCCAAGAAGAATTGAAATATACTTATTTAATACGCCATTCTGAACAAATTCAGCCAAATGTAATCCGTCAAGATCATATTTATCTAATATCTTGCTTCTCAGATTCCGATGCCTTTCCGAATCTTTTTCAAGTGTCCTAAGAGTAAGCCCAAGTTTAACTAAAAGAAGAAGCCTTTTATCTTTAATATAGTTATTATAAAATTTTGCTTCTCCTGATCTGTACTGCTCTAAAACAGTGTCAATAGTTTTTTGCTCTTCAATAAATGCGAGCTTTCTTTCTTTTAATTTTTTAACAAAAGTAGCAATTTTATCAGAAGTCCATTCTAAAAATCCTTTTGTGAATCCTTCAGTAACATCACTAACCGACTCATCAAAAGACATCGCCAAATTCTTCAAGATATGAAGCAATGCTTAACTCATTATCATCTAAGATTATTGTGCTTCCCGGCAGTATCACCATATTATCCAATCTTACGGGTATTTCTGCATATCTATCACTAACTTTATTTCCCGACCGATCTAAAACAAATTCTCCATCAGAATCAAAGCCAAGCTCCCGCAATAAAAGAATTTTAGACTTTCCAGACACTTGTTTTAAAGATATTAGTTCCATTTTTTTACTTCTATATTTTTTAAGCAATAATACTATTTAAGGCTTTCCTCAACTATCTTCTTTTCCTCCGCAGTTATCCCATAAAGATTATAGACTTCTTCATCAATCTCATAATCAATATTATCAATCTGTTGTTTCATCCTGTCTTTCTCTCCCCCCACAATTTTCTCATCATGATACTTTTTCTGAAGTTCCAGCATGTTATCCACTAATGAGATTATTTTCTTTTCTTGTGGTGGAGTTGGAAGTTTTATTGGAAATTTTTTAGCATTAACAATTAATATTTTTTGAAATAAATTTTTCTCTTTATCCAAAAATTTTTCTCTGTGATAAAAATTTATTAGATGGGAGTTAAGTATTGCTAAAATATGTTTTAAAGAAGTTTCTTTATTCTTAACAGTTAAATTAAAACCTATCTGAGCATTATAAACTTCTTCTTCAGTATAACCCGCATAAATTCTTATCGGATTACCGCTTAAAATTTGCCTAATGATTATCCTTGGTTCAGTAAAAAACTTTTTTTGTCTAGGTGCCCCCAACCAGCCCCCATAACTAATATACTCCTTTCCATCCCAAAAAACCCCATATCTCACAATATTTGAACCAGATAAAAGCGGTTTAAAAGTATTATCTCTTTTTTTTGTTGAGTGAAAAACTCTCTCATCTATTTGTTTTTTTGTATGCCCTTGATATTTGTCATAAGGAGTTAATCCTAATGAAAAATCGCAAATATCAACAAGGGGTTTTGAATTCTCTTCAATTTTTTGAAGAATAGAACTAGAATTATCATTTGTAGAAAGATTAATTATTTTTTGTTTCTCCCAATTTGTTTGAGGAATATGATTTATCTGAGCAGATTCGACAATTAGTTGAAAGATTTTAGCGTTTCTAGGATAAATTAATACCTCACAAATATTCCCTTTATTAATCTTTTTTTGAAACACTAAGATTATTGTCTCAACTTTCGCATCGCCAAAAGTATCATCGGGAAGTTTAACAATATTTTTTAAAGAGCTATTCTCAAATAGTAATTCTCTCAGTTTATTATACGACTCATTATAAAGAATTGAATTAGGTATAATAAACCCAAATAGTCCATCTTTGTTTAGTAAATGAAAAGATTTCTCCACAAAGGTCGAATACAAATTCATCCTGTTTTCAACAGTGTTATATCTCTCAAATAAATACTTAACAAGTTGCGGGGCTAATTGTTTTATGTCAACATAAGGTGGATTCCCCACCACAACATCAAAACCACCCTCGGCAAAAACATCCTTGAACTGGGCATGCCAATTAAACGCTTTATCAGAAACCTTTGGATCATCAATCAAAGAGTTTCCACATTTTATATTTACTAGATGGGGCAATACAAGTTTCTTGCTATCCTGCCCCTCCCCATCAAGCAATTTTAATAATAAATTTAGTCTTGCTATTTCAATTGCTTTCTCATCTAAATCAACTCCATAAATACAATCAGACACTATTTTCATCTTTTGTCCCAAATTTAACCTATCGGAATAATTCTTAAAACCAACCCATTTTTCAGACACCTTACCCGCTTTTAATAATTCTTCAATCTTGTTACAAACCTCCTGAAAAGCTCTTATTAAAAAACTTCCAGAACCACAAGCAGGATCAACAATTCTTACTTGTAAAATTTCGTCAACTGATTTATCTTTAATATATTCCCCAACAGTATTCTTAATAATATAGTCTACAATATAAGAAGGAGTATAATAAATTCCCATTTTTTTTCTTTTTCCACTCTTAGAATCCAATTTAACTCTTTTTTCAGTTCCTGCTAAAATTGTTCCCAAATACTGTTCATATATTGAGCCAAATAAATCCCCTGGAATAATATCAAACATATACCTATCCTGATTTCCTTCAACTCCAAAATACAAAGCCAGAATAACTTTCCTTAAAACATCATCTGAAAAAGCACCTTCCTTTTCTAGTAAACTCGGCTCAAAAAGCTTTGAATCATACTTTTTATTAAACTCTACAAACTGTTCAAAAAGATAGGGTAATAACTGCAATTTAACTCTCTGTTGCCTCACATCACTTTCCAAGCTTCTCAGATAATTCATAGGTTCTAAACTTCTATCTTCAACACTTCTAATAAAAATAAGTCTATCAATCATAATTTGAACTATTTCATCAATTTTATCCTGAGTAAGATAAGGTTTCTTTGCTTTTAACTCCTTAGAAAGCCATTCTCTAATCTTCAATAAATCCGCTAAAATGCTTTCATCAATAGGCTTATTTAACTTCTCATCTTTTGCTGAAAGAAGCTTACTTATCTCCCCATGCTCAAAACTCTCTCTAGATAAAAGCCATAAAATATCAAATTTTTCAACAAAGTCTTTTGCCTCTAAAATAAAATAATTTTTATCTACTTTAAGCAAATTATTATCAATATTCTTAATATTAGAAAGAGCATGATAGACTCTAATATACTTAAAATTCGTAAGAACAGCAAATTTAATTTTTCTATGATAAGCATAAGAAACAGCCTGTCTGCCTTCTTCTTCCATTAAAGCAACATTTGTCTTTTTAGCTTCAACAACAAGAACTTCCTGATTTCCTTGTTTAAAAATATAATCTGCTCTTCCTTTCAAAACCCGCTTTTCCTTAGCAATATCTTTCCTATTCCACCCCAAAATATCTTCAAATAACGGTTCTATAAACTGATGTTTTATATCTTCTTCAGGCATAGAATCTAAATAGGATTTATGAACTTCGGAAAAATCCTTTACTAATTGTTTTAATTTTTCTCTTGCCTCTTCCTTGCTAATCATAAGAATCTTAAAAATAAGGTATATAAAAACCTACCTAATAAAACTATCTCGCTTCCATCTCAACAATCAGCTTTTCAACATCAACCTTCTCAACATCACTAGCAATAATTTCTAAAGTATTAAATAATTTATTCTGTCTTGCACTTCCAGAAATATAAATTTCAGCCCCTAAATAATCATCCTTAAACTTCTGAAATTTTACAGGGTCCTTCAAATCATCTTCGGAAATAAGTTTTTCAATTTGCTCTGAAAAAAGAACAGCCC
>CAYNAV010000056.1:0-4991 GCA_964395405.1 Candidatus Woesearchaeota archaeon | reverse complement strand
CGGTTGGGGCGTTCTACCCTTTTGGTATATCTAAGTGATGCACATTTTTGATAAAATAGCAAAAAGGATATGTTAGGAAAAATCCATTTTCTATTTTAATATGGCTGGCTTAATCAGACCATGACAAAAATAGATCCATACAAACACAAGCAAAGATATGAAAACTGGAGAGAAGAAGTTAATAAAAAAGGAATCCTAGAAATAGGCAAATATAATTCTGATTTAACATTAAGATATCTTGATGATATGAGTTGCGGTTACAATGTTTCCAGATTAAGTGCTAAAGGGTCAAGAAGTTTCATAAGATTAAACACATTAAGACAAAAATTAGTTTTTTTCTCTAAAAAATTTAAAACGTTATATAGGATAGATAAAATAACCGATATTAATGAACTTCAATTATGCCAATTCTTTTCAAATATGAGAAAAGGGATTATTCCCCGAGAAGACGGAGAAATCTACAAGTCTGTAGGTTATTATGCTAAGAATTTCAAGGCTTTCTGGCATTGGTATATGAAAATCGTTGTAATGATTGGAGCTTTTTCATTGGCTAATCTAGGGACTTTATTTTTGATTTTATTTGTAATAATTAAAGCAGCAAATGCAGTCGCAAAACCCATCGGAACAATAACCAAAGTTACAGGAGCGTTGTCGTAAATGTATGAGATACCTCAGCAGTTAGAATATAAAGAAAAAATAGTCTTCGGGCTAACTTTTCCTCAGTTAGCTTATGCTCTTGTATTTTTCCCTATTGTTTTCTCACTTCTATTCAAGATTAATGCAAGCATTTATGTCAGGGTTTTTCTAGCCTGTATCCCCGCACTTTTAGCTTCAGGATTTATGTTTTTTGATTTAAGTGGAAAGATAAAAAGAGGATACACTTGGTTTAAGTTTAGAGATTTAAACACAAAAGAAAAATTAAATAAAGCCCTTCCTTGCGGAGAGATTAAAGATGATTTAATTTATTTTGACAAAAAGAAAATTGCAGTAATAAAAGTAGAATCTCTAAATTTTTCTATAAAGCCTCAAAAAGAAAAAGAAACAATTGCCTATGCTTTCCAAAAGTTTCTTAATTCAATCGACTTCCCAGTCCAGATTCTTATGACTACTGAAACATTAGATCTGAATAGTTATTTAAATCAATTAAGTGAAAAGATAACAGATGAAAATAAATTAGAAATTTTCAATTCATATAAAAAACATATGAAAGAATTAGTAGAGGAGAATAGTGCGATGAATAGGAATTTTTATGTTGTTATCCCTGAAACAAGTGATATTGGCATTCAGATAAAACTCTGCGAAGAAAGATTACATGGATTAAATTTGAAAACTATTCGAGTAAGAAACTCCGGGCTAAAAGGAATCTTTATGAAAATATTTGATAAAAATAAATTCCCAGAGAGAATAAAAAACTCTCCGGATTATTTAACTATTGAAGGGAAAGATGGGCAAAATAAAAAATTCCATAAAATAATTTATGCTTACGGATACCCTAGAAAAGTTGAAACAGGTTTTTTAGATAGGCTAGTTAGCTGTTCAGGTAATTTTGATTTTTCATTGCAGATAAATCCACACCCCATTGAACAGACATTAATTTTACTTAATAGAGAACTTCAAAAACAAAGGGCAGACTTGTATGCTTCTAATTTAAAGAATCAATTTAATCCAAGTCTAGAAATAAAGTATAAAGACACTAAGGGAATTCTTGAGGAATTACAAAAAGGAAATGAAAAATTATTTGATGTTAGCCTTACAATCAATTGTCGTGCAGATAGTGTAGAAGAACTTAATCTATTAGCCAGAAAAATTGAATCAGAATTAAATTCATTATTAATAATCCCAAGAAAACCTATTTTTCAAATGTTAGATGGATTAAAGTCTTGCCTTCCACTAACTAAAAATTACTTAGGAGCTAACAGAAATATCACAACTTCTGCTCTTTCTGCATTTTTCCCATTTACTTCTTCTTTTTCTAAATTTGATGAATCAGGGGTCTGGCTAGGATTAAACAAAAATAACATCCCTATAATTAAAGACATATTCAAACTAGCAAATCCTAATGGGGTTGTATTAGCCCAGTCTGGTGGAGGGAAGTCATATTTTTGTAAATTACTAATAACAAGATACCTGCTAAATGGCACAAAAGTTATGGTAATAGACCCACAGGGAGAATATAATAGCCTTGTGTCACATTTTAAGGGGCAGAGAATCGATCTTTCTAAGGATTCTGCGACAATCATAAATCCCCTAGATTTAATGGGACACAATTACCTAGAAAAAAGGCTTTCCTTAATTGACCTTATGAAAGTAATGTTAGGCGAGTTAACAGATATTCAAAGAGCATTTTTAGACAAAGCCCTAAATTTAACCTATAAGAAAAAAGGAATTACAAACCGTCCCGATACATGGAATAACAAACCCCCAATTTTAGGGGATTTAATGACCGTTCTTAAACAAATGGAAAAAACAGCCTCAAAATTAGAACAAGCTACAATCAATAGTCTTTCCAGTCGTCTTGAAATGTATGTAAACGGGGTCTTTAGCTTTTTTAATAGAAAAACTAATATTAACTTTAATAATAATTTTGTTTGCTTTGATATTGGAAATCTGCCCTCACAGGTTAAGCCCACTGCCATGTTTTTGGTCTTAGATTATATTTATATGAAAATGAAATCTAATCTTGACAGGAAAATATTGCTTATTGATGAGGCTTGGACTCTGTTATCAAGAACAGAAGAAGCAGGGTATATTTTTGAGATTGTTAAGACTTGCAGAAAATTTAATTTAGGACTTCTTTTAATTAATCAAGAAGTTGAAGGATTACTAGATTCGAAAGCTGGGAAGTCTGTTTTAGCTAATTCTGCCTACACGGTTCTTATGAAACAAAAACCTGCAGTAATTGATAATATTTGTAAGACTTTCAATTTGAGTGAAGGAGAAAGAATTCACCTGCTAACTGCAAATATTGGAGAAGGTCTTTTAATGATGGAAGATGATCACACTGAAATAAAAGTCATAGCCTCTCCTGCAGAGCATGAGTTAATAACTACTAATCCGGATGAATTAAACTCTCTTAAAGATAAACCTAAGAAAAAAGAGACACCAAAAGATGTAAAGATAAGGGTTGATGAAAATAAAAGATATTTTAGAAAAAGCAAACTGAAAAAAGATGATATTAAATTCCTTTTAGATGAAGGTTATCAGATTCAAAAATATAAAAGTCTTCTAACTAATAAGATGGAAACATTTCTTTTGCTTCCAAGACACAATGAAAGCCACATGCATCTGTTCATGGTTCATAATATCTCAGAGTTTTTAGAAAAAAATGGAATTGAAACAGAACTTTATACAACTAAAAAGCCAGATATTGTTTTTAAGATAAAAGATAAAAGATATGCTATTGAAGTTGAGACTGGATCTGTGTTGAGTAAGATTAGCAGGATGAAGGAAAAGTTGGAAGTTTTGAATGAGTATGATAAATGGTTTTTTGTTATTACTAATAAGAATAAAGTTAAAAATTACAAAAAATATGGCGATGCTATTGATAAAAGGTATGTAAAATTAAGACTCAATAAGCTTCTAAAAATAGCAAAAAAGCCCCAAAGATAGGACTCTCCTTTTTCTGGTGTTAAATGCTACTTTTCGTCGGTAAAATTCCTTAAAAAATCGTAGGAGCCACTCGGCATAATATGTATGTGTAGGGGCAGTGGCTGGGGAGAATATTACCCCTATATTAAATTAAATCTTCTTCTTAAATTAAACACCTCCTCTTTCAAAACCATAATCTGCCTGTCAATATCCCTAATTAATTCTTTGAACTTCTTCAACTTTATATCATACTCGGATTCGGATAATTTTTTTGTTTTAAAATAACTTTCTTGTATACTTTTTAGTAATTTATTTATAGCTCTCTTTTGGATTAAGAGATTATTGAGCTTAATTCTGAACATTAGCTTTTTAATATTATTCCAAAAAATTAATGAAACAAAAAAGGCAATAGAACAAATAATTGTTATTTTTAGCCAGTTATTTACAAAGAAATTCTTAAGAGTTCTGCTAGTTGCGAGATAAAGAGAGTTTAAGACCGCTTGGCTTGATTGAATCTCTGAAACCCTATCATAACCTTTTTTTATTAATTCTAATGTATCTTCAAATCTCTCATCTTTAAAAGACTGGATAATTAGATCATACTCTTCTTGCATTTCTGAAAGATTAGAATGCTTTTCTGCTTCTTCATAGGTCTCTTTAAAGATTGTTAATTCATCACTAGATTGAATAGCTGTTTTTTTTATTAAATTTATATTTGAAACATAACTCATTACTAACTTATAGTCTGCCCTTCCTCCCTTTTCCTCTAAAGCTAATTGTGCAGAATATAATTGCAGAGCTTCCTGATAAGTTTCATTTACTCTGTTTATCGGTATAGCCTTTTCTGTCATCTCAATAATATCTTTTTCTGCCTGAGCTAATGATTCTTTTGCCTGTATAGATTCATTACTTGATATTATTGAGGCAGAAGAATTTTGAACAAAAACTAAGCAAAAAATAATCCCAATTAGAATAATTACAAAAATATTATTAGTATTCATTTTATTTATCATTTTTCATCAGGAATCTTTAAAGATATTCCAAAACCTCTAACAGCCCTTTTAGCTTCAAGAGTTGCAAGTTTTTCTTCAATTTCTCCAAGTCGTTTATTAAAGCTCCCCATTTTTAGTTCGAAGGTTCTTGTTTCAGTTTTTTTCTTTTTCATATAGTCTTCCTGCAACTCTTTTATTAATGTTATAATTTTTTCTTTTTCAAATTTAAGTATTTTGCTTTTTGAGGTAAACCTGAGCATATGGACTCTTTTTGTTTCCATCTCAATCATCTCTTCTATAACTTTTGATAATTTTTTATTATATTCCTGCATTGCTGTTTCATATTCATTCATACCCATTTTCTTATCTTTAAAACATTCTTTTTGAACAACTTTTATTAATTCATTCAGA
>CAYNAV010000055.1:0-5007 GCA_964395405.1 Candidatus Woesearchaeota archaeon | reverse complement strand
CTAATTTCATTTGGTTCTATAATCTTTATTCCATTTTTCTGAAAACAGCACCATTCTATTTTTGAGTATTTATCTTCCATAATAATATTTAATAATTTTAAGTTATTTAGAGTTATTGATTTTAAGAAGATTTAGAAGAGTAACACCCAAGCAATAGAAGTGCCGGCGTTTATTCTTATTCTCTTTTTAGCTTTAGCTTTTTAGCAAGGTCAATTGTACTTAAAAAGTCAATAAGAGCATCTTTTCCACCAATACAAACTGTATCTTCTAATACTACTTTCGGAGATGGGTTAATTCCATCTGGTTGTTTTTGATTATATAATCTTTGGTCTAATGATTTTCTTCCTGCTACGACTTCCTGCATAAATGTGCTTTCGGAAAGTAGGCTGTTTAAATAGCAAGCCATAACACCATCTCCAAAGTGATCTGAAGATGTATAGATAAAATGTGGAACTCCTCTATTCATTGCTCCCCTTGCTACAAGTATCCCATTTGATGTTTTATCGAAATCGTCCAATGTCTGTCCAATATCACTTCCAAGTACCGTACAATCTCCGCCCCATGGCGCCCTTCGAGTTAGCTGCCTCTCTTTATTTCTATTTCTAAATTCTAATGCAGTTTTTGTACCATGCCCTTGTGCTTTTGAGTATTTTACTGATTCTGGTGTATCTAAACCTAAATCAGTCACTACTAAATCTACTTGCCCGCTTTCTATGAGACTAAGTGCATTTTCTATGTCACTTACTATGGTAACTTTATCATTTGATTTCATTCCAAAGTAAGAATCTGCGACTTTTTTAACAACCAACCCAGACAGTGCATCATGCCCTTTTTCTAATTCTCTTGGAACAGTAAACGAACCATATGTAATTTTCCCGTCGCTCATATATGGAACCCTCATTCGGCCTTCCGGATTTAAAAAAATGTCATAAGAACTAAGATTTGCTAATGCCTCTTTGGTTTGTTGATTTTCTCCTGCGCTACCAATCTCCACTGCTAAGCCCTCTCTTACTTTTTGAGCAAAGGAAGCCAAATTTTTTTCAACAAATTCTCTACCTACATATTGATCACAACTTTCCTTAGTAACAGACTCATAACCATCATAATCTTCTCTCTGACACATAGACCTACACGCAACACCTAACCCACTCATGGAGGTAAGCTTATCTTCAACTAGTAAGATTCTTTTTCCGGTATTTGCTGTTTGTTCTAAGTTGTTTTCCATACATTATTAAGGGCATTATAGCTTATAAACCTTTCTATTTGTTACTACTTATTAAGGACACCCAAACCGCTATTTTTAGAGCATTCAGTTTAAATAATTGTTATCTTTAATTAAAGCATGAAAAACCTTTGGATAATCTCCTTAATTGCAGGCTTACTTGTTTTATTCTTTTTTCCAGAACCAGAAACGAATTTTGTTTATTATTTATTAACAGGGGTATTCTTCATTATTCTAACAATTGTTTTATTTAAGACTTCTAAAAGGCACCATTGAAACTTAATCCTTCTTTGTAGACAAAGTTGTAGACAAAACATTTATTGTAGACAAAGTTCACCCCTAAATATCACAAAAGTCCTTTACGCCCCAACCGCTCTTCTTCGAGCGTACTGGAGGTTATTTTGGTTAAATCATCCCAAGATAAATAGCTGCCAACATTCCAATACCCAAGCAAAGAATAATAATTCCAGCTATTAAATGGAGGATCTTTAATTTCTTTTGCCTAAGCTTTTCAGCTTTTTTTGTAGTTGTAAGACCAAAGAAAATTGCGAGGGTTATGAAAATCATTGGTAAAATGAAAATCAGATTATAAAAAATTAATAGGGTAATTGCATAAGATTTTGTAGTTGATTTTGCCAATAAACCGAGGATTACTATATATGGGCCAGAGGTACAGGGGAGTAGAAACAAACTTATAATAAAGCCTATTGCAAAAGCACCAGGCACCGAAGTGATCCCGCCAATTAAAGCCTTCATCTTTGGTCTCCAGCTCTTTGGAACTTCCATAACAAAGAACTTACCATACCACAAATAATCTTTCAAATTAAATAATCCAATAAATATAGCCAAAATAGCTACAACAAAATAAAAATTATGACTTAATCCAGAAGCCTGGATTGCGGAATAAAGCCCAATGCCCATAAGGAAATATGAAATAAATATTGATAATGAAAAAGCTAGGCCTGCCAATAGCGCTTTTTTTCTATTTTTAGAAATTAAAATTGTTGATACTAAAATTATTAGAACTGCAAATGCACAAGGATTTATGGCATCTACGGCCGCCGCAGAAATAACAGCAGGAATTGTCAATTTCTCAAAAGCAGTAGTTTTATCACCAATTAATTTAATTGTTTCATTATCTTTTATTTTATTAATGGGATTCTCACAACCTTCTTCTAAACATTTTTTTACCTCATTTCCTATAGAAACTGATATTGAATCACTAAATCCTACTATGATCTTATTATCTACAAAAGTTGTAGGAACTCCTTCAATTTCCTCCCCAAAAGCAGAGGTCATTTGTTCAAACAATTCTCTTTCACTTTGGTTAAAGTAGGTTTCATGAGTTTCTATTCTCAATGAAGGATATTCTCTATCTAATGAGTCTAAGAACTCTAAGGCTTTCCCACAATGAGAACATCCCCGCCCATAAAAAAAATGTAAAACTACCTCATTTTCTTGTGGGTCTTCTGCTAAACTGAACGGTATAAATGAGAATAGTATTAGCCCAAATAGAAATACTAAACTTATTTTTTGTAACGCTTTCATTTTAATTTAAATTTTCTATAAATTTATTTATTTCCCCACTCGCTTCTTTAAATTCAATTCCTTTTTCTTTTAATGCAGAAATCATGTTCCCACCGACCTTTCCAGCTACAACCAAATTAACTTTCTTTTCAGCTAACATATAAGCTACAGAAAATCCAGCTCCGCCAGAACCAGTTGCAAAGGGATTCTTTATTGTTTCTATAAGTTTTCTATTTTCAAAAACAAGATAATATGGAGCTCTTCCGCCCCTTGTACTTATACCAGAATTTTCATTTTCACCTTCAGATGCTATTGCAATTTTCATTTTTTAACCTCCATTAGTCTATTTATTAATATTCCCTGAACAACAGACATAAAAACCATAACGAAAGTTAGTATTAAAATATATTGCCAACTAAAATAGATTATTGCCAAGGGGATTAGAGGTATTTTGATTGCTCGATTATACAAAAAACAAGCGATTAATCCGTAACTTAATCCCTTATGTCTCAAATCTGCTAAAAGAGGATACCACATATAAATTGGCCCAGAAGACAAAATTCCCCCGACAATTACAAAAAACCATTTTTTTAATCCTTTCTCCTTCAAGTGTTTCATAATAAACTTAGGAGTTATAAAATAATTTGATAATGTCATCAACACAAATACTAAAATAAATATGGGGATTATCTTATAAATAATTTGACCGAAAAAACTTAGACTATTCAAATAAATCTCTCTATTGAATATCGAAAGCAAAAGATAACCTAAGATTATTATAACCAAAAAGTACCATGAACCCGAAAGACCCTTTAATTTATTTTTAAAACTCATACCATTACCCCCAATAAAAATACAGTTATTATAGCAACTATTATCGAAAAGACAAATGCTGTAGTGTTTCTTAATATTGCAAATCGCTTACCTAAAATTGTAGATTCTGCAGGTAACTGGATTATCCCAACGGTAACCCAAGATACTAAAAATGCCGTTACTGCGATAAGTCCTACTCCCTGATTTAACATCTCTCCACCAAAAATATAACTTGTTATAGGATTTCCTGCAGAAATGCTTCCAATCAAACTACCAATAAAAGAATCTAAAAATGAATTTTTACTAAAAACCAAAACATAAAATGACTTCGGAACAATTGCAGAAATTAAACTTACCAATAAAATCGTTCCAAGAATCATTGGGAAAGCCATCCACAATCCCTTTGCTGCTTTCTGTAAAGACTGTCTAAGATTATTATCTCCCATTTTAATGCTCACAGCCCCCATCCAGATCCTTAAGTTTGTCTAGGTTATCAATAACTTCTTTTACTGATTTATAGATTCCAGTTTTTAATTTTACTTTTCTCTCTTTGAACAAATTAATTGCCCTTTGCCCTACTCCCAGTGTGAAAACCATCTCTGGATTAAATTTCATTATTTGATCAACCGGCGTTGAATTTTGATTTGTATGATCTATTTTATTTTCTACAATCTCTAACTCTTTTGCATTGGTCTCATAAATTGCGAAATAGGGGCAATGCCCAAAATGTTCACTTAATTTAGAATTTTCTCCCCTATCTTCATTTATTGCTATTAAAATTTTCATTTTTCGATTCTTATTGCCTTCCCGTTAATTATGGCATCAGCTATTTTTCTTCTTCCGGAAGAAAGCACTCTTGAAAGTGTAGATTGAGAAATATGCATTTTTTCTCCAGCACTGCTCTGTGAAATTCTTTCAAAATCAATTAGTCTTATGGCTTCAAATTCTGGCAAAGAGAGTTCCGACTCTTCCAATTCAAACATCCTTATTCCCGCAGGCTTGAAGTAAGAAGAGTTTGGTCTACCCATAACTCTTCTTTTTTTTCTTGGTCTAGGCATCTTAGTTTCGCCTTGCCCTTCTTCCTCGACCAACTCCTGCTCCACGACCAAGTCCTCTTCCGAGTCCTCGTCCACGTACTGGAACTCCATCTGCATTGACAACGGGTTCTGCTCCTTCGCAATCCCCCATTTGTCTTCCTGTTTTCGGCCCTTTCCCCTCAGGTCCTGTTCTGTCTCTATTTGGCATTGTATTTTTCCTCCATATTTAGTTAAGTGCAAATGATTGTATCGATTTGTGATTATAACAAATGACCCTCATTTGACTTATGAATATATATGCATTAAAGTATTTAAATGTTTGGTTTTGGGTAAGTATGCATAATATATTATTTAAAAAACTGTTACTCAAAATATGCTTATAAACCACAAAGCTTATAACGTCCACCC
>CAYNAV010000054.1:0-5132 GCA_964395405.1 Candidatus Woesearchaeota archaeon | reverse complement strand
TCTCTGAAAATTTCATTATTGGTTTTTCTATTACTGCTATGTTTGCAATTTCTGATATTTCAGGAGCTAATTTCAGAATTTCGTCTGCATCTGTTGAGATTACTCCTCCGGTTTTTGGGTCTAGCCTTGAAGAGATTGTCCCTCCTGTGATTATTAAGGCTATGTCTGGAAGCTTTTTATTCTTTTCAAGTTTTATCTTTTGTTTTTCGATAGGTTTAGATTTCTCAATAACTTTTACATCTAGTATTTGTGATTCTTTGATTCCGATATTATAGCCAGATTCAAGTTTTAGTAGGATGACTTCAGAATCATGGGAATCAAGAATAATACCTTGCCATTGTTTCTCAGAGGTCTTTAGAATTACTTTATCCCCGGGATTAAGTTCTTTGATTTTTACCATGCTCATTCTAAATAATTGCTATATAAAAAGTTAATGCCTGATACCAAAGTTTTTATAGGTATTTTATATTATTTAGTTATGGAAAAAAAGAAGAAGGAAAGTGGACTGAAGAAAGAAGATAGTAAGAAGGCGTATCCCATCAAAATAGGGTTGGAAGTTCATGGTTATCTTAATACTAATGAGAAGTTATTTTGTATGTGTAAAACAAAGCCTAATGGGGATGAAAAGGAGGATAAGCCTAACTCTCGTGTTTGTCCTATTTGCACGGGGCAGCCTGGAAGTAAACCTATGCTGCCCAACTCGGAGGCATTGAAAAAAGTTATTGAAGTGGGGCTAGTGTTGGGATGTAAAATTAATCATGACAAAAAACTAGTATGGCAGAGAAAGCATTATAATTGGGCTGATTTACCTAAGGGTTATCAAAATACTATTTCTGGTGCTTATTCTGTTCCTGTTTGCGAGAATGGAAGCTTTATGGGTGTTGGAATAACTGAATGTCATTTGGAAGAAGATCCTGCCCAGTGGAATCCGGACACAGGGAGAGTGAATTATAATAGAAGCGGGCTGCCTTTGATTGAAATTGTAACTGAGCCTGAATTTTATGATTCAATTCAGGTTGTTGAGTGGTTAAACGCATTACTTCAATCTTTATCTTATATTAAAGCTGTAAGAAAAAATGCGGGGATTAAGTGTGATGTTAATGTCTCCACTTATGGAGAACGAGTTGAGATTAAAAATGTGAGCTCGATAGAATCAATAAGGCAGGCTATTGAATATGAGGTTGAAAGACAGATTGAAAATTATAATCAAGGAATTGAACAGAAAAGAGATACACTAAGTTTTGATTCCATAAAAGGAAAGACCATTAAAATGAGGGAAAAAGAATCTGGAGAGGATTATAGGTTCATTCCTGATCCGGACTTGCCAATTATTAAGATTGATGAGAAACTTGTGAAGAAACTGGAGAATGAACTTCCTGAAATGCCCGAAGTAAAACTTGAAAAATTGATTAAAAAATATAAACTTGAGAAAAATGATGCAGAGATCTTGGCAAGGAATTTGGAGTTAGTGGAATTTGTCGAAGAGCTGGATAAGCACATTAAAGGGGATGTAAAAAAATATATTTCATGGGTTACAATTGAATTACTTAGGATTTTGAATTATAATAAGAAAACTCTTGAAGATGTTGAGATTTTGCCAAAACACCTGGCTGAATTAATTGAAGCTGTTTCTAAGGATGAGATAACTGTTTTAGCTGGAAAAAAGATTATGAATGATTTTATTCCTAATTCCTTTTCGGTTCGTGAGAAGGGTTTGATTGGAAAGACTTCTGAAGGCGATATTGAGAAGATTGTTAAAGGAGTTATAAAGGATAATGGGAAAGTTGTTGATGATTATAAAAACGGAAATGAGAAGAGTTTGAATTTCTTAATTGGAGAGGTTATGAAGAAATCTGATAGAAGAGCTGATTTTAAGGTGGCGAGAGAATTAATTTTGAAGGCAATCAATTAACTTTTTATATACTATCTGCTTGATAATTATATGAAAAAGAAGTTTTATTTGTTTGATAAAGAAATTAGTGAAATAAGCAAGATTAAAATTTCTATTAATTACTTTGTCAGGCTTCTTCTTATTGTTGCTTTTTTTCGTTCTCTTTATTTTGGAGATTGGGTGGTTTTGTTTGTTTCTGGTATTTCTTTCATTTTAGTTTTACTTCCTTCTCTTTTTGAAAAAAGATTTAACATTGACATTCCTGAAGAATTTGAAATCATTCTTGTTATCTTTATTTATATGGCTATTTTTTTAGGTGAGGCTCGGGGTTATTATACTCTGTTTTGGTGGTGGGATGTTCTGCTTCATACGGCTAGTGGTGTTGTTCTTGGTTTTGTTGGCTTTTTGATTTTGTTTATATTATATAAACAAGACAAGATAAATGCAAGGCCCATATTGATAGTTATTTTTTCCTTTTGTTTTGCTTTGGCAATTGGCACTCTTTGGGAAATTTTTGAATTTTTAATAGATAGTATTTTTGGCTTTAATATGCAAAAGTCTGGGCTTGTTGATACTATGGGGGATTTGATTGTTGATGCTATTGGCGCTTTATTCGCTTCTGTTATTGGTTATTTCTATTTAAGGAAAGAAGAAGGCTTTTTTATCGGACGAATTATCAGAAAATTTATTAGGGACAATCCTCAAATTTTTAATTGAAGGGGTTAAGAATGAAAAGTCCTTGCAAAAACTTCTATTCATTCAATCGCTTCCAGTTTTTGCTTCAAATTTTTCAGTAATGTGAAGAAGAAGTTTTTATGGAGATGTAAGATCTTTAGTAATAGTTGGGGTTTATTTTTATGATTTTGAGAGATTAGCTAGTTCTGTTTGATTGAAAAGATTTATTAATGATTTTTATTTGCGGAAGTTATGAAAAGGACATTTATGGTTGTTATTGCTGTTTTGGTTGTAGTTTTTTTGGGCGTTTTACTTACTAAATTTCTTATGACGGGCAACAGTGTTGCTTCTAGCTCGGTAAATGGGCAAAATGTTCAGGTTTTTCCTTTAAGTTCTTTGGAAAGACAGAAAGTTGCGGATGTTGTTGGAGCTAATTCTCTTTTGAAAGATATGCCCAATAATGGAATTGTTTCTCTGAGGTTTTTTGATTTTAAGGATGGTAAAAGAATTTGGCAAGATGGATTTTTAATTGGGAAAGATGGGATTTTGCAAAGTGGAGAGCCGGACATTATAGTGATATTGCATTCGAAGTATATTCCAGAATTTAATAAGGATAATTTTTGCGAGGTTATCCAAAAAGCAAAGAAGAATCAGGATTTAGGTTTTATTAGTCAGAGCAGTAGCGTTAAACTTCTTTGGAAATATAAGGGAATGATGAAACATAAGAATTGTTTTGGATTTTAAATGCCTTCTCTTGAAAGATTCTAATCTTTAATCTGCTTTATATCTTTTTCAAAACCAAATATTTTGTATAGGGTAATATTCATAAGTGCGCTTATTACGAATAAGACAATGTTTAAGTAAATTAGACTCGCTAAAAATCCGGAGAGTTGGTGCAGACCGGGGATATGTGCTGATATTCCTGTAATTAGGAGAATTAGGACAAAAGTTGCTGCAACTAAGGGGATTATAAAGTAGAGGACAAAAGAAACACCTTCTAAAAGAAATATTTTTGCTGGTGTTTTCTTCTTATTAAATTCTGCAAACGTGATAGAGATGGATATTATAGATATACAAAAGGCAAAACCAATAATTGATGGCGTGAAGTTAAGCATTTTTTCTGCTGTTATTAAAAAGGAATCAGGGATACGCAGAAACATTGAGATTGGATTTATTGAAGCTGAAATAAAATAAAGCAGGTAAAATATGAATGAAATAACGAGAGCACATTTAAGATATTTTGGAAGAATATCAAAGTCTGATTTCTCTTTTTTTGGCATGATAATCATAATTATTTGAAGTATATAAATTCTTTTTATTACACAAACATTTATAAATTTTCATAACTTTCATAAAGTAATGAAAGTTACAGATTTATCCCCAAAACAAGAGTTTATTGAACTTATGACTGATAATTTTAAAACTAATGGGCTTTCAGAGTTAACTTCTAAGATTACAGGAATTCTTTATTCTGAGTCTGGAGAGGTCTCACTTGAAGAGCTTGCAAAAAGAACAGGTTACTGTTTATCTGCTATTTCCACCGAAATAAAGGTATTGGAAGGGATAGGGATTATAAGGCGAATGAAAAAGCCGGGTTCAAGGAAGGTTTATCTTTTTATGGATAAGGATATTATGTCTAAGTCATTGGAGCTTATGCAAAAGAAGTATGAACATGTGATTTTAAAATCAAAGAGTTTATTGCCGGGAATTATTAAGAGGTATAAGGAGCAATCAAAGACAAAAGAACAAAAACAAGAACTTAAGATTGTTGGTGATTATTATAATCAGATAATTCATGCGGAAAGCATTATCCCAAAAATGATTGAGATACTAAAGGAGAAAAGATGAAAAAAGTTAAGAAACAGGTAAAAAGGCACGAAAAACAAGAAAAGATCATAGAGCTTAAAGATGTGTTTAGATTTTATCATTTGGGTGATGAATTTGTAAAGGCTTTGGATGGTGTTAATGTTACAATTAACAAGGGCGACTTTGTTGCAATTGTTGGACCTTCTGGTTCTGGAAAAAGTACGATGATGAATATGGTTGGTGCTTTGGATATTGCTTCAAAAGGTGCTATTTATCTTGATAATGTGAATATTGAAGAGCTTGGAGAATCTGAACTTGCCCAAGTAAGGGGGAGGAAAATAGGGTTTGTTTTTCAAACATTTAATTTAATTCCAACTATGACTGCTTTGGAAAATGTAATGCTTCCCATGATATTTCAGGGAGTTGAGTATGATGAAAGAGAAGAGAGAGCAAAGATGCTTCTTGAAAAAATGGGCATGGGGCCAAGACTAAATCATCTTCCAAATCAACTTTCTGGGGGGGAGAGACAGAGGGTTGCGGTTGCAAGGGCTTTAGCAAATGACCCCGAAGTTATTCTTGCTGATGAGCCAACAGGAAACCTTGATTCAAAAAGGGGAGAAGAAGTTGCTACTATGTTCAATGATTTGAGTGCAGAGGGCAAGACTATTATTCTTGTTACCCACGACCAGAATATTGCAAATCATGCAAAAAAAATTTACAAGCTAAAAGATGGAAAGATTGTAGGTTATACAGTCAGGAA
>CAYNAV010000053.1:3255-5277 GCA_964395405.1 Candidatus Woesearchaeota archaeon | reverse complement strand
TGCGAGGGATTTGCGAGTTTGGGGTTGTTGATTAATTGAGTGTATATCTTATTAAGTTAATAATGAAATCGTCTTTCATACTCTTTATGATCCATCCATTCTAAGACAATACTAATAATAACAATTTCTCCACCTTCTATTGAGTAAATCAATCTCCAGGCATTAGGAAGATTATACTTCCAGACATTATGAATATTCCATTTTTAATATACTCTGTAGGAATTTGTTTTTTAGGAATCTGAATTCCACAAAAAGGATTTTGTTTTATATCACAAAAAGCTCTTTCAATAAATTTCTTTAAATTTGAATCTTCTAATTCTAATTTATCAAATGCCTCTTTTACTTTTTCATTAGCAAACTGCACTTCACAGGGTTTTTCTATCATTTGATTTTTTCCAAAATAAATGTGCTTTTTTCATTCTTTCTTCTGCTTCTTTTGGATAAAATATCCAACCAATTTTACCCTCTGAATCAACTGAAATCTTTCCAGAGATTAGCAAGTAATCAATTGCAATGCTATATGTTTGGTACATCATTTTCTTTGGTAACCTTTCCCATAATTGTTTTTTCTTATATTCTCCATCATTTTCTTTTATGAATTCCTCTATCATTAAGATAGTATCCAATCGAGGGTATCGTGCTGGTGCTTTTATTTGATTTTGCATAGTTATATCAATTGATATACCTTTATAAATCTTTTGTTTTTGTTTTGGGTGTTGGTATTGCTTTGGTGTTAAGTTGTTTATACTGTGAGGGATTTGTGGTTTGGAGTTGTTGGAACCGAGCCCGATTTGAACAAGCAAAGCGACAAAACCTTAAAATCTAATGGTTTCTTGTTTTGATTTTTGGAAAAAAATGTTTAGCATCATCAAAAGTTAAATTAAATAGCCCTCTCGACCTCTTTTCTTATCTTATCAAATAATACTTTTGTTCTTTCGCTTAATAACTGAAATTCTTTGTCTTCTAAGGAGGTTTTTATTGAATACTGCATTTTTTCTCTTAGATCAAGAATCTTATCACTATGCATTAAATCTTCAGTAATATCTTTATCAAATATTTCTTTTAATTCCCCTCTCGTAAGCTCAATTTCTTTATTCTCAATCATACTCTCAATCAATGCAAAAGTGCAGGATTGATTCCTTGATTCAAACCCTTTTTTAGATATTAATGCAAGTAAGCAATGATAAAGAGAATAAAATGCAGCAGATACACTCCAATCCGAGTATCCTGAATTGTAAAAGAAGTCCATCGCATTAAAATTATGAATTGCTTTTTTAATATGTCCATGAATGAGATCTTCCGATGGCTTAATTCTTTTAAGACCTTTATGCCTTCCCCCTTTTTCACCTTCCTTCAGGCAGGAAGCTAATTTATCTTTTATATTCATTTTTGATAGTACTTATTATCTCATCAAATCCCCAGAAAATCACTCCTTTCTTAAGGATATCCAAAAGGACCTTATCTCTTTTTTTAAGATTTGAAATAAAGTCTTCTTTAGTTTGCAGGACATCGTGAACTTTTATAGGAATAGTTTTATACACAATCTGCGACTGCTTTTTAAAATCATTGAAGTTTTTCTTGTCTATTATAAACAGAATATCCAGATCTTCTGGCTCTTTTTTTGATTCAATATATGAACCAAATATAATGCATGCTTTGGTAAATCTATTCAGGTCTTTTAAATCGCTAAATCTGAATTTTAATCTTCCTTCTAATTCCGGAATAAGTGCTAGCATAATCACATTTGAAGTCTTTTCATTCTCATAATCAAGACGGTAAGATTTTATATTTGCAATTTTTTTAGATTTTAATATGCCTGCTTTTTCAAATTTTCTCAATATTTTTAATGCCCCATTGGGGGCAAGATTACACTCCCGAGCTATCTGATTTATTGAGTATTCTAAATCAAAGGCTATGAAAAGCATTCTTAAGACTTTTTTCTCATTTTCAGTTATCATGTTGTACCTTCTATACACCTTATGTGTATAATAATACACCAGAGGTATATAAATCTTTTGATTT
>CAYNAV010000053.1:1478-3155 GCA_964395405.1 Candidatus Woesearchaeota archaeon | reverse complement strand
GGGCTTCTTGCTAGAAGGCCCTTGTGTTTTATCCCTTCTTTCTCGTTTCTTTCTGCTGTCTTAAAACACTCTCTTAGTTTTTCTTCTATTTCCATTATTTATCCAAACTTTCAATAAATTTAACATAGTCGTCCTGCCCAGATAGGACAATTCCTTTTTTAAACGCGTCCACATAAGCTGGATTCTTATTAGTTTTAAGCTCTTCTTTTAACTCCCTATCTGAAAGGTCTATGAAGTGAATCTTTTTTGTTTGAGACTGCTGCAATTTTAACATTATTTTGCTTATTGTATTAAAATCTTTTTTGTCATCTGCAATTACTAACAAGTCAATGTCATTTGCTTCTTTTGGAGAATGCAGAATACTTCCAAAAAGGATAATAAACTTAGAATAATCCTTAACTTCAGAAAAATTAAATCTCCACCTTTCATAATTTAAAGACTCTTTTGTCAATAATAGCGAAATAACTTTTTCTGTTATTGGATTCTCAAAATTTAGCTTTATATTAAATGTACTTTTCTTTGTATCTGCTATTGATTTAAGAGAAATTAATTTATCTTTGGATAGTTTGTTTAGGGTTTTCCATAAACCTTGTCTTGTTATACCTAAGGTTTTAGATATGGACGTCGCACTATGGTCAGCAAGAGGTTCTTTGATTAATATGCTCAGTATCTTATCTGTTGTTGTTTTGCTTTTTGTTTCCATTTCTTTGTCTCCATTTGGTTGATAGCTATAAACCTTTTAGTTTATAGTAGTATTTAAATCTTTTTGTTTGTCCCCCACCAACAAGATGTTTTTGACTCTTCAATAGAAGGTTGTGAAGTTGTTTATGATTCTAGGGATTTGAGAGTTTGGGCGTGTTGAAAAAAGCAAACAATTATCCTCCATAGCACAAATCATTTTAAAGATAAAAGAAAACAGAAATAGATTGGTTATGCTTATGGGGAATAAATACCTAATCAGTCTAATCTATCTTTAAAATAAACACGATAGCTATTTCTTCTTTCTCATTAGAACTATTTTGCACTGCCCAAACTATATTCAAAACAATACTCCTTGCTTGTTGTAACACTAACGGGCTTGTCGGGGTTAGTCACATCAAATATCTCCACATGATAATTTAAATTATATTTACCTGGCTCTCGGATGTCCAGCTGCTTAAGTGGGATAAACATGCTACAGTCACTCCAATTTGAACCTGCCCATGTAGCATTAGCAGTCAGTTTCTTCCCATGAGTAAAAACCTGTCCGTCTCCCGCTCTAAATAAATTGTCAGCATCCATCAGCTTGTGTCCATCTTCATCATAAAAAAATACGCAAGGTAAAAAGGTTCTCCCCCCAGCGTTCCATGCCGTAAAGTCAATGTAGAATCTCATACCCTTAGTGTCTCCTTCCAGCGCATCATAAACTATCCTGATATTGTTTATATCTCCTCTTTCATTTTTAGAGGTGCCCCTGTTATTTATATCAAAAAGGTCATCTAATCCTTCATCCTTACTGAGACTATAAGAATTTTGTAATCTCTGTTCCAAACTCATTCCCCTGGGTCTTTCTTTATACCTCCCAGATTTATTTGAATAATCTTGGTTTTGATCTGAACGGGCATTGGGAGCTTTCATCGCTTCTTCCATTTCCCGATTAACTTCTATTCTTAATCTTTCTTCTGCAGTCATTTCTGG
>CAYNAV010000053.1:0-1378 GCA_964395405.1 Candidatus Woesearchaeota archaeon | reverse complement strand
TACCGCCACCTCCTCCGCCTCCAGAATAAGAGGGGCTTGGGCTTGAATCAGAATTATCATCGCTGCTGCTTTCGTTGCTTCCTGAAGATGAAGAACTTCCCCAAAAAGAATCCCAGCCGGAACTGCTTGAGCTTGAGTTAGAACCTGAGTTGCTTCCACTGCTACTTGGTTTACTATCTACTCCTTCATCAAAGCCACTATTATAGCTAGAATTATTAAATGCTCTTGAGAGGCTATGACAAACCTGATCTCCAGCATCTGCTTTCAGACCGTCTCTTATTCCTCGTTCGCGTTCTTCTTTGTCTCCCATATTAATCAAGATTTAAAGATCTATTTAGATTTTTCTCTTCTCAACCCCAACCCCACCACGCCCTCACCCAGATTACTTACTCCTTCTCTTTGTCAATAAGCCTAACCCTCCAAGAGCCAATAAGCCCATCGTAGTTGGTTCTGGAGTTATTTTCACATTATCAAAATCTGCTTTTAGTCCATCTGTAGATAGACAAACATATCCCTGTGTAAGATTTGTAGGAATATTCGAAAAAAGAGTTTGCCCATCAATTGAAGCATTGATAAGCCCATTTTCAACTTCAATTTTAGTATGATACCACCTATTCTGTTCTATAGGCATTTGAAGAGCGTATTCTATTGTTCCAGAACCCTCTCCAGAGTTATTAACATATAATGAAACCTGATTATATCGGGGAAACATAGCCAATGAGATAAAATCATCTGTAGATGCAGTCACAACCCTATCAGAACTGCTAAATATTGAAAGAGTCATTCCAAAATCCCCCTCTTCCAAAGCCCTCATATCTGCTTCTGCATTATTATAATTTTTTCCACTAAAATTCGCAACAGCTCCCGTCCATTTTTCACCGCCTCTATTTAATCCATCTTGTTGATAAACATGATTTCCATTGTCATTAACTATTTGCCATCCACCATTTTGATTTATCCACCTACTTGCTGTTCCTGTTTCAAAATCATCCAAGAATAATGGAGATGCTTTAACCTTTCCAGCTAAACCCAATACAACTAAAGCCAATGCCCCACTTAATGCTAAACTTGTTAATGTTTTCTTTATGCCCATGTTAATTTTTATTAGAACTCCCTTTCCCTAGTAATGCTATGGAAATATCCTTTTTATATTTATTTACTGCAAACCAAACCCAATAAACACCCCAAGAAAAGTCATCACTCCCCCCCGATGAAAAACAAACCTTTAAAAATCCCTTCAAACCAATATAATTACAGAGTAAAACCCTGATTCTGGCGCGGAGATAGAGGCGATAAATAATTATAGATAGAAACACTATAATTAATAATTAACAACTATCATGGCAGACGATTGGCAAAGAAAATTTGAAGAATGGAA
>CAYNAV010000052.1:0-5301 GCA_964395405.1 Candidatus Woesearchaeota archaeon | reverse complement strand
TTGGAATTGGAAAAGTTTATTAAGTTTAATGTCTAATGTTGATTATTAATGGGTTTTCTTAGTGATTTAATTAAAAACTAGGGTATTTTTGAGGTATGGCAGAAAAATTTGAATATATTAAGCAGAGAAATAAAAAGGAAATCGTAGATAGTCTTGACCCTTTGGTTAGGGAATGGTTTTTTTTAAGGTTTCCAGACTTTTCGCTTACTCAGTTATATGGGGTAATGCCTATATTTGAGAGAAAGAGTATTTTAATATCTGCTCCAACAGGGGGGACTAAAACTTTGACTGCTTTTTTATCAATTTTAAACTATTTAGTTAGCTTGGCTGGGAAAAATGAGTTGGAAGACAGGGTTTATGCTGTCTATTGCTCACCTTTGAAGGCATTAAGTAATGATATTTTCGTAAATTTGATTAGGCCTTTGGAAGAAATCAATGAAATTGCAAAGAAAAAAGGGATTAAATTGCAAAAAATAAGGGTTGGGTTGAGAACTGGAGATACAACTGCTTATGAAAGAAGTAAAATGGCAAAAAATGTGCCTCATATTTTGGTTACAACGCCGGAAAGTCTTGCGATTGTTATTAATTCTCCTAAATTTTCTGAAAAATTTTCATTATTGGAGTTTGTAATACTGGATGAGATACATAGTTTGGCTGAAAATAAGAGGGGGGTTCATTTATCTTTGACTTTGGAGAGAATTCAGGCGATGAGTTCTATTCCTTTAACAAGAATTGGGTTAAGTGCTACGGTTGCGCCTTTGGAAGAGATAGCCCATTATTTAATTGGAGAAGAAAAAGACAGAAATTGTTTAATTGCGGAAGTTGAAATGTTAAAAAAACTTGATTTAAAGGTTTTAAGTCCGGTTGATGATTTTTTAAAGACAGATTCTACTAAATTAAACCATGCTTTGTACGAGTTAATTGATAATTTGATTGAAAGTCATAAGACTGTTTTGATTTTTACTAATACGCGGGCTGCAACTGAAAGAGTTGTTAATAATCTGAAAGAGAAATTTCCTAAGAAGTATATGGAGAATATAGGGGCTCATCATTCTTCATTAAGCAAGGAACATAGATTTGATATTGAAGAGAAGTTGAGGAAGGGAGAATTGAAAGTTGTTGTTTGTTCTACTTCTTTGGAGTTGGGAATTGATATTGGTTTTATCGATTTAGTTCTTTTGCTGGGAAGTCCAAAGGCTGTTTCAAGGGCGATGCAGAGAATTGGTCGGGCAGGACATCAGTTACATGAGACCGCTAAAGGACGATTTGTTGTTTCTGATGTGGATGATTTAACTGAGTGTGCTATTATTTTGAAGAATGCTGTTGAGAAGAAAATTGATAGGGTTCATATTCCTAAGAATTGCTTGGATGTTTTGAGTCAGCATATTTATGGGATGGCTATTTACAAGGTTTGGAAGGCGGATGAAATGTTTTCTTTGATTAAGAAGAGTTATTGTTATAAAGATTTGAGTAGGAATGACTTTTTGGATGTGATTTCATATTTGACGGGAGAGTATGAATTGAAAACTAGGAATGTTTATGCTAAGATTTGGTATGATCCTGAAACAAGGGAGATTGGGAAGAGGGGGAAAATGGCTAGAGTTATTTATATGACTAATATTGGGACAATTCCGGATGAGAGTTTTGTGAATGTTATGCTAAATAATACTAATATTGGGAAAATTGATGAGGGATTTTTGGAGAGGTTAAAGAGAGGAGATGTTTTTGTGCTTGGGGGGAAAAGATATGAGTATAGGTATTCTAAGGGGATGAATATTTATGTTGCCGCTTCAAATAGAAGCCCTACTATTCCTTCTTGGTTTTCTGAAATGTTGCCTTTAAGTTATGATGCTGCGCTTTCAATTCAGAAATTTAGGAAATTGGTAAATGAAAAATTCGAGAGAAAGAAATCTCCAGAGGAAATCAAAGGGTTCATTTCAGATTATTGTTATTGCGACGAGAAAACTGCTAAGGTCATTTATAATTATTTTTCTAAGCAGTTTAAATATTCTTTAATTCCGCATGAAGGGAGAATTTTGATTGAGGAGTATAGGGATAAAAAGAATTATATTATTTTTCATACTTTGTTTGGGAGAAGGGTTAATGATGCTTTGAGTAGGGCTGTTGGCTTTGTTGTTGCTTCAGCTAGAAGGAGAGATGTTGAAATTGGGATTAATGATAATGGGTTTTTTCTTTGTGGGGGTGATTTAAATCTTGAGAAGATTGAGAAGGGGTTTAGATTGTTAAATGAGAAGAATATTGAAAGGGTATTGAGTGAGGCAATTGAGAAGACTGATGTTTTGAAGAGAAGATTTAGGCATGCTGCTGCCAGGGGTTTGATGATTTTGAGGAATTATAGGGGGAATGTTAAAAGTGTTGGGAGACAGCAGATGTCGAGTCATTTTTTATTGGCTGCTATTAACAAGAAGACTAAGGATTTCCCAATATTGAAAGAGGCTAGAAGAGAGGTTTTGGAAGATTTAATGGATATTGAGAAGACAAAGGAAGTTTTAAGGAAAGTTGAGAGTAAAGAGATCGAGATTGAGAAGAAGAATACGAAGGCTGTTAGTCCTTTTGCTTTGAATTTGATTATGCAGGGGCATGGGGATATTATTAAGGTTGAGGATAAGATTGAGTTTATTAAGCGTATCTATGCTGAGTTGGAAAGGTAGATTTTGAGTATATTGAACAATATAGTGGATTTTGAGTATACATTTGTTTAAAAACTAAGGGGAATTTTTAACAACATGGAAGATGTTGTTTTGATTGCTGACTCTTCTGGAGCGGGTTTTGATTTTGCTAAGGGCATCTATGAATATTTAAAGGCGAAGGAAAACAGAATGTTTTCTGTTAAATTATGTAATATTGAAAAAACTGTTTTTAAGGATGGGGAATTTAAAATTAAGATTTGTGAAAATATCCGGAGGAAAAAGTGCTTCTTGATCCATGACGCTAATAAAAAGCCTTGTGAGTGGTTTACTGAGTTGATTTTTTTACTTGAGGCTTTAAGGTTTTCTTCTCCTGAAGAGATTAATGTTATACTTCCTTATACTAAATTTGCAAGACAAGAGAGAAAAGAATCAAGCAGAGTAAGTGTTAATGCTAAGGCGCTTGCCGATGTTATTTCTATGTATGCAACTAGGGGGATGACTGTTGATTTGCATGCAGGACAGATGCAAGAGTATTTTTCAATTCCTTTTGATAATTTGTATAGTTTTCCGAGTTTAATTGGGTTTTTGAAAGAAAAGCATCCTGAAATCCTTTATAATCTTGTCGTTGTTAGTCCTGATCTAGGTGGTGGAAAGAGAGCTGAAAGTTTGGTAAAAAGGTTGAATAAATTAGGAATTGCATCTGAAGTTGCTTTTGGGCATAAAACTAGATTAAGAGATAATGAAGTTGATAAAATTGTGATTATTGGGGATGTTAAAGATAAAAATTGTTTAATTATTGATGATATTATTGACACCGGAAATACTTTAGTTAGGACTGCTGAAGCGTTAAGAGAAAAGGGTGCAAGGAATGTTTATGCTTATGGAACTCATGGGCTGTTTAGTGATGGTGTTGCTAAATTTGGTGTTTTGAATAAGTTATTTGTTTCTGATACAATTAGAAATAATTTTACAGGTAATGTGGAGATTGTAAGTTTGGTTAAATTATTTGGGGAGGCTATTTATAGAACAATTGCTGGAGAGAGTTTAAGTGCTGTTTTTGATATTATTGATGGGAAGCAGGAGAAGTTGTTTTAAGATTTTTTAGATAATATTAAAAGTGAATTCTTCTTTGTTGATTTATGGTAAAGATAGAAAGATTTGAAGTAGTTGATAGATGCCTTTTTTGGAAAGAAGAGAAAACTTTGATAGTTGGAGACTTGCATCTTGGTTATGAAGGATATCTAAATGAAAGAGGTTGGAGTTTTCCTAAAACTCAAATGGAGGAGACTTTGGATGTTTTTGCTCGGATTTTAAAAAAGGTTGGAAAATTGAAGAAAATTATTTTACTTGGGGATGTTAAGCACTATGTTTCCGGAATTTTGAATTCGGAATTTAGTGATTTTAGAGATATTATGGCTTTGTTTGATAAATATCTCTTAAAAAATGGTGAAGTGATTATTACCAAAGGGAATCATGATGGAATTTTGGAGCAGGTTGTTGAAAAATATGGGAATGTAAGGCTTGTTGATTTTTTAATTGTTAAAGATGTTTTGTTTTTTCATGGACACTCCAGGCAATTTGGTAAGGTTGAAGTTTATGATAAGAAAATCAAATTGGTTGTTGTGGGGCATTTTCATCCGGCGGTTGTTATTAAGGATAGAAAGGGAAGTAAAAAAGAGAGGTATAAGTGTTTTTTATATGGAAAATTGAAGCAGTTGAAAAATGAGGTTATTATCGTGCCTAGTTTTTTCCCTTTGGTTGAGGGAACTGACGTTTCTTCTGGTTTACTTAATGGTGTTTATGATATTAATAATTTTGAGGTTTATGTTGTCGCTGATAAGGTTTATGATTTTGGAAGGATAAAAAGCTTTTTGAGAAAATTATAGGGGGTTGAACGCCCAGACCATGCTCGCAAATCACTCTTGTTTGTTTTTCGAATAGTCGAGAGCAATCTGCTCGGAATCGAAAGGTTCGAATCCCTGATAAAAATGCCCAATGGTCGTTTTGCTCTTTTTGTTATTGGTTTATTTTGTAAAGAGCGAAACGCCCAGACCAGGAATCGAACCTGGATGTCAGTTAAGACGCGGTGTTCGAGACCGCTCGAGTACCATTGTCGCATCTGGGCAAAATTAACAGTAAAAAAGAGATTATAAAATTATAGGAGATTGTTATTTGTAAGAAATTATTTCGACTCTTCTGGCTGTAGCCTTGGAAGTTGAATATGTGTTGGAAGACCTAATTCTTCTTCTAATTGAAAAGATCTGAAAGATGCTTTTTGCATGATTATATTTAAAAAAAGTATGTTGAGTTCCGTGCTTAGTTTTTTTTGTTTCCAAGTTGATATGGCTTCTTTTATCATTTTGGGGTCCATTGACAGGAATAAGGCTCCTTGCAGTTCTATTTTTCCTAAGGTCTTATAGTCGATTGTAAAGGAAAAGTTGATTTGCAATGATTGTTGATTTGATAATTCTGTTTTATACTCCTCAATAGAGCTAATATTAATATTTGATGCGATTTCTAGTTTGCCTTTGAATTCCGGGTTCTTGTGTGCACTAATTTTTGTTATGTTAAAACCAAGGATTCTTATTTCTTTTTTGTCTGCCATACTTTTAGTGTGTAAAAAGAGTTTTTAAAGTTTATTGTGTTTGGG
>CAYNAV010000051.1:0-5330 GCA_964395405.1 Candidatus Woesearchaeota archaeon | reverse complement strand
ATTATCATTATTATTGTTAAAAGGGAAGTTAGTTTAAAAGGGCTTTGGTTGGAGACTTTTGATTTATAATCGCGTATAATAAAGTTTATAAGTCAAACTAAGGTTCTAATCTTGCCTATGAGGGGGTTCCGGAGCGGCCAAACGGGCAGGTTGATTTGGTTTGGTATTCACCTTTCCAAAACATGCTATACTTAAGGTCACTTGGAATCAATTAATTGATTTCGATGAGAAATCCTGTAGCTTTATGCTTACGGGGGTTCGAATCCTCCCCCCCTCATTTTATGATTCTGGTTGGCTGTTTGCAGCTTTAAAAGATAACGCCCTAAACATAGGTTTTTATATTGATTTTTGCTTCTTTGATTATGAAAAATAGAAGCGTAGGATTTTTGGTTACTGGGATTGCAGTTGTAATTGGGGTTATTGTATGGATATTTAATATTGGGTTAAAAGATATTGTGGGGGAGACCTGCACTCATGGGCCTACATGTTCTATGTATGACACTATAGCTGTTCAGACTTATGTCAGTTTAGCTATTGCTGGTTTGGTTTTAGTAATTGGATTGTTTTTAATTTTCGCAAAGGAAAATGAAACGATTATTATGAAGACTAAAACTTTGACTAAGATCGAGAAAAAGAAACCACTTGATTTATCTAAGTTGGATAAACAGGAAAAGGAAGCTGTTAAATTGATTCAACAGGAAAATGGAACAATTTTTCAAGCAGATTTAATGGAAAGACTTGGAATTGGGAAAGTTGGAATGACAAGGTTATTGGATAAATTGGAAGCAAAACAGATTATTGAGCGGAAAAGAAGAGGAATGAATAATGTTATTGTTTTGAGGGGTTGATTTCTTCCTGAAACTAGTTTCTCCAAAGTGATTATAATAAACCTTTTTCTTGGATTGTTATGAAAACAAAAAATTTAGTATCGATATTGTTGTTAATTGCTGTAGCTGTTATGATTGCGGGGAGTAATGTTAATCTAGTAAAAGCTTCAGATAAATTCAATGGAGTTATTACTAATATTAACCTATCTCCTCAGATATTTGAAGGAATTGGAGTATATGACCATAATTGTAAGTCTGTTGAAAATGGATTAACAGAGTGTGATGCAGGTATTCAAACTTCTTTTGGATTAATTAATTTTAATTATAAACATAATATGAAAGAACAACCCTGCATTGATGAAGGAGATAATTTAAGCATAGCAGTATTTGAAGGAGGCAGTGCTATAATAACAAGAAAATGAAGAGAGAATTTAAGATAAAAGGGATGCACTGCAATTCATGTGAAAGGTTAATTGAGGATGGTTTGGGGGAATTAAAGGGAATAGATAGTGTTCAGGCAAATTATTCTAGGAGTATTTGTAATATTGATTTTGATGATAGTATGATTTCTGGAGAAAGAATTAAAGAAAAAATTAAGGAGCTTGGTTATGAAGTTGATGAAAAAGGGGAAATAAGAGAGCAAGAAGTAGAGCAAGAGATAATTGTAAAAGAAAAGAAGAGTACTAGTGATAAGATAGGATTTTGGTTTATGATTAGTGCGATGTTAGTGTCAGTATTTTTTATTTACAAATGGGTTAGTAATTTGAATATTTCTATTCCCGGAGTTGGAGAGCAGGGAAGTTTGATTTTACTTTTTGCTGCTGGTTTATTAACTGGTTTCCATTGTATTTCTATGTGTGGGGGTTTTGTTGTTTCTTACACTACTAAAAATGCATTAAAAGGGCACAAGAGTTTTAAACAACATTTAGTTTATGGGGGTTCTAAATTAGTTTCATATGCATTAATCGGGGGTTTATTTGGTTTAATAGGGGGCATTATTGCTTTCTCAGTTGGATTAAGAGGATGGATTGCCATTTCAGCAGGAGTATTTATGATTTTTTATTCACTAAGTATGTTTGGATTTAAGTTCTTTAGAAGATTCCAATTTAACCCTAAATTTTTAAGTAAATTTAGTGCAAGTGCTTCAAAAGAAGCGGAGGGATATTACAAAGCTCCTTTAATTACAGGATTATTATCTGGCTTATTTATTGCATGTGGTCCTTTACAAGCAATGTATCTTTATGCTATGGGTTCTGGTAGTTTTTTTAATGGGGCGTTATCTTTAGCAGCTTTTGGATTAGGAACTCTTCCAATTATGATTGGATTTGGAAGTTTTGCAACTGTTATTAGTCATAAAACAACTAAAAAGATTTTAAAATTTTCAGCAATAATTGTTTTAGTTCTTGGATTAATAATGTTAAATAGAGGTTTAACTGTTTTGGGAAGTTCTGTAAGTTATGATTCAATCAAAGCTAAAGTCACTGGAGAAACAGCAAGTGTAAGTTCTGCAGTTATAAGTGGAGATGTTCAAGAAGTTAATATGGATGTTGATGCTTCAGGTTATTCTCCAAATTCATTTGTGTTGAAAAAAGGAATTCCTGTTAAATGGAATGTTAATGTAAAACAGCTAACGGGATGTAATGAGGAGATAGTAATGAATGCTTATGGTATTGATGTTAGACTTAAACAAGGAATGAATATAATTAATTTTACACCTGACAAAGCAGGGACAATTTCATTCAGCTGTGGAATGGGAATGCTAAGAGGAAGTTTTGTTGTAACAGATAATGGAACAGCAACTCAACAGCAAGTTCAGGCTGCAACACCCTCATCTTCAAGAGGATGTGGGTGTGGGGGTGGTTCAAGTGGGACTTGCGGTGCTTAAAATAATAAATATAACTAAAATTCATAAAATTTAAATAGCTCGTTCACTATTGTGAACTATAAAATAAATAAAAATAAACATTGAAAACAAAATGAAAACAAAAAATGCAGCATTAGGAATATTAGTAATTTCATTTCTAGCAGTTGCTCTTGTTTCAGCAGATACAGATGATTATTATGGTGGAATGATGAGTAATAATTATGGGATGATGGGCAATTATTGTGGAATGATGTATGGAAGCTATGGTTATGGTTGGATGATTTTTTTCTGGATTATTAGCCTTCTTATAATTGCTGTTCTTGTGTTATTAATTATCCTTATTGTTAAACAATTACAAAAAAAATAAACCAAATCAGGAGGAAAATAAAATGAAAAAAGTAAAAATAGAAATTGAAGGAATGCATTGTACTAGTTGTGCAAAGATAGCTGAAATGTCTTTTGCAAAAATAGGTGGGAAGAACATGCGTATTAATCCAGTTTCAGGAATTGCATTTTTAGATGTTGATGACAAGACAAGTGAAAAAGATCTAAAAAAGGCTGTTAAAGATGCGGGTTATATTGCAGTAAAAGTTGAATTTGAAGATGCTACATCTTCAAATTCTTCTGATTCTTCTAATAATAAAGGTACAAAAGAAGATGATAAGGGGGTAAATGAGTATCGGGAGATAAAAACATGGAGAAAAAAACTTTTAGGAGTCTGGATTTTTACTATTCTAATTATTATTTTTATGTATTCCCCCAAGGTTGGAATTGAATTAGTTTCTATGAAAACAACAAGTTATTTAATGCTTATATTAAGTTTTCCTGTTATTTTTATTTTCGGATTTTCAACTGTTAAAGCCGGATTAAGAGGTTTCTATAAATTATATTTTACCATGGATTCTTTAATTGCTTTAGGAACAGTTGTTGCTTATCTTACTGGGATATTAAACTTTTTTATGCAGATTGAAAGTTATGCGGGAGTTTCTGGAATGATTATGACTATTTTTATAACTGGAAAATATATTGAAGCAAAAGCAAAAGGAAGAGCAACATCTGAGATAAGAAAATTGCTTGAACTGGGAGCTAAGAAGGCAAGAGTATTAAGAGGAAAACAAGAGGTCGAAATTCCAATTGAAGAAGTTAAAATTGGAGACATATTGGTGATAAAACCAGGCGAGAAGATTCCAACGGATGGTCTTGTTGTGTCGGGTAGTTCAAGTGTTGACGAATCTATGATTTCCGGAGAATCTCTTCCAGTAGATAAAATTAAAGGAAGCAAAGTTATTGGAGCAACGATTAATCAAGATGGAATTTTGCATATTAAAGTAGAAAAAGTAGGAAAAGATACTTTTCTTAGCCATATTATAAAACTAGTTGAAGAAGCACAAGGAACAAAAGTTCCAATTCAGGCTTTAGCTGATAAAATTACAAATGTTTTTGTTCCAGTTATTCTAACTCTATCATTATTGACTTTTTTGACTTGGATGTTTATTATTAACGCAGATTTGGGGAGAGCAATTGGAGTAGGTATTTCTGTTTTAGTTATTGCATGTCCTTGTTCTTTAGGATTAGCAGTCCCAATATCTTTAATGGTTGGTTCTGGAATGGGTGCTAAAAAAGGAATTTTAATTAGAAAAGGAGAAGCAATACAAACAATGAAACAAGTTAGAACAATTGTTTTTGATAAAACAGGAACAATTACCTTAGGAAAACCAGAAGTGATTGATTATTATTCTAAAAATGAAAAGAAGTTATTTGAAATAGCTGGAAGTTTAGAAAAATTATCAGAACATCCTTTAGCAAGAGCAATTGTAAAAAAAGCAGAACAAGAAAATATAAAGTTCAAACAGGTTAAGAGTTTTAAGATTGTTAGAGGAAAAGGATTAGAAGGAAGTATTGCTGGAAAAAAATATTTAATTGGAAATGAGGATTTTATTAGTGAAAAAGGAATCTCTATTCGAGGTTTTAAAAATTATTTAGAAGAATTTGAAGAAAAAGGAGAAAGTATTATGATTGTTGCTGAAAATAAATCTGTTTTAGGAGTTATTGGAGTTGCTGACGCTGTTAAACCTGATTCAAAAGAAGTAATTCAAAAGCTAAATCAGGCTGGTTTTAAGACTGTAATGCTTACAGGAGATAATGAAATTACTGCTAAGGCTATTGCTTCTGAAGTGGGGATTAAACAGGTTATTGCACGAGTTTTGCCAGGAGATAAATCAAAGAAAGTTGAAGAGCTTCAAAAATCAGGAATGGTTGCATTTGTTGGAGATGGTATAAATGACGCACCTGCATTAAAACAAGCTAATGTTGGAATTGCTATGGGGACTGGAACAGATATTGCAATAGAAGCAGGTGATATTGTTTTAGTTAGAGGAGATCTAACCGGTGTTATCCAGGCAATTAAGTTATCTCGTGCTACTTTTTCAAAAATTAAGCAAAATTTATTCTGGGCATTTGCATATAATGTTGTTGCAATTCCTCTTGCTGTTGCAGGAGTTTTAAATCCTGTTTTCGCGGAGCTTGCGATGGCTTTGTCTTCAATAACAGTCGTTACTAATGCGAATTTGTTGAGAAGAAAAAAGATTTGAGATTTAGTAGTTTAAGCAGCAGCTCTTAATGGAACTCCTAAAACTTGT
>CAYNAV010000050.1:0-5390 GCA_964395405.1 Candidatus Woesearchaeota archaeon | reverse complement strand
ATAATAGTTATGCAAATGGAACTTTGTTTAATGCTGTTCTTGGTTCTGGGAATACAACTAAAGGCCAGAATTGGAGTTGCGGAATAAGATTATATGATGGAGCTTTATATTCAGATTGGAGTAATTCATCTAACTTAACAATATTGAATTCTCTTCCTGTTGTTACTTTAAGCAGCCCTGAAAATGGAAATTCAACAACAGACACAACACCCACCTTTGAATGGAATGGAAATGACGCAGATTCGGATTCATTGACTTATGAGATTAATCTTACTTGCCATCATGTCCTTGGTGGAGAGTGTTCAGATGATAACAGAAATGCTTCTGGAATTTCAGCAGAGAGTTACACTTTTGTGGGCGATTTAATATATTTCTATGATAATCAGTATTACTATACTTGGAAGGTAAGAGGGTATGATGGAACGAGTTATGGCGCATGGAGCAGTGAGTGGGCTATTAATATTTCTGCAATTGCGGATATTATTCTTGTAAATGACCTAGTAGACTTCGGATTAAAAAATGTTTCATATTACCCTAATTATGAGGATAACACCAGTGACGACTCCCCAGCAGCATTTGTAATTGAAAATATTGGGACATCCGTCCTGAATATTAGCATTAATGCTTCTTCATTGTGGCAGTCTGTGACAAATGAAAGTGATTATTATCAGTTAAAAGTAGGAAATTCTTCGGGTTATGAAGGCGCATTTGATTGGCTTTCTTCGTTAGTAAGCTGGACACAAATGCCTATTACCGGGAGTGCTGTTGCTATTAGTAATTTGAATTATACTTTAAATAAATCAAGAGCGAGGGTAGATGTACATATCCGGGTTCCTTCAAATGAGCCTCCCGGAACAAGAGACTCAACCGTGGTATTTACCTCAAGTTTAGCAGAATGATGAATAAAAAAATTTATGCGGTCGATTTAGTCTTGATAGTTGGAAGTTTAATAGGGCTTATTTTATTAGGAAGTTATGCTAGGCCTTTGGTAATTGCTCCTATTAATGATTATGAGACTTCAAAACCTATTTTATTTTCAATTGAAAAGGCGGATAGAATTATTATTGATGATAACCTTGAATTTTCAAGTCCAGATGAATTTAATGCAGAGGAAGGGCTTACAATTAATCTTAAACCTGGCGTTTACTTTTGGAAGGCTGTAAGCAATGTTGGACTAAAAAGTGATGTGAGAAAGCTTACCATTAACTCGGAGATTGATTTAAGATTAAGAAAGGCTGATAAGGGTTACGATATTATTAATGCTGGAAATGTGAATTTAAATGTGGATATTTATAATGGGACAAGACTTATCGATTCTATTAGTGTATTGTCTGGGGGCGAGGAGAATGCTGAAGGAAATAAATTTGTAGGGGTGGAAAATGAATAAAAAACATATCTTTGCAATTTGTATTGTTTTTGTATTGCTAATTATTGGAAATGTTTCAGCATTAGGAGTTACTCCTGCTAGAACTACTCTTGACTTTTCACCAGGATTGAAGAAGAGTGTTTCGTTCTCAGTTATTAATTCTGAGAAAAAAGAGGTAAATATCCTTGTTGCTGTTCAGGGAAGTCTGAAGGATAATATTGTTTTGAGTCAAAAGGCTTTTTCAATGTCCAAAGATGATGAATCAAGGCAAATGAGTTATGATATCTCCCTGCCGGATAAGATGGAGCCCGGGCTTCATACGGGGGAGATAGTTGTTTTACAGCTTCCTGAGGAATCAGGACTTAGTGAGGCGTCTGTTGGGGCTGCGCTTGCAGTTATTACTCAGGTTTATGTTTATGTTCCTTATCCTGGAAAGTATGCAGATGCTAGCTTTAATATTATTAATGCAAATTCAGGGGAAGATGCTACATTTATAATTCCAGTAATTTCAAGAGGTGAATTTGACTTGGCAAGTGTAAGGGCCAATATAGATGTCTATAATAAATTAAATGAAAAAGTTGCAAGTTTTGATACCGATACTGTTTCAATTGAAAGCGGGAAAAGGAAGGAAATTGTTTATAAATGGAAAGCAGATGTCCCTGTTGGAACTTATAGAGCTGTTGCAACTTTGATTTATGACGGAGAGACATTAAATCTTGAAAAAGAGTTTAATATTGGGAATCAGGAGCTTGACTTAATAAGCGTTAATGTAAATGATTTTAGTCTTGGGGATATTGCTAAGTTTGAAATGCTCGTTGAGAATAAATGGAGTGAGCCTTTATCTGAGGCATATATACAGACCCAGGTATTTAATGATAAGCAGGAGATTATGGCTGATTTCAAATCTTCTACTTATGATATTTCTGCACTTACAAAAAAGATAATGGTCTCTTATTGGGATACGGCTGGAGTGAAAACAGGGACTTATAACGCTAAGATGATTTTGAAATATGCTGGGAAGACAAATGAGAAAAATGTCCAGATGAAAGTCGGAGATAGCAGCATCGAGGTTATTGGGTTGGGTTATGTTATTTCTGAAGGCTCTTCTGGAAGCAGTAATAGTCTAGTTACTATATTAGTTATTGCGATAGTTGTGCTTATACTTATTAATTTGTTATGGTTCTTTATTTTGAGAAAAAGGCTGAAGAAGTAATCTTTATATATATTCTATATTTGATTTATTAATGGAAAAAAGAGTGGTTGCTTTTGTGGTCTTATTTATTTTTATTTTATTTGGATATATTGGCCATAGGATGACAGGAAATACTATTTCAACTGGAACTGTAAATCTTACTGTTGATACTATTTCTTCTGTTAATTTTACAATAAGTGATATCGATTGGGGCTCTGGAGCGTTTGATGACGGGGCGGGTTACGCTCTTCTTGTTAGTAATGGGACTGTTGAAAATGGAAACTGGACTCCTGTCTCCGATGGATTTGTAATAGAGAATAATGGAAATGTTGGATTAATATTTAATCTTTCTTTTGGGAAGAATGCATCTGAATTAATTGGAGGAAGCGGTCCGGAGTACTTGTTTAAGGTTTCAGACGTTGAATCTGGGAGTTGTACTCCTGCATCAGGCTTTAATCTTGACCAGTGGTATAATATTTCAACTGAGTCTGTAAGCATATGCTCTAATTTTAATTCGACAGATTTAAATGATTTAATTAAAATCGATCTTTATCTTAAAATTCCATCAAATTCAAAATCAGGATCTCTAAATGATACTCTTACGGCGAGTTATGAGGTAATATGACGAAGAAAATTATTATTTTTGTTTTATCTTTGTTTTTGATAAACAGTGTTCTGGCATTAGGAGTAAGTCCTGCATCTTATGAAACAGATTTTAAGCCTGGGTTGAAGCAGGAGTTTGCTTTTGTTTTTGACTTGCCCGGAAAGTCAGAAGTTTATGTTTCAGGCGATTTAGCTGATTATGTTTCCCTTGACAAAAGTGTAATTTATGGGAAGGAAAAAGTAATCGCTTCTTTAGTATTTCCTGAATCCATGAGCAAATATGGGGTTAATAGAATAAGGGTTGGAGCAAGACAAGTTGCTGAGTCCCAAACAGGGGTTGGAATTGTTGCTGATGCTGGGGGGATTATTAAAGTGAATGTTCCTTATCCGGGAAGGCATTTAGAAACAGAATTTTACGTATCTAATTCGGATATTGGACAGGAAAGTAAGATTTATTTTAAGATTTATAATAATGGTGATGAGGATTATGATATTAATCCTTTTGTTTCTATTTATAATGATAAGAAAGAAATTGAAAAAATTGATTTTGATAAGTATATGTTAAGCCCTGGAGCTTTTGTGGAGTATAGAAAAGACATTAAGTTAAGTGAAGCAGGCGATTACACTGCAAAACTTTCTTTTGATGATTTTTCAAATGAAACAAAGTTCAATGTTGGGAGGATGTATGTTGAAATAAACAATGCTCCAAAGAAGGTTGAAGAGGATAAAATTAATAGATTTAATATTAGTGTTAAAAGCTTTTCAAATAATTTAATTAAAGATGTTTATGCTGACGTCTATGTTTTGAACACTAATCTTAGTTTTTCAACACCTTCTATTGATCTTGGGTCTGGAGATTCTATGTTAATTGGTTTTATTGATTCAAGAGAAATTGGAAAAGGAAGATTCAAGGCGAATATAACTGTCTTTTATGGAAATTTAAGTAATAGTAAGGTCGTTAGTTTTAGGGTGGGCGATGCTGATTATGCCGTTTATTTAGGGGTAATTATTGTAATTATTGTTGTCGTTTTTATATTTCTTAAGATTAAGAAAAGAAAGATTGTTGGTAAGAAGAGAAAACTTAAATGATTATATGGGATTATTTGGGGGGATTGTTGATTTATTTTGGAGAGTGATGTTATTTAAGCTCTGATTTAGGTTTAGCAATGTTTTTATATTGAAAATTGCTTGTTATTTTATGAAAAAGAGTGTGTTGGTATTTGTTATTATCTTAAGTTTGGTTTTAGTAATTGCTTGTGGTTTATTATTCTATTCTTCCTCTAGTTTTTTAAGTCTGAAGATTACTGGAAATGGCTTGGCTGGAACAGTTACTCTTACTGTTAATAAGAATAATGTTGTGAGTATTCTTTCTCCCCAGAATACGACTTATGATTATGCAACAAGGTTTGCAAACAATTCTTATGCTCTTGACTTGAATGTTTCCTCAAATTTTGACAGTGATTCTTGGAAATATAATTTAACTGATTTAAAGCATAATATTGTAAATCTTTCTGGAGCTGTGTTTACTCCCAATTCTACAATAAATGCATTGAGATGGGGAAATAAGCTGGATGTTTATGGGCGGGAGTCTGGGGGAGATTGGTATAATACTAGTGTTGTTTTTTACATTAATGTTCTTGAGAATACTGCACCTGTTTTTGGAGATATTAATTCCAGCTTTTATGTATGCGAAGGAAATACTTTCTTACTGAATTATAATGCTTCTGATGTTGATGAGACTAGTCTTAGTGTTTCTGTTTCTCCGAATACTGTTTTTTATACTGTAAAGACAAGCCAGACATACGGAAATATCATTGCAAAACTTTCTTCAAGAACTATTTTGGGAAAGAGTAACGCTGGGAATAATTATTCTCTTGATTTATCGGTTAAAGATGGGTCTTTAACCGATACTAAGGGTATTGTTGTTTCTGTTCTTGAAATAAATAATGCCCCTGTTTTTACTAGTATTAATAATCAAAGTGTTTGGACTACTGGGCTTAATACTAGTTTTGAAAAACAAGCAGTGGTTACGGATATAGAGGATGTGGATTATTCTAGTGGGAATCTTGAGTTCAATATTAGTTTTGAGGGGGAAGCTTTGTTTGGAATTAATGGCACGGGCTTTATGAATTTTAGTGCTAATGAAAGCAATATTGGTGTTCATAATATTCGGGTTTGTGTTTTAGATAATGCGATTAGCAATCCAAGTCCTTTACTCGTTGAAAAATG
>CAYNAV010000049.1:3663-5592 GCA_964395405.1 Candidatus Woesearchaeota archaeon | reverse complement strand
CATACACCAACTTCGTTCTTATCTGAAATTCTTGCAAAAGTTTTTCTTTTGGTATTCCATATCTCTCACTTATCTTGTCAAAAAGCCTGCTCTTAGCCTTATAATAAAATCGATCATCTGCCGCATTCCATATAAAAGGAGTATTTGTAACAACATCTCCTTCTCTTGTTATATTAACGACTTCACTTATCTCTCTCAATCTTCTTGTTTCATGATTTCCAACAATTGCATGAGTCATCACGGCAACAGCATCCATCCCATTAACTAAAGAAGGATTCAGACTTATAGGTGGTGTCTCAAGTCTCCTTACAACAGTTTCAACAGAATCTGCATGCATTGTCGAGATAGATGCATGCCCTGAAGCCATCCCTTGAAACAAAACAGCAGCCTCTGCACCACGAACCTCACCAACAATCACATAGTCCGGGTTCTGTCTAAACGAACCTCTCAACAAAGAGAACATGTCAACTTCGCCCATGCCTGTAGTTGAAATCCCAGAACGCACAACACTCGGCAACCAATTTTCCCTTGGCAAGTTCAACTCCCTCGTGTCTTCTATAGATACAACCCTAGATTCAGGCGGAATGAAAAAAGCAATAGCATTAAGTAAAGTTGTTTTACCCGAAGCTGTTCCTCCAACAATCATCAAATTAGATTTGTATTGAAGTAAAATCCAAAAGTAAGCGAGCATTTCTGGAGAAAGTTCCTTCATTCCAATTAATTGAATAGGCGTCCAAGGAATTTTTGTAAACTTTCTAATTGTAAATGTGGGCCCTTTAGAAGAAACATCCGAGGTATATGTTGCATTAACTCTGGACCCATCAGGCAAACTTCCGTCTAACAAAGGAGAAGCATAAGAGATATACCTCCCAGTTTTTTGGGCTAATTTCTCAACGAAATTTGATAAAACGTCCATTGAATCAAACTTGATATTAGTCCTAAGATTTCTAAAAATTCTATGAACAATATAAATAGGCTCGCCTAAACCATTACATTCAATATCTTCAATGAAATAATCATGTATCAAAGGTTCTATTTCATTTAACCCAACAAAATCCCTATAAAGATAATAAAAAATCCGGTGATAAGATTCTTCCTCAATTTTCAAACCAATTTCAGAAATAACTAATCTTGCTGTTTTATCAACATAATCAATAAGCCCCTCTGCACTCTTCTCAACAACCTGATTAATATTAATGGCCTCTCTCATTGTCCTCTCGATTTGTTCAAGAATTTCCTTATCTCCCTGCTTTAAGACAGGTTCCTCAACCTCATAAACAACTTCTCCCTGTTTTTCATTCCAATAAATATGAATACTGACAAAAGGAGCAATAACCATATACCTAACATCTATTTTCGTCTTATCCTCCGCCCTCTGAATAGCTGGAACATTAGGATTTAAATTAAAATTAATATCACCCATGAACATATCATTGAAAAGAGGTTTATTAATTTTGCTACTTTAAAAAATTAATAAATCCATTACAAATACCGGAAGAGATGATTGAATCTCTAGACATTATAGAAATTAAATAGTAATACAATCCATAATTACAAACAATAAACTCTCAAAAGATTACCCTTCCCTCAAATCTACCACAACCTTATTGTCCACAAGCCCCATATTCTCAATGTAAAAAGTATAAGAAGTCGAAGCCTTTTCAAACTCTTTAGTATTCATAGTATCCGTATTATCAAAAGTAATATCAACATTATAGTCCGTCCATATCCTTATAGTCCATGGATTTGATTCTGTCGTTAGTATCTTTAAGTTTCCATTGACAACTTCAACTCCGGGCTCACTATACTTATAAGATGAAGGTATCTCCCAAATCAGCTTATCATTCTCACTATCAATTATAAATTTACCCTTAGAAATATCTAAACTTATCTCCCGCCTATTCCCCGGGGCATTTCTTACCGCATTTA
>CAYNAV010000049.1:0-3563 GCA_964395405.1 Candidatus Woesearchaeota archaeon | reverse complement strand
GAAATATCTAAACTTATCTCCCGCCTATTCCCCGGGGCATTTCTTACCGCATTTATCTTATCATTAATCAAGTCCAAAGATTCAATGCTTTTCTCAATAGCAATCTTATCTTTCATAGAATTTATTTTAGGCATTGCAACAGCAAGCAGAATTCCAATAACCGCAAGCCCAATTAAGGTATAAATAACAGTTTCTATCCACACCTGCCCCTTTTTCCCAGGGGGAAAACTCGAAAATCCCTGATTTACTTTTTTTCGAGCTATGTGAGAAAAACTGGAGATTTTTCTCTGAAACATCACCTTTTTATTATCCATATTAAAATAAGATAAAAATACTATTTAAATTCTTTCCTAACCCTATTATTCCCCAATCAATAAAAAGTTCAGGGTAAATCCAATGAATAAAAATTAATAAATCCAGATCCAATAGTATATCCTTAAGCAAGTAATAACTATCAACAAGATTAAAGTAAAATTAATAAAAAAATAAACTCAAACCAGTCATTATCACATTACTAAAAAGAGTTACAGCCTTAAGCAGACACTAACTCTCTCCCTCATTTTCCAAGAGATTTTTATAAAAATAAAAAATAAAAAATAAAATTTGTTTTTAATCGCACTCAGATATTACAGCACTAGACGATATATCACAAGTATCTTGTGTATTTCCAACCTCTACAACCGGTGCAATTTCTACCTTAGATATAGTTCCTGTAATGCCTGTAGTATTAAGAATATATACTACAGCTTCATTTGGACCTGGTAGGCCTTTTTCAGTACCAATGTTCTGTGTAGCATTCTTTACACTTAATGTAGTAGAATCACCACCAGCAGAAACAAGAACACTAATATCGGCTAATACGAAATCTTTAGCACCATGCTTAACTTGTAAAGACATATTTTTATTACTTGTACCACTTAACTTATAACAAGTATAACCCTCATCACTTACAATTTGAACTTGAGCAACAGCGTCTAAACAGTTTGTTCCAGAAGATAATTGTTTGTTTATCAATGGAATAATAGCTGCCCAGATTATTGTGATAGCTGCCACAGTAATAAGAATTATTAATACAGTTGCAATAACAGCACTTATAGCTTTATTATTTCTAATCATTTTTAACCTCCTTTCAAAGTCCATATTATTTATAAATAATAGACAAAATTACATGATTTCTGTAGTTATAAAGTTTACTCTCTTAAACACTATAACTGCTGAACTTAATATTAATCTCGCTTTTTATAATTATGGCGATCCTAAAGTATTAAAATATATGTCCATATCCCCCCTATAAAATTCTATCCCCCCAAGCCACACATTAAAAAAAGAAAAATAAAATTCAAAAGAAAAAAAAGAAAAAAAAGAAAAATTATTAACAATTGTTAATAACAGCGCTAGATGAAATTTCACAAGTATCTTGTGTATTTCCTACAGATATAACTGGTGCAATTTCTACCTTATCTGCATTTGTTAAGAAGGTCGTATCTGCAATGTTAAGGGTATATACCTTTGCTTCATTAGCATCCGGCAATACAACTGTTCCTGTAGCATTGTTCATCAAAGTCAATGTCTTTGTAACTCCGCCAGATGAAACTAAAACCTGAACATCTGCTAATGTAAAATCCTTAGCACCATGCGAAATTTGTAACTGAAGATACTTTGTTGTTGCAGTAAGATTCTTACAAGTATAACCCTCATCACTTACAATTTGAACTTGAGCAACAGCGTCTAAACAGTTTGTTCCAGAAGATAATTGTTTGTTTATCAATGGAATAATAGCTGCCCAGATTATTGTGATAGCTGCCACAGTAATAAGAATTATTAATACAGTTGCAATAACCGCTGAAATCGCTTTTTTATTATTTCTAATCATTTTAACCTCCTTTCATAATTTTCAATTTAGTTAAAGTATTAAAGCTCATCAAAATATTTTGTAACTCCTTTCTCAACACAAGTAAATGCTTTGTTTAATCTCTTCCCTTTAATATTCCCAAGCAAAGCGGGATAAATAGTTACCTTCTCAGGAATTGTTTGAAACTGCGTAAAAGTAATTCCCCGTCTTACTGCCTGCCCAGGGTCAACTCTAAAATCAAATTTCTGAATTTCTGAATCTCCGCCCTTAAACGCTTTCACATCAAAACTTTGTATAGGAATGTCCCCCCGATTTGCAATCTCAACTTCCCAACCAGAACCAACATTGTCCTTAAACAAATCAAATTCAAAATTAACATCAGTACACAGACTTTCAACCGGCTTTCCAAACTTCTCAATCTGTTCAGAAATAAATCCTCTCGCCCAAAGAAAAATAATTGCAGCTAAAACCAAAACAAGCATAATCAAGAGCACACTTGCAATAACTGGCGACAATCCCCTTTTTTTCATAGATATAATGAGAAAAACTTATTTATAAAGTTTCTTAATAATCGGCCATACTTGGAATTTATATAAAAAGAACAAAAATATTCACCCAATTTAAAAAAATCAACAGTCAATTGTTTGCCTAGAAACATCACCGCATAAAAGCCTATCATTTCCATTTTTGCTTAACACAAATGCCTGAACTTCTAAAAGTGTAACAGTTCTCAACCAGCCTAGCTGACCACCACTATCCGGTACACTCCCAAGTCTATATTCTTTTTTTGTTGAATTTCCTGGAAGAAGTTCTTGTCCAGTATCATTTAAAGTAAAAATACCCACAGTCGCACCTTGCCTATTATTCACCCTTATCGTAAATCCATCCAGAGTAAACAACCCTTTATTCTTCAAGGTAATATTCAACTTCCCAGAAACATCTACAGTTCCAGGAACACAATTATAATCACTAATAACAATACTCGCCCCATCAGGACAAACCTCATTGCTTGTCTCTCCCGTATAAAATCTAAGCCATGTATAAACCATCGCAGAAAGAGAAAGAGAAATAGTTATTAAAATAACATACGCAACAACCTCGCTAATAGCTCTTTTCCTAAACTTACCTAACGTCAACAAAGGTCTCATTTTCAACTTGCTTCTCCCTTATAAAAATTACTTGTTTATATTCCGAAGCGGTAAATGTAAAGTTTTGATTTGCTGTTATTTGAATGCTTAATCTTTGATTTTCTTCTGCAGGTATATCTACCTGAATATAACCCTCGACTCCTTTAGTATTAACTACATCTATACCAACGCCCAAACCACCAATTCTACTTTCAATTTCTTCCCCACCACCATCCACACCATTTATGGTATCAATACCATAATTCCTTAATTTCAAGTCACTATAATTTCCGTAAATAAAAGCAAAATTTAAACTTGGATCCTTATCAATTTCATCTTTTGCAACCTTATCAACAAATTCCTCCAATTTTGCATTACTGGGAAAACCAGTATAAATCTGCCAATCTAAAACTCCCGAAGATTCTTTTTTAATATCATAAGCAGAATCGTAAAAACCCTCAGGCTCCTTACTTACCTTTGCAATATTTGAAATACCCGCAAGCCCAATAATCACAACAGATAAAATTACTGCAGCAAGAATAAAAAACTGCGCACGATTATTACTATTAATCCCTCTTTTCATA
>CAYNAV010000048.1:0-5709 GCA_964395405.1 Candidatus Woesearchaeota archaeon | reverse complement strand
GTATAAATTCCAAACAGAACCTATCCTTTATTGCACTTGTCTTCTTCTCCCCCCATTTTCCAGCAGTATTCTTCATAGCTTCTTTAATGGTCTCATTTTCCCATTTTTCAAAGAAGTAATATTCATTTTTCAGTTCCAAAATCTTAGAAGGCGACACCAAAGAAGAGCTGATTGAAGAATTTTGAAGATAAAACATTCCAATTACAACTGCACACATAAATAAAGTTGCAATAACTAGATACATTGAAAAAAACTGCGCCCGATCATTAAATTTGCGCCCGATCATCCAGCCACCATCCCGGCCCCCGGTAAATCGCTATCCATATACGAATCATAAACAGAAGTAGGTTTCACTATTTTAGCCTTAGCCACCTCAGAATAATAAAACGCTCTTGCAGTCTTTATATTTGAATTTAGTTGATAACTAATCAAAGATTTTCGATAAATACCAAAATTATCCATATAAGAATAAAAATCTAATATGCCTGTCTGTTTTTCATCTGCTATCTTAACGTCATCATGAATATTTGAAACCTTTTTAATTAATCCAGAACCAAGAATAAAGATAAATAAAATTATAACAACTATAATTGTTGCAATAAAAGCAGTTACAAATTTCCCAAGAATAGCCGATTTATTAAAACTCATGATTAACTAAAACCTCTATTTTCAATTTATCTTCCTTTCCATCTACAATAACCGGATAAACCTCACTAAAGTAACCTGGCTCGTATTTCTTAATACTTTCTCCAGCTGAATTTTTATACATCTCCCTGATCCAAAGCAAAGAAGAATCCCCAGCTTCATACTTTTTTCCAGAAACAGAAACATTAATGTAAAATTTTCCGGAATTAGAAATCTTACAATACTCTAAGACATTTCCCCCATAACCATTTAAATTATCAGCAAGAAATACGCCATTAGGTGCTAGACAATTAACCACATTAACAGCCATTATTCTTGCCTCAACATCCCTTACATCCACATAATAACTATAGAAGACAGCAGCAGCCCCCATAACAACTAAAGCAATAAAAGATATAAGCATAAGCCTATAAATCATTAATATGCCCTCCCCAATAACCCCTCTTTTTCCAAGTTTGATTTTATTAATCATCTTACATGAACAATGAATCTGTCCTCCCTTTCATCAACACTAACTGAATATTTAGAAAAATAATCATAACCTTTTGAGATCTTTTGATTATCGATTAATGCAAATACTTTCCCATTCTCAACTTTAAAGCCATTAATCTGCCCGTTCATATTTAACTTATTAATACTAAAACTCATTCCTTTCTCGGCAGAATCAATCAGCAGTGCAATTTCCTTTTCAACAACCTGTTGTTTAACTTCCTTAGAATTAACCCTTCCAGCAGTCACATAAAAAAACAATGCAAAGATTAATCCAATTAAGATTAAGTGTATTATGATTTCATGCATTAGCTCTCCGCGTTTATGTTTTTTAGATTTCATTTTTTGTTTTAGTTTATGCTGGTATGGACTCTATCGTGCATTTAAGTTGCTGAGAAGTTTGATGTGGGACTATAGTGTTATAGGCTCCTTTTTCCCATAGGATAAAATTAACTGCACCGGTATTAAACAAAACTGTTACAATTAAATCCCCCTTACGAGCATCAAAATACTTATCATAAACTAAGCCATTAGAAAAACTATAATCCTTAAATGGCTCCCAAGCATCTAGTGCCTCATTTCTCCAATTAGGAAAATTTGGATAAAAATACTGCCCATAACTTTTTCCATCAACATATTCAGTAGTAAGAAAATTTACCCAATTAAAACTGTAACCTCCAGTACCAACAACATCGCGATACTTTATCAAAAACTGATCGTATTGCTGCCCAAGGGAATTCTGTTCTTTAATAAGGGCATCATATTCATTCAACTTTTTCTGAGCAGCATCAACAGCCAAATTTAATCTTGCCAATTCATCGCTTGTTACAGTAGATTTTTTAGCTTCCACTTCTTCTTGAGCTTTTTTCAAGCCCTCTTGCAAATCCGGTCTTGGTCCCAAATCATTAGTAAGCCCAATTATTTGGTTTAACCTATTCCATATAGGTTTCACCTCTTGCAAGTTATTTATATTATTAACCGCTGGAGAGTAATAATCCCTTACATCCTCATTAAAGTGAATCCTAGCACATTCAAAACATTTTGAAGAACTACCTAAGAACTTAGAAGAATATAATTGCAATTTTCCTTCCCCAAATAAATACCAGCATTGAGCCATAGTATCCATAATTAATTTTCCAGCTTTATCATAATCCCTAAAATTAATTGTCACAACTTGGGTTTTACACTTAAGTGGTGCTTCTTCTTGTACTAATTTTACAAAATTTGGAAGATTTCCACTCCTCAACAAAACACTGTTTCGACAGGTCTCCCAATCAATCTGGTCCTTATTAAAATACTCCTGGAAAATCCAGTACAAAGAAATAGCCAAAACCATCAAACCCAATATCAAAGATATAATAATATAATACTTCTCGTCTCCTCTTTTTTTAATACTTCTCAACCTCATGAAAAACAAATGAATAGAATATTAATAAATCTAACTATAACACTCCAAACATCTTCATAAGAGCATAAGATGCAGCAGCAAGAATGCCAAGTAGAATGATAACCTTAATAACCGTATCCGTATCTGCCGCAACTTTATTCATCATTTTAAATCAAAAACATACTCGTCATTTACTTCCCTAATAAAAGCTTTTTCACTCTGCTTCAAAACCCACTGCTCTCCTTGTGAATTAGAAGATTTTGCATAAGTATGCAAGTCTAAGCAATACTTTTCAGGACATTTTAATTCATCTTTAAACATACAAACACAAATAGTATTTGATGGGAAAAAACTAAGCAACCCAACTTCCTGTTTTCCATTTATCTCCATATTAAAACTTCTTTTACTTCCAAAATAGATTACATAAAAGTGAACGTCCTTTTCCTGTTGCCAAATCTCAAACTCGCCCGCAGAACCAACCCCCTTACTCGCAATATCCATCTGCCCTTTTAGAGTATTAAAATAACTCTTCATTGTCTCTTCATTCTTGTCATATCCAAAATTCAAAATAGATAAAAATAAAATCAAAAGAAGAATGATTGCACCCGCAGAAAGAACAATTTCAATAATCTCATTTGTCTCTAATGTTGCTCCTTTATTGTATTTTAGTTTCACCTGCATTTTTTATCTAAAAAGTCTTTTATTAATTTTAATTGATTAACTTTCTCAGCATCAGGATATTTAACCCTAAAACCAGAATCATATAAAAATAAATCAGAAAGCCCGGTTAATTTAGAATAACTTCCAGAACTAGCCCCATAATAAAGCCAGTCTTCCCCCTCATCAGGATTAGAAGAAACAGCATACCATTCATTATCTGCAGTCTTTTTTTCTACCCAATTTCCAGAAGAAGGATAGCTCTTTCTAATAGATTTCAGATCATTAAATAAATCAAGTTTCCATTGCTTGGCTTCCTGCTCCTTTTTCAAGGAGCCATCAATCACCTGATTAATACTGACCAAATCTTTAAACATTTCAACATTATTTTTATCATTACCTTGACTTGAAATCTTTCCATTAAAAAATCCTTCACCAGCAACCCTATCCTTTCCTTTTAAATAAGACAAATATTCATTTTGAAATCTTGTATTTGCAGTATAAATGTCGCTCCCACCATTATTATAATTATTAACGTCAACAAAAGCCCAATAAACTTTTCTAGCAGACCACTGCCAATAATTAAAAACATCACTATACTTAAAATAAAGAATTTGCTCACTATGCCCTGATCCAGGGGGCATAGTCACCTTATAATAAGTTTCATAAGAATAAAACTTACTAAAATCATTAGCATTCAAAGCGTAACTCCCCTTCCCACCATCCATATCAATCTTACACTCCTTCCCCGTCAAAGACATATTCCCATAACCAACACCCGGAACTTCAACCCTTATTTGTCCATTTGTCACAGTTTGTTCACCCCATCCAAAATAAGACAGCACATTATCAAACCATCCAGAAAGCCTATCCTTCAAAGGAGTAAGAGCCCCAGTAGTAATTCCTATTGTAACTAGTACAATTAAAAAAACAACCAAGATAATAGAAACCAGCTTTCCAACAGTCCATTCGGTGGCTCCTACATTATTGAGTGATGCCGATCGAAAAGATCCTTTATGCCTACTTAAAATAGCCCTCATATTAAATACAAAATAATTCTTCCAAACCTCAACATTTTTTTAATTGAATCCAAAACAGCACCACCTTTCCCAACAAACAATAAAAAGATCATTCCCGCCCCAACAAGTAAAAGAAGCAATGCAAAAAAGATATTTTTAAGTTCCCACTCTACTTCGCCTTTCTTACTCCCCTTTTTATTAAACATAAAGAATACAGAATAAATCAATTAATAAATTTAATGTTTATTTCCAAGCGCAAATAGTCTTAGACGTCTCACAATCTGCTTGAACCAGCGCAGTACAAGTCTTAGTTGCATCTCTCAACTTGCATGTCTGAGGTGTAGTAGTTGTGTCAAGCCCACACAAAGCATTAGTTATGCAAACATCCGGACTTAACGTAGTGCAAGAAACACCAGTAGGCTTACAACTTAGTTTTCCAGATCCATCATCATAAGTAACTGCTGAAGATGCAGCATAACAATCATTAGTATTAATCCCATTACAAGAAACAAAGCCTAAACCCTTCTGATATTCACCCAACTGATAACAAGTTCCCGATATCTTCTTACCATCTCCAGTATTAACATCTCTTCTTAATCCGCAAAACTGACTCAATCCTTGTTGACTACAAGCAATATCACAAGCTTGCTTAATAGTATCAACATTAGCAGAACCACCAGTAAAAGCAGTTATTCTGCTCCAGAAATTTCCCCAACCAACTGTAAATCCGTAAATTAAAAAAACTAGAACAGCGATACCCAATACTATAGCAATAACAACACTAATTGTTGACGTCTCTCCTCTTTTTTCACCTAACATAATATTTCTATAGTTATCTTATTTATAAATCTTACTAAAAAATTAACAAACCACGCTAGTACAATCTAACAAACGAACCCGTCCAGATGAAGATTCATTTTTACTAAAATAAGAACAATTCCAATTCTCCGTCTTATTTCCAAAATCAATAGCCCTTTTTTCACAGCAATAACTGTACTTGCTATCCATATCAACCAAAGAATTACACTTACTAACAATCAAATCAATATTATTCTCGTCTTCCTGCGAATTAATAAACCTCTTAAAAAAGTTAGTCTGTGTTGCAAGAAAAATAATCAAAATAGTCATAACAGCAATACTCAAGATAATTAACAAAACAGTTTCAATCGTAACTGTTAATCCCTTTTTATTACCATACATAACTAATCTAAAAATAGATTATTAATAAAGCTTTCTCATTTTTTAGTATCTCTAATTCTTCTGTTTAAACTAAATATATATCTAATATAAAATCACAACAATATATTCTCAATAAATTGCTCACCGAAGGAGTCTTAAAATTACTTAATTCATTAATAAACCTTTGATCTAACATCACCCATATTACCAGATTACATTCACTTAATCCATCAAAACTAATGACCTCCAACCCCTGAGAACAAGCATTACCAAATCAAAACTAAACCAACCCCGCCAAAGCAACAGCCCCAACCAACGTCAAACCAACAACCG
>CAYNAV010000047.1:3700-5767 GCA_964395405.1 Candidatus Woesearchaeota archaeon | reverse complement strand
TGATTTTTGTTTAGTAGGACTAAATTGATTTTGAGACTAAAGATAATCACATTATCTAAAAAATATATAAATATTTAAAAACCCCTTTAACCAGATTTTGATAAAAGAGGGTAAAATGAAAAATTGTATTTATTGCAGGTGTGAAATTTCTGAAGGTAGCGTAGTTGATATTTGTAAAAAATGTATGTATCAGGTCTGGGGACCAAAAATGGCTGAGGCAATTGTGTCCAGTATGGAAAAAGAGAAGGAGAAAGGGAATATGGAACTGGGAAGGGTCAGTGATACAAATAATATCGTAAAAGAGATGAATAAACGGGGTTCCGTAGTTGGTTTTATAGATGATAATCTTTCCCGAGGGAATTTTAATAATTCTAGTGGAACAAGTGAATTTATTCAACTAGAGGAAGAAAGAGAGTTTATTTCCGGATAGGAAATAAATATGCTCTAATTTCACAATAGAAAAGGTTTTTAAATGGAATTTTTCTTGGTTTACTGTAATTAAGGTATTAATCTTAACTTTTAACTAGAAATTAACATGGCAAAGGGAAAAAAAATAAGGACGAAAGGGAAAATTAAGTTTAGTGAATACTTTAAAGAAATCTCTGACGGAGAAAAAGTAGCAGTAGTAAAGGAACTTGGAGTTGCTTCTGCATTTCCAAAAAGAATGATTGGAAAAAGTGGTATTGTCTCTGGTTCAAGGGGCAATTATAAAATCATTAAAATGCTTGATGGGAAGATGGCAAAAACATTTATAATCCACCCAATACATTTAAAGAAACTAAAATGATAATCGAACAAACACCTTTAACAATGGCTGAAGTGGCAGGCTTAGCGGGAGATAGCGATAAAGAAATTGCTTTTAAGACTTTTATAAAGAAATTTGTTAGTATTGATGCTGAGAGAGCCGGGCAGATGAAAAAGGAAATCGAAGATTTAAAATTACTTAAATTAAAACAAGAGCATATCGTTAAGATTGTTGACTTTATGCCGGAAGATGCTGTGGACTTGAATAAGGTTCTTCAGGATGCTTCGCTTGACCAAGATGAAATTAATAAAATTACAGAAATCATTAAAAAATACTAAGAAATATGGAAAAAGAAGAACATGCAATAATATTAGACTATCTACCCTATGGTTACCCATTGGAGAAGACCATGATGCCTATAGCTCAAGCTATAGGAAAGAGAAATTTCACTCTTTTGCAAATAGTGCCCAGACGAGGACTTAGTTTTGAACTGAAAGAAGAAGTCTATATTGGGGAAGGCAAGAGAGAAAAGGTTTTATATATCCTTGGAAGATTACCAAGAGAAAAGTTGACTGAATCAGCTAAAATTCAGTTACAGGAATTTATCGAGAAGACTGTTGGAGAAGATGAAAAAAGATTCATTGAGTTTTTTAATAAAGCTCAAGCAATGAATACAAGACTTCACCAATTTGAACTGCTTCCAGGCTTTGGAAAGAAGCATACAAAGGCCATCTTGGAAGCAAGAAAGGAAAAATCTTTTGAGTCTTTTGAAGATATCAAGGCAAGAGTTCACAATATCCCCGATCCAAAAAAGGCAATTGAAAAAAGGATATTTGAGGAATTAGTGGAAATACAGAGAACAAATCTGTTTATATCATAATGGAACAAACAAACAAACCAGAACATAAACAAGAAGCGAAAGAAGAAGTAAAGCTAATTAGAATACTATCTAAAGATATCCCTGGAGATAAAAAAGTTTTGATTGGACTTACAATGATCAAGGGAATTTCTTGGGCATTTTCAAATGCTATTTGCAAAAAACTTAAAATTAAAGAAGAAAAAAGGATTTCTGAACTTAGTGAAAAAGAAATTGAGACACTATCAGAATTCATTAAACATCCAGAGCTTCCCGTTTTTCTTTTGAATAGAAGAAGAGATTTGGATAGTGGGGACGATCTTCATTTTAATGGGGCTGACCTTAATCTTAGAAAAGAATTTGATATAAAGAGATTAAAGAAAATTAAATCTTATAAGGGAGTAAGACATACGGCCGGACTTCCAGTAAGAGGACAGAGAACAAGAGCTAACTTTAGAAAGAATAG
>CAYNAV010000047.1:0-3600 GCA_964395405.1 Candidatus Woesearchaeota archaeon | reverse complement strand
AAGAAATAATGGGAGATATAAAAAGGAAAAGAAGAAAATATAGCAGACCTAAAAAGTTATTTGACAGTAAAAGAATTGAAGATGAGAATAATCTTGCGTTAAAGTATGGTTTGAAAAATAGAAAAGAAATCTGGAAAGCTAGATCCGCTGTTTCAAGAATTAGAAAAAGAGCTAAAGGTCTTATTTCAAAGAAAGATGACGAAGAGAAAAATAAGTTTTTTGAAAAATTGAACAAAATGGGTTTTAAGGTAAAGGATATTTCAGATGTTCTTGCTCTTACTGAGGAAGATTGGTTGAATAGAAGACTTGAGACTTTTGTATTAAGAAATAAACTTGCAAATACCACAAGACAAGCAAGGCAATTAATTGTACATAAACATGTCGCAGTTAATGGTAAGATTGTTAATATTCCTTCTTTTATGGTTACTACTGATTTAGAGGATAAAATCTCGCTAAAGATAAGAAAACAAAAGGCTAAAAAAGTAAAGGTTGAAGAGAAAGGAGAAGAAAATGAGTAAGGAAAAAGAAAATACCGGCATATTGTATCTCTATACTAGTTTTAACAATACTATTGCACAGGTAACTGATTTGGCTGGAAATACAATTGCAAGAATTTCTGGGGGACAGGTTACAAAGCACGACAGATTAAAGGCAAACCCAACAATTGCTATGTTTATGGCGAAGAAAATCGCAGAGATGATTAAGGATTATAAAATTACTTCTTTATATGTAAGAATAAAGGGAGAAACAAATTCTACAGGGCCTGGGCCTGGTGCTCATGCTGTTGTGAGAACTTTGACAAAAGAAGGGTTTAAGATTATTAGTATTGCGGATATAACCTGCATTCCAAGGGGTGGGCCAAAGAAAGGTGGCGGAAGGAGAGGAAGAAGAGTTTAAAAACTAAAATTAAGATAAAGTAAAATGATAAAACTAATACAAAAAGATAATGAGAAGATGATATTTGAGACAGATATGGGCACTAGTTTAGCTAATGCTATCAGGAGAAGTGTTAATCAGATTCCAACATTAGCAATCAGTGAAGTGGATATTTATAAAAATGATTCCGCACTGTATGATGAGATTATTGCTCATAGGTTAGGTCTTGTTCCTTTGAAAAATCAGAAGTTAAAACAAGGAGATGTGGTTGAAATGAAGTTAAAGGTAAAAGGTGGGGCTAATGGGGCTGAGGTTTTGTCTGGTGAGCTTGGAGATGATGTTGTTTATAATGAGATGCCTATAACTCTTCTTGAGAAGGATCAGGAGATTGAATTGGTTGCTAAGGCTAGTGTTGGAAAAGGGGAAAGTCATGCGAAGCATGTTCCAGGACTTGTTTTTTACAAGCAAATGCCAGTCATTACAATATCAAAAGAAGGAGAAAAGCATAAAGAGCTTGCAGATAATTTTAGGGATGTCTTTGAATTTGATGGAAAATTAAAAGTTAAAAATGCATGGAAAAGTGATTTGGATAATGAAGATATGGAAAATTATCCTGGAGTTAGCATAAAATTAAGTGATGATTTAGTGTTTTCGATTGAGTCTTGGGGACAGATGGATGCCAAGGATATTTTTACTGAGGCTTGTAAAGCTTTGAAGGGTAATTTGAATGAAGTTAGTAAGCAGGTTAAGTGATTCTGTATTCTGAAGAACACATTTATTTTTAAATATCAAAATACTGATTTTGTTATGAATGAATTGGATGAAATTGCATGCAGAAGGATTGCAGAATGCAAATAGTTGTATAGCGGGGTAGTAGGAAAAGATATTGGTATTCCTGCAACAGTTGATCGATTGCTTGCAAATCAGGACATATTAGTAACAGACGGGACAGATACTAGAGAAGAAAAGATTTTTAAATATTTTTTTGTTGGGCCTAAAATTCCTGATGAGCATGGTAGAAATCAGGTAGATGGAGAATTAAAGAGGTATGTTGCATATAGAAAAGGAACTTCACCTAGAAATGTAAATGTGGGTATTGGAAATATTCTAGATTATTTAAATGATAATAAATTGCCTTTTTCTGGAAGGGTTGCTCTATCAATTGCAGATGAATTTGGCTTTAGAGAAGAATATAGTGAATCTGCAAAGGGAAGGCTGGGATCATAAATATAGTATTTTCTTGTAGGATACACATAAGGTCAATTTAATGAGCTATCTTATTTCTTAAAAACAAATACTTAAAAACAGGATATAATTGAGTTTTATATGAGGGAATGCCGGAGTGGTCAAACGGGCATGGCTAAGAACCATGTGGGCTTGTCCCTACGGGGGTTCGAACCCTCCTTCCCTCATCACTTTCAGGATTTGCAAAGCTTTATAAATACTTTAAAATAAGAAAATATATCTGCGAGTCAAAAGCGTTAGCAGGTTAATATCCTAGACAGGATAGATTTTTAATATGGAAATAAACAAGACACAAATTGAAAAAAGTAAATCAAAGATTTTCGAGTTTTCAAGCTCGAAGACACAAATTGAAAAAAGACTAAGAACGAAGACAGATTCAGATTTAGTTGAGACAATCATCAAATTAAAGAAGACAAATCCTGAAGCTGCGAAAGAACTTGCAAGACCAAAAAGATTATGGGCTAGTATTAATCTTGATCTAATTGAAAAACAGGGAAAGGATGTTCTTATTGCTGGAAAAGTTTTATCTCAAGGGGAATTAACAAAGCCCGTTAAGATTGTTGCATGGGGAGCTTCCGAAAAAGCAATGGAAAAAATGAAAAAGGCTAAGGCTGAATTTGTTCTTGTTATAGATGAGATAAAGAAAAATCCTGAATTAAAAAATCTTTTAATATTAAAATGAAAATCTTTATAGACGGAGAAAATGCAATAGTGGGAAGAATTGGCAGCGTTGCTGCTAAGGAACTTTTGAAGGGAAACGAAGTTGTAATTTTTAATGCTGAAAAAGCAGTTGTTTCAGGGAGAAAGGAGACAATAATGGCTAAGCTTATAACAAACAGACAAAGAGGCGGAACATCAAGAAAAGGGCCAAAAGTTTCTAGACTTTCTGATAGATTATTAAAAAGAATGATAAGAGGAATGTTGCCATGGGATAGACAAAAAGGAAAGGACGCTTTTAAGAGATTAAAATGTTATAATAGTGGTGTTAGGACTGAAGAAATTAAGAATGCAATAAAATTAGACCATAGAAAGCCATTAAAATCCATGACTATTAAACAGATTAGTGAGGCGTTACAATGAAGAGTGATTTAGTTGTTTCTGGAAAGAGAAAGACTGCGGTTGCAAGGGCAACAATAAAAGAGGGGAATGGAAAAATAACAATAAACAAACAGGCTATATCTTTTTTACCAGAATTAAAACAATTAGAAGTTATGGAACCTTTAATAATTGCTAATGAAGTTCTGGGAAAGATGGATTTTGATATTGCTGTAAATGTTACTGGTGGTGGTTTGGCTTCTCAGGTTGAAGCATCAAGGTTAGCAATTGCGAGGGCAATTGTAGAATTTACAAAAAATGTGGCTATAAAAAGTGCTTTTTTAAGTTATGACAGGAATATGCTTATTGCAGATACAAGAAGAAAGGAAGCTTGTAAGCCTGGTGATTCTAAAGCAAGAGCAAGAAGACAGACTTCTTACAGAT
>CAYNAV010000046.1:0-5836 GCA_964395405.1 Candidatus Woesearchaeota archaeon | reverse complement strand
CGAAAGGTTTAAATAGTATTATGAATATATATTCATAACTAAAATGGAGAAAAAACAAAATGCCACAAGGAGATAGGACGGGTCCTAATGGACAGGGTCCTATGACTGGAAGAGGACGGGGTTTTTGCTCGGGTTTTAATGCGCCTGGGTTTGTAAATTCTGGATTTGGAAGGGGTTTTGGTCGAGGTAGATGTTTCGGTTTTAGACAACCTTTTGTTCAGCCTCAGGTTATAACGGAAGTTCAGGAAAGTGAGTTTTTGAAACAAGAACTTGAACAGATAAATGTTGAGAAGGCCGAGATTGAAGCTAGGTTAAAAGAGTTAAAGTCTTGATTTAATGATGAAAGAGAAAATTGCTTTGTTGTCTATTTTTATAAATTTAGTTTTGGCTATTGGGAAAACTCTTGTTGGTTTTTTTATTGGTTCTGCTTCTGTTTTAGCTGAAGGGTTTCATTCTGGGATGGATGTTTTTTCTTCTGGAATTGGTTTTTTAGGTATTAGAATTTCTAAGAAGCCGGTTGATAAGAAACATCCTTATGGTCATTATAAGTTTGAGGTTTTGTCTGGGTTAATTATTACGATTTTATTGTTTGTAACAGGTCTTTGGATTATTTATAAGGCTTATATCGGGTTTTTGAATCCGGATTTTGTTTCGCTTAGTTATCTGGCTATGATAGTTATGTTAGCTTCTGTTGTTTTGAATGAGATTACAGCGAGGCTGAAAATTTATTATGGAAAAAAAGAGAATTCTTTGAGTTTGCTTTCTGATGGGGTTCATGATAGAGTTGATGTTTTTGCTTCTATTGCGGTTTTGGTTGGTTTGTTTATTGTGCCTTATTGGATTTATGTTGATTCGATTTTAGCGTTGTTGGTTGGGGTGTATATTATTTGGGAGTCTTTTAAATTGGGGAGAGAGGCGACAGATTCTCTTTTGGATGTTTCGGCAAGTGATGGGGATGAAGAGAAAATTAGGGAGATTGTTAGTGGTTATAATGTTGAGATTTTTGATTTGAGGACTCAAAAGAAGGGTTCGGTGATTACTGCGAATTTAGGAATTAAACTGTCGAATAAAGTTAGTGTGGAAGAGGCGACGGAGATTTCTAGGAAGATTAAGAAAAGTTTAATTGATGGTATTGAGTTTTTAGAATATGTTGTGATACAAATTGAAGGTCATGATGTGACGGATTCTTATTTTGAGCCGAAAGAATTTGTTTCGAAGATTAGTTTTGGTGGTGGGTTTGGTTGGCAGAGAAAGGGGAAATTTAAGGATAATGTTGAGGGTGCTGTAGGTCTAGGTCCTGAGGGGGATTGTATTTGTTCGAATTGTGGTTATCGAAAGAAGCATAAGGGGGGAGTTCCTTGTTCTAAAATTAAATGTCCTAAATGTGGGAAGACATTAGAGAGAAAGTAAATGGTTAGACCTAGGCATTTGCGTAGGATTTTTTCTTGTCCCGATGTAACTTATTTTAAGCCAGTTGGTGTTCCTATGGTGAATTTAAAAGAGATTGTTTTGAGTTTTGATGAATTGGAAGCAATCAGGATGATTGATATTGAGGGGATTGGACAGAGTGAGGCGGGTAAAAAAATGAAAATATCTCAGTCTACTTTGTCGAGGCTGTTGGGGTCTGCTCGAAAGAAGTTGGCTAGTGCTATTGTTAATGGTCAGGCGATAAAGATAGAAGGAGGTAATTTTAAAATGGCGATTTCGAGAGGTAGAGGTTTGGGAATGAGGCGAGGTGATGGTATGGGGCGAATGGGAGGATTTGCGGCTGGTCCCGGTGGGGTTTGTGTTTGTCCTAAATGTGGGAATAAAGAAAATCAGATTAGGGGGCAACCTTGTATGAGTAAAAAATGTTCGAAGTGTGGAGCTTTGATGGTGAGAGGGTGAGGTTTAGATGATAAATTTTGCGTGTAAAAAGTTTGATTTGGATGAGGTGGTTAGATGTAGTTTTGGATTTACAAAAATAGAATATAAAATTTTAATGTATTTTGTAAAAAATTCAAATAAGGAATTTACGACTTTTGAAATTTCTGAAATTTTTAAAATAGGATTATCTACTTCTCAAAAAGCTGTAAAAAAAATTAGGGAGAAAGGGTTATTAAAGCGTAGTCAAAAGAATTTTAATAAAGGGGGATATGTTTTTGTTTATTCTGTCAAGGATAATGTAGTTTTGAAGGATAGTGTTTTGAGAATTATTAATCATTGGGTAAAAAAAGTTGAGTTTGAATTAGAAGGGTTGTAAGTGTTTCTATTTTTTGTAGGTATTTGTAGATACTCCGTTTTGTTTAAATACCTAGGATTTGGTTTATTTTAATAAATTAAATGGAGATTTAAAAATGTCAAAAACTATTGAGATAAGTGCTAAAAATTTTCAGGAAGAAGTTCTTGATTCGAATATTCCTGTTTTGGTTGATTTTTGGGCACCTTGGTGTCAGCCTTGTTTAATGATGGTTCCGGCGTTGGATGCTTTGTCGGAAGAATTGGAAGGAAAACTTAAAATTGGAAAGATGAATACAGAGGATTCTGAGAATCAAGTGCTTGCGATTACTTATCAAATTCAGAGTATACCAAATATGAAACTTTTTAAAGACGGTAAAGTGATTAAGGAATTTATCGGTTTGCGTCCGAAAGAAGGTTTGAGAACAGAACTTAGTGAAGTAATTAATCTATCTTAATTATTAATTAAGTATTTGTTTGGGAGGATTTTGGTTGTGAAAATGGAAATTGAAAAGTTGACAATATTGCCTGAAAGGGACAAGGAGAATAAGGAGGAGTTTTTTGATAGAAGTAAAGGGGGAGTTCTTGAGGGTCATTTGTTTAATAGAATTGAAAAGTTGGGAGACAAAGAATATGAGCATATTGGTTTTGAAGATGATGAAAAAAAGTTTGGAGATTTGATTGCTTCGTTTGTTCCCAAAAGAGGAATGAGAAAAAAAGTAAAATTAACTATAGAGGTATTGGATAAATAAAATGGGAAATTTAAAGGAATTAATTCGAGGAGGAGTTGTCTATCCTGCGTGGCTTCCTGAAAAGAACGATTTTATTTTTAATGAAAAGGGCAAAAGGCAAAGGGAAGAAATAATAAAGAGAGGAATGTCTAAAGGTTTGCCGACGGATATGAAGTATCTTGATTTAGATTCATTGGATGAGTTAAAGGGTTACTTTGTTTTTTTAACTGAGAAGGATTATTCTGCACTGAGTCCTTTAATGTGGAACTCTTTGTTTGAAAGTAGAAATTTAAATTTTCGGGCAGTTTATTGTGTGGGGAATCCAAAAGATGCTCAAACAATAGTTAGGGGGTTAAAATCAGATTCTAAATATCTTGGGGGTGGGTTTGGTTCAGGTTGGAAGGAGCAATATAAATATTTGGATAAAATTTTTCCTGAGGGATTGGTGTCTGTAAATAATATTGTGAAAGATAAAGTGTCTGGGAATTTGATTGGGTATAATACGGATATTCCGGGATTTTTGTTGCCTTTAGAAAGGAAATTAATGGAAACTCGGGGTCATGGATTGGAAAATAAAGTTGTTGTTATGTTCGGAGGTGGCGGGGTTGGGAAACAACTAGTTAGAGGACTTCTTGATAAAAATGTTGGGAAGTTGTATATTATTAATAGGACTGTTGAAAAAGCTAAGCAGATGGCGGAAGATGCTAATAGGATAATACCTGATGTGGCTGAATTTGGGGGAGAAGATAGAATAAGAGATTTTTTGTTAAGGGAAAATGTTGTTGCGGCTATTAATGTTTCAAAAAAGGGAGCTGAGCCTTTGCAGGATTATTCTGCTTTTGCTTTTGCGGATGTTTCTAATGTAGAAGGCGTGAAAGATAATAATGATGAAAGTTTGGAAATTGTTGGAGAATTGGCGAGAAAAAATAAGGAAATTGTTTTGTATGATATTACGTTACCGAGGAGTGGTTTTCCTAAAACGTTGCAAATAGCAAAACAAGTTGGTTTGAAAAATTTACTTGATGGGAAAGGGATGTTTGTGAATCAGGGAATAATTGCTATTCAAAATGTTGAAAAATTAAATTCTGGAATATTCGGTGAGAAACTTAGTGAGAAAGAAATTGAAGATATTTTTAGTGTGAGTATGAGGAATGACTAAACTGAAATATCCGAGAAATGAAATATGGGAAAGAAAAGTTTATGAGGATATTATTAAGAAGGGAGAATTGAAAGTTTTGTATCGTCCAGGAGATAGGATATGTGGAAATGGGAAAGCTAAATGTTTTTATGAAGGTGAGGATGTTGCGTTGAGAATTTTGGAGCGACCTGGAAATAAAAAAGGGAATGTAGTTCCTTTGTTTACTCCATTTATTAAGAATGTGAAAATTTTGAAGCTTAAAAAAATGTTTTTGTCTTCTCTTGTTAAAAAAGATTTTATTAATAGTTATCCTGATGTAACAAATATTAAAGGATTGAAATATCACTTGGGGTTGGTTTATAATGAGAATCCGAATTTTTTTAGAGAAGTTACAAAGATTGAGTTGGAGTATGGGGGTTTTAAAAATGAACATAAGTAAAAATAAATGTGTGGGATGTGGGCTTTGCATTTCTAAATGTTTGGTGGGTGCAATTTCAATTAATGAAGAGGGATTTGTGGAAATTGATAAGAAAAAGTGTATAAATTGTGGGTCATGTTTGGCGGTTTGTCCACAAGGAGCCATTAGAGATATTAAAGAAAAGTTGATTTTTGCTATCGGAACAGATGATGGAAAAACAATGAAGTCGGATGACCATGTTGGGATGTCGAAATATTATTTGATTTATGAATATTTTGATGGGGATATTATTTTTAAGGAGAAAAGAGAAAATAAAAAGTATGAAGAGAATGAGAGGTTGATTCATGGGGATCCAGAGAAAGCGAAAAAAGTTGGGTCAGTTTTGAGGGGAGTTGATGTTATCGTGGGGAGAAGGTTTGGTCCGAATATTGTTAGGTTAAATGATAAATTTGTTTCTGTTGTGGTGAGGGAATTGGATATCAAAAGAGTTCTTGAAATAATTAAGGATAATATTAATGAAATAATGGAGGAGAAAGTTAAAGAAGATAGGATGGGGATAGTGTTTGGTGGTTAAATTTATAAATGAATAGGTATTCATAACATAAGATATTAAAATGGGAATAAAAATAGATAAGGATAAATGTGTGGGATGTGGGCTTTGTGCAAATATTTGTTCGGAGGGGATTGAAATAGTTGATGGAGTTGCAGTTGTGAAAGATGGGAATGCTGATTGTTTGAAGGAGGCTGCGGAGTCTTGTTCGAGAAATGCTATTTTGTTGAATGGAGAATCTGGTGGGACTAATGGGGAAGGTGAAGGTGTGTTCGGCCAAGATTTTAGTCAAGGTCGTGGTATGGGTGGAGATCAAAGTTTTGGAATGGGTAGAGGTCAAGGTCGGGGTCGTGGAATGGGTAGAGGTCAAAGTCAAGGTCGTGGAATGGGTAGAGGTGGTGGGAGAAGATGATTTTATTTAAAAAGAAATGTAATTATTGTAAGGAAAAAATAGAAAAGGGGGATGAAGTTTGGATGGAAGTTAAGATTCCCGAATTTATAAATAAGGTTAGGTGTGTGTTTTGTTGTATGGAGCATGCTAATTTGTATGTTCAAAATATAAAGGGAACTCCAAGTAGGAATTCTTGTCCTTATTGTAGGAGTTAGTTATGAAAATATGGAAAAATTAGTTTAAGATGAAATTGTTTTTATTTGGTTCGGTTGGGGATAAGATTTTGGAAAAGGAGGTTGTTTAATGTATTATAAAAAGGGTGTTGTATTAAAGAATTTGATAAAATGAGATTGTTGATAGCGATAGAAGAGGAGAATGGGATGGATTCTAA
>CAYNAV010000045.1:0-6115 GCA_964395405.1 Candidatus Woesearchaeota archaeon | reverse complement strand
ACGAAATAGCATCCAAAACCCACGGCTTCGTAGGAGCAGACATAAATGCCCTAGCAAAAGAAGCTGCAATGGTGGTTCTAAGAAGATTACTTCCAAAATTAAAATTAGAAGAAGATGAAGAAATACCCCAAGAAGTTTTAGCAGAATTAAAAGTTACAAAAAAAGATTTTGACGATTCATTAAGAGTTGTTCGTCCTAGTGCAATGAGAGAAGTTTTAGTTGAAACACCAAATGTAAAATGGGATGATATCGGCGGAATTGAAAATGTAAAAACAGAATTAAAAGAAGCAGTTGAATGGCCTTTAAAATTCCCAAAAGCATTCGAAAATATTGGAATAAAACCACCTAAAGGTGTTTTATTATACGGTCCACCAGGAACAGGTAAGACATTATTAGCAAAAGCGGTTGCAAAAGAATCAGAAGCCAACTTTATCCAAGTAAAAGGTCCAAGTCTTTTAAGCATGTGGGTTGGAAAATCTGAAGAAGGAGTTAGAAAAATCTTTGAAAAAGCAAGACAAGTATCTCCTTGTATAATCTTCTTTGATGAAATTGATTCCTTAGCATCAAAAAGAGGTTCAGAAGCGCAAGGCGGGGGATCAAAAGTTACTGAATCAGTCTTAAATCAAATGTTAGCAGAAATGGATGGAATTGAAGATTTAACAAATGTAATTGTTATAGGTGCAACAAACAGACCTGATAAATTAGACTCTGCACTAATGAGGCCTGGAAGATTCGACAGAATTGTTTTTGTCAATGTTCCAAATAAAGATGGAAGATTAAAGATTTTAGAAATCCACACAAAGAAAATGCCGCTTGATAAAGATGTAGACTTAAAATATATCTCAGAACAAACAGAAGGTTTCACTGGAGCAGACCTAGAATCACTATCAAGAGAAGCCGGGATGTTAGCATTAAGAGAAAATATTGAGGCAAAAAAAGTTTCAAAAATCCATTTTGAAAAAGCTATGGATAAAGTAATGCCCAGCGTCTCAAAAGGCGATCAAGACAGATATAAGCAGATTGAACAACAATACTTGAGAAGTGCTCGTTCCGCCCTCCCAGATATAACTAGCTATGCTGGTTAAGCTAAATACTTAAAATTAAATCTTCCATCCAAGGACATTCTTGGTACTTCAACAACCCTCACACCAGCAATCAACGAAGCTAAAGTATCTGCTGAAAATTCCTCTGCAATAACAACTATCTTATTTAATGGAACTTTTATCACTCTAGCCATTCTTGCAAAATCCTTAACGTCTTTATCTCTGAATAAATAATCTTTACCAAATGTAGAAGTAACATATTGACCAACACCACAGACCTCTAAGTAATTTCTAAAATTCCGATCTTCAATTGCATCTGAATGAGCAACAATTCTCTTTCCACTTCTATAGTGAACTTTTAAGAAATCTAAAAATCCTTTTCTTAGTCTAGCTTGAAATAAATCCTCCTCGGATTCAACAAAAGTATCAAAAACGTCAATAAACAAAGAATCAGCATTATGAATAACCCTCCTTTTTTCAGAATAAGCTCTTAAAATTCTTTGATTTCTCTTTCTTGCAAATTTCATCTAGTAGTAACCTCAACCAAATCACCTGAAATCAAAACAGTATGCTCCATCTGGCTTACTGGTTGTTTAGACTTCTCAACTAAAATAGGAAAATTATGTAAAATCCCTTCCCGAACAAGCAAACGAAGCGAAAAATCCAGCTTAGCAAAATTCTTCCTAACAAGCCACCGTTTACAAAAAGGTTTTGTTTTATACTCTTCTTTAATAAATTTTAAGATTTCTCTTGCATCTTTATCACGAACCGGTCTTTCATTCTGGATCATAAAAATTTCCCCGGGTTTTCCATCATAAATCTCCCCAACCCCCGTAGTTAAAAAAGGCTCAATTGCAAATGCAATATCCTTCAATTCCGTTTTATTCTCATTTTTATAATTTGGAATTACAAATCCTGCATGAATAATATGCTTATCCAATGAATGTCCAGTAAGATTTTTTACTATTGAAAATTTCTTCTCATTCTCCTCGTTATAATTTTCAACTTCAGATTGAATCGTATTTCCAATCGTTCCAATAAACATTCCAGGTTTAAGGTTAGAAAGAGCTTTGTTCAATACAGTATTATTAAGTTCAATCATTTCTTCAAACCTATTATCATCAGTCAAATCCAGTGAAAAAGCAGTATCCGCAATACAACCATTAATCTCCACACCTAAATCAACCTTAAGCAAACCCTCTGCAATAGTCTCATCATCAAAACTAGGAGTATAGTGAGCCGCAACCTCATTCAAGGATAAGTTAATAGGAAAAGCTGGCCTTGCATCTTTCTCACCAATAAGCTTATCCGTCTCATCCGCAATATCAATTAACTTCATTCCAGGCTTCACAAATTTCTTTAAATGCTCCACCATTTCGTGAGCAATTTTCCCTGCTTTCTTATATGACTCAATCTCTTGACTATCCATTATTTCTCCTGTTTTCATGTAATTTTCAAGATATATAAAATTATGGAAAAAGTTAAATATCCGATTACAATAGGTTTTAGATGGGAAATAAAGCATTTAGATGGGTCGCAAAACCAGTACTCCGTGCAATGAGATACCTCTTTCCAGAACAATATTCTACGGATGTAAGAGCTCACTCTCAAGATTACCAATGGGCTTTAAACAGAGCCACAACTTTAGGAAATCAAATAGGGGAAGTAGAAAAAAAATTAATAGAAACAGCAGATGCACTCACTACCAAAACTTCAGCCTATGGAAGACTATCAGAAGAACAGATAGGCGAGTTAGCCAGGAAAGATCAGAGAATTGAAAGATTAGAAGCAGGAAACGCTGCTCTTGAAATCGCAGTTCAAGCACACAATAATTATATTCAAGAACGAACTGGATTAGTAAGACAGAGAGCACAATTAGAAAGAGAAGTCTCTTTATTAAAGAGAAAAGTTGAAGAAACACAAAAGAGTGAAGCAAGAACATTAACACTAACTTATTGCTCAAAAGATTACAAACATAAACCAATAGTAATCACAAATCCAAATGGAGAAGTTATATTTCAGAATAGGGCAATGTCGACTCTTCTTGGAGCTGGAGAGAGAATGGTCCATGTTAACCTAGATAAATTAATTAACTTAAAAGATAGATCCCCTCAAGTAAAGCTTATTGGGAAACAATATTTTTCATTCACATCCAGATCTCGTGGAGAAGGTTTGGGTTATGAAGTCCAAGTCAAAGATGCTTCCGCATTTTATAAAAGATCAAAAGCCCCCCATATACTTAATATTCCTAGATTTAGCCTTGGTGAGTTAAAAACAAACCCAAAAACCAACCCCCAAACAGCTTAAAATAAACCGCCCAAAAAGTATTTAAATTATTTATTAATAAACAATATATGAACATAAAAGAGATTATAGCATGGATTCTAGTTGGTGCAGGAATCGTGATTGCTTTTGGCTCTTTTATAATATTCTTTCTAAGATGAACAAAACCCTAGATATTTCAATGAAAATAAACAAAATTATTATTTTTATGATAACTGGTTTTTTATTAATATTCATAACCCAAAAAAGTTTAGGGACTTCCTGTTTCTCATTTTTTGATTCCTTCGCAAGTTATTTTATCTTAATTTACAATCTAATTTCAGAGATATTCTTTATTGCAATAACAACCTAATTCTCTCTTCTCCTTCGTTCTTTAGGCAGAAATGTAAATAAAATCTTTTTTTCTTGATTAACCTTACCAGTTCCAATAAAATCTTTTCCATCAGAAGATAAAACCGCTACAAACTCCCCACCAGTAATATCTTTAACCTGCTCCTCATTAACATCAACATCTCTTCCCTTAAACCACTCAACCTCTTGCTCTTCATTCAACCTAACAATATTTTTATCTACCTGGGCTTTCAAAACATGCAACCCATCTAAACCTAGCCTTGATTCCTTTCTTCCAGTCTTCCTGTCAATCATCTGCTTTCCCAAATACAAACCAAAACCTTCAATAGGAAGCAAATTCCATAAAGAATAAATTTCATCAACACTTAAAGATCCGGAAAAAGCGCTTATCCTTTCACTTCCAGTCTTAGACAACAAAAAAGGAATTTTCTTCACACCCAAATATGAAATTTCATCTATAAATCTCTTCTTCTTTGCCGAGTCAATTATTTGTATTATCATTTTAAAAGTGAACCGCCTTCTCCTTAAGTAAACATTTATCTGACAACTTCCTAATCTTGCATAAAAAAAATCCATCAGTATTATTATCCTGAGGATATAGCCTGCATGCCTTCTCAATTTCATGGTTATAACTCTTTCCTTCCCACTCACAAACACCACATCTCAGCTTGATAGGAAGTTTAATCGATTCAACAGAAACATCAAAATTTCTAATTAAAAAATCAATTACCCCCTCATCTTCCTCAGGAGATAAAGTACATGTTGAATAAATCATCTCACCCCCAACCCTTAGAATCTTCATTGCAGATGCCGCCAATTTCTTCTGTATTCTTGAAATATTTTCAATCATCTTCTTATTCCACATTAAAAATGTCTTTGGACTCTTTCTCAATGTCCCCTCTCCAGAACAAGGAGCATCAACCAAAATTTTATCAAACCTTAATTTAGATTTCTTCTCAAGTTTCTCGCACAACTGAACACCATCTTTTCTTACAACCATAGTGTTCATTACACCGCATTTTTCCAAATTAGAATTTAAAATCCTTATTCGCCCTAAATTAACTTCATTAGCAACAATCATTCCTGAATTTTCCATCATCGCAGCTGCCTGTGTCGTCTTACTTCCCGGAGAAGCACATAAATCAAGTAAAATCTCTCCAGCTTTGGGTTTTAATGCTAAAATAGGAAGCATTGAAGAAACTTCTTGAACATAATAATAACCCAGCAAATGTTCTTTTGTCTTTCCTAATTCTCCAGGTTTCAGTCTATTCTCAACAATCATTACCTCGGGATATTCGTCAAACGGTTGTTTAATCTTCCATCCATAACTCTCTAATCTTTTTCTAAGTTCATCAACAGAAATTTTTAAAGTGTTACAACGAATAGAATCAGGGGTTGTCGTATACGAAATCCTAAAAAATTCTTCTGCTTCATCTCCAATTAGAGCTTTCATTCTCTTAATAAATTCCGGTTTGGGAGGATATTTTTCTCTTAATTTTTCTTTATGTTTTGCAGGTTCCATCAATTAAAAAGGTTTTAAGGGTATTTTAAGTTTATCTTTCTAAAAAAACACCGACGAGGTTTTTAGAGTCAGGGAAAAGTTTAATAACTAACTATGACTTATTATATCATGAAAAGGGGGCAATCTGTGAATACAGATTTCTAAAATGGCTGCAAAAAAGAAAAAAGCTGCTAAGAAAAAGAAAAGATAAGACTTCGGTCTTCTTTTATTTACCTTTTATTTTTTCATATTCTTTACTTTTTTAGAATAATTTCGTCTGCTTGTTTCCGTCGATAACTTCCCTTAAATTAATTTTAAAAACTTCAAAAATATTTTCAGTAGCAGGAAGTATTTGATTATTTAGGTAATACTCAATTTCATAATCTCCTTCCTCATCAGGCAATTTTACTTTTTCCCTTACTAATTTCTTTTTTCCTTTCATCTCCGCAACATAAAACTCAATTAAATCCCCTGGTGAAACTGCAATTCCTTTTTCTTCCATTTTTTTAGCGGCAATGACGTGTGGTCCTGTTGCAAGATATTCAGAAATCGGTTTCTTCAATTGTGTCCTAATAATCAAATCCTCTCTCTTCACTTCTCTTTTCTTAATCTTCATAATCACATCTTTTAGTATCTCCAAAGCGTCTTTTTCATTTCCATTCTTAAGAATACTTTCAATAATCTCACTTTGAAGTCTTCTAGCTAATTTGCACCAATCCCGTCTAACAGTCTCAAAACCTCTTATTTTCAATTTACCGTCATAACTTATCAAAGCATATTTCTTCTTAGCCCCTGCATCTGTTGTCCTCTTTGAAACAAATAATGCTCTTTTATAAAAATCTTCCAAATCAAGCTCCATTATTCCAGGAAGTTCTGAATTAAGTTTTTTCAAAAATCCAAGAGTCTCCTTCTGATTTTTCCCATCTAAGAGAAAAGC
>CAYNAV010000044.1:1262-6380 GCA_964395405.1 Candidatus Woesearchaeota archaeon | reverse complement strand
ACGTCCCGGAGAGGACTCGAACCTCTGACCCTTCGGTTTCCCTAGGCCTACCAAAGTAGAATCTGCTGTAACAGCCGAATGCTCTACCTGTTGCTCCCTTCTTTGGTTTTACCCTCAGAAAAGTCTGAGCTACCGGGACTTAAAACAATTAGAAAAATAGTATATTTAAAACTAACTGTCTAATGGAGAACAGTCATAACTCACTAGACCCGTACTTAAATCAACATGAGGTATTGGTACTCTTGACTCTTCCCGCTCTTGTCCTTGCCCTGACTGCGTATTAGCATCTTTTATCTGCTGCATAATCAGATCATAAGCAATGCCTTGATTGAATCTATCATTTACCATCAAAACCAGTAATAATTAGAACTTAAAAATCTTCTTCTTTGTTTAATCTTCAAAAATGATAACCACTAATTTAAATATTTAGTCACTAAATAACGGGATTGCATTACTAAACCCCTTCAAACTCAGAATCATCAATCTTTAACCCCAAATCATCCTTATCGATATGTCTTCTTACAGCATTCTGTTTCTCAAGATAAGCAAACACATTCCCATGCTTAGCCCCTTGTATAAGCGAAATAATCGCCTGAATAACAGAGTCCAAATGATCTGCATGAACAATAACCCCCATATGATTACCACTAATGGCAATAACACACCCTGAAAGTTCCTCAATAGTTCTTTTCGCCTTCCCATCAGTCCCAATCACCCTTGCTCGAACATCCTCAAGGTTTTTTCTTCTTGTATGCTCCTTCATATTAATAAACTCTAAAATAAAACCTTCTTCTCTTAAAAGCATAGCATCTTCAATATCAAAGCCAAAATCAACAGCTCTCAAAATCTTATCCACAAGAAATGCGTTGAATTCCTCGCCCAAAATGAAAATCTGCCCGCCTTTTCCAAATTTAATCTTAACTTTTAATCTACTTTCAACTAAAGGCACTGCTTTCTTAATCTTTCTCAAATTTTCAACAATAATTGTATGTGTCATAGTCAATAAAAGATATAAGAGTTTATAAAATTAGTTAAAATTCACCTTCGCTTGTTTTCAATAATCCATCTCTCTTAAGTTTATCAATCGCAGCCTTAGAATATTTAAACAGAACATTTCCCTTCTCCTCATCAAACTCCCAAGGCTCAACAATAACAACATCTCCTTCTCTTAACCACATTGCTCTCCTAAGTCTTCCAGGAACTCTGCAGTTTCTTGTTTTTCCATCCATACATGAAATAAGCATCCTACTTCCACCAACTCTCTGAGCAATAATCCCAATTACTTCTTTCCCTCTAGGAAGTTTAACTCTTACAGGTCCTTCTGGTTGTTCAGGAGCGCTAGGTTTATGATATGCCATAACATAAGAAAATAAAATCTATTTATAAAACTATATGTTCCCTCGCAAAATCACATTAGAACTAACGCAATTGGAACTCCGCCGATATGAATAATCCCCCCTTCACTAATCAACCCCTGTTTCTTCGCAAGCTCACAACTCTTCTTCCCCACAATATTAAAAGTTGCATCTTCCAATTGCATGTCCAGGATAATCTCTCCCACTTCTTCTTCTGTTTTTTCCTCTCCCTTAAAAAAATTCCCAGTTAAGTCCAACTGCTTATTCCCATCTTCAAATTTCTTATCAATTAAATCAGAATCACAAACAGCCACAATATACCTATATGCTTGATGTATTTTAACCAAAATCATAATATAAAAAAATTTCAAGACTATTTAAAATTACCTTAACAAAAAACCCAAAGTATTCAAAACTTTAGTAACTTCTTCTGGAAGCCCTCTGTCGTTCGGTTGGTATCTTATTTCAACTTCCCTCCTGTAAACCCTATCCTGAGGATGAAAGAATTCTCCCCCCGATTCTTGCTTCTCTTCAACAGCTATATCACAAACAACACCATTAGAACCATTAATCTGATAATGCCTTTTTTGAGGAAAAGGCTCTAAATGAGTCGAAACAGAATTTGCCTTCAGCCATTCATTAATTAAATCGTTTTCAGGGGCAGGCTCGTAATGACTTGTAAACTTTGTTTCAGTTCCAGATTCTTTAGCATCTTGATTGACAAACTTTTGAATATATTTAGGAGAAACAAGTCTCATAACACTTAATGTCTTAGGCAAATCTTCAAGATTCATAAGGCTAAACAAATTAATAACTTTTTAAAGATTTATATCCCAAAAACTATATATCCTCAATTATAAAACAATCTATCCCAAATAACTAAATAATAAAAAATAAAAATAAAATGAATTTAAGCTTTCTTTTTCAATTTTTCAGCTTGTTCTTTTGAAAGAATCTTACACATACCACAACCGCAATCAACGCATTTTCCTTTTGCCATAAATCCGCCTCTTGAAGTTGTTGCTATCTGCATATCTTTCATTTCTTTTTGTGCTTTACATCTCATACATCTTCCTTCTACCATTTTTTCCTCCTATCATTTAGATTTTGCCTGAAATAGGTTTCTTGCTTCCACAAGCAAGACATCTCATAACCATCTGCCCGTTCTCATCCACTAATTCAGTATCTGGTTTCCCACACTTTGAGCATAATACAAAATAATTAGCATATTTTTCAACCTTTTCATTGACATTTTGCGACGTAACTTTTCTTGTTAAAATCAGCCTATCTCCATCCATCTCTCCCGAAGTTGCCAGCTCCTTAAACAAAAACTTGGCCAAATGCTCAGGTTCTCTTCTTAAGCATCCTGCAACCTGTAAAAAATTAGATATAATCGTCTTGCTCCCTTCTATATGCCCAGCTACCTTTCTTATCTCAAACCTTTCACACTTCTCGCAAGGCTTGATTTTTTCAAAAGCAGTACTCAATAATTGTTCGTAATCCATAATTCCTCTTAGATTTCTGGCTTTTTAAGGCTTTGTCAATATAAAAATCTCAAAAATAGATGAAAAGTCAGCAATCTCAAGTCATAATAATCAAAGCCTCTAAAACCGTAAAACTTTTAAATACACTAATCTTCAAAATAATATACATTCTTGGAAACTTGGTTTCTAGAACTTTTAATAAAATGGATGACGAATTAAAAAAGAATATTTTAAAAACAGGTACAAGCCTAGTTGGACTTGTCTGTAAAGATGGTATAGTCATGGCTGGAGATAGGAAGGCAACCGCAGGCGGACAGATAGTAATGCAAAAAAATGCAAAAAAAGTAGTTCAAATCAACGATTATATCGTAACTTCTGGAACAGGTACATCTTCGGATATTGAACTACTACAAAAACTAGCAAGAGCTGAATTAAGATTAAAAGAATTAAGAGATAAAAAGAGACCAACAGTAAAAGAAGCTGCAAACCTTATCGGAATGATTGCCTATAGAAACATAAGACAACCCTCAATGATACCTTTTATCGCAGGCACTATGGTCGGTGGGCTAGATGAAGATGGTAAAGCAAAACTATTTTCAATTGAACCAGCAGGAGGCGTTAATGAAGTTGAAGATTATGATGCCAACTTTTCGTCCGGAATGCCCTATATTCTTGGATTATTAGAAAGACAGTATCGTAAAGACCTAACTATTGAAGAAGGTATTAAACTTGCAATAGAATCTATAAAATCCTCCTCTCAAAGAGATACTGCATCAGGTCACGGAGTTGACGTTTTCACAATTACAAAACAGGGAATTAAACAGGTTGTAAAGCAAACAGCTAACTCCGTTTATACAGAAGACTAATTTTAAAATGGAAACAAAAGAGAGTAAATAAATAATGACAGATATACTAAAAACAATTGAAACATCACTTCCAAAAGGAGTAATTTCTTCCGATATTTTTGAAGGAGCAAACATAGTCGTTTATACAACTAATAAAGACTTCTTTAGAACTGGGGAATCCTCAATAAAGGAAGTTGTAAATCAGATTAAAAAAAGAGTTGAACTAAGAGCAGACCAAGATATTTTAATGAATCAAGAGGAAACAGAAAAAGTAATTAAAAGGATAATTCCAGCAGATGCAGAAATAACCCAAATAATTTTTGACACTCAAAGAAGTATTGTAATAATTGAGGCAAAAAAACCTGGTCTTGCAATTGGAAAAGCTGGCTCCCTATTAAAAGAAATAAGACAGGAAACATTCTGGACACCCCAAGTTCAGAGAAGTTCAGCAATAAAATCAAAGATTACAGAAGACATCCGAGCTGTTTTATATCTTAATAATACTCAAAGAAAGAAATTTCTTAATTCAATCGGAACAAAAATCTACAAAGAATGGAGCCCAGATAAAATTGATGAGTGGGTTAGAATTACTGCCCTAGGTGGAGGAAGACAAGTAGGTAGAAGCTGTTTCCTATTATCAACACCCGTCTCAAAAATCCTAATTGATTGTGGAATCGATGTATCTTCAAACGGAAAAGATAAATTCCCTTATTTAGATGTTCCTGAATTTGATTTAAACACTATCGATGCTATTGTCCTTTCACACGCTCACCTTGACCATTCAGGATTAATCCCTTACCTTTACAAAATGGGATACAAAGGTCCTGTCTACATGACTCCTCCAACAAGGGATTTAGCTGCTCTTACATCATTAGATTTCATAGGAGTAGCGTATAAACAAGCAGTAGCTCCATTATTTTCAACAGCAGACATAAGGGAAATGGTAAAGCATTCAATTTGCCTAAACTATAATGAAGTTACAGACATCGCACCAGATATAAGAATAACAATGTATAATGCAGGTCATGCTCTAGGAAGTGCAATGATTCATTTCAACATCGGAAACGGCCTTCACAATTTCCTTTATTCAGGAGATATGAAATTTGGAAAATCAAGACTCTTGGACCCTGCAGCAGTCTACTTCCCGAGATTAGAAACACTAATGATAGAATCAACCTATGGTGGAAAAGAGAATAATTCTCCCCCAAGAAAGGAAGTAGAAGAAGAACTTATTGAATTTGTTAACAAAGTTATAAGCAGAGGAGGAAAACTTCTAATTCCCGAGTTAGGTTTAGGAAGAGCTCAAGAATCAATGCTCATCCTAGAAGATGCAATGAAAAAAAATCTTCTACCAAATGTTCCAATATATATCGATGGAATGATTTGGGATATTAACGCGATTCATACTGCCTGGCCCGACTTCTTATCGACTTC
>CAYNAV010000044.1:0-1162 GCA_964395405.1 Candidatus Woesearchaeota archaeon | reverse complement strand
ATGCAAGAAGGAACACTAAAAGAAGCAACCTTCAATGTAAATGGAAAAGATGAAACAGTTCCTATTAAGTTGGAAGTAAAAACGATTGATGGATTTTCAGGACATTCCTATAGAAACCAGCTTACAGCTTTCGTTGCTAATATGAATCCAAAGCCAAAAAAGATAATCATAAATCACGGTGAAATCTCCAGATCTCTAGACTTAGCATCAAGTATTCACAAAACACAAAAAATAGAAACCGTTGTTCCAAAAAATCTTGAAACAGTTAGGTTGAGATAACTAAAATTTTAAAAACCAAGATAAATTAAAAACAAAAGGTGATAAAATGCTTGAAGAATTATTAAATAAGTTTACTTTTAAAGACGCCTTGATAATCCTTATCTCTGCTTTTGCGATTATTAGCTTCTGGCGAGGAGTTTGGGGCCTACTAGATTTATACTTGTTACCCCACAATTATAACTTAAGTCTAATAACCTCTTTAGTAATAGGAATTTTTGTTTTAGTAATAATTGCAGCATATAAATCAAACAGAAGGGTTAATAAATAAACAATCGCTTAACCTATTATGAAACATAAAACTTCTATTACAATAATAATTCTAAGCATGTTTCTTATCACACAGTTTATTGGTTTACTTGTAATCCATGCTTACTCCCCAATCAGTCAAACAATTGTAAATCCTCAAACAGGCGAAACAGAAAAACTTTCAATCCCACAAGAACTTCCCTTCGGTTTTTCAGCAGATGAAGAAGCAAAACCAGGATTATTCTCAATTATTTTCTCATTCATAATTGCCATAACCCTAATTTCAATATTAATAAGATACAAATGGAAATCAGCTATAAGAATATGGTTTTTTGCAGTAACTGTAATAGCTCTTGCAATAACTCTAAATGCTCTTTTAAAAATATCATTTACTAATTCATCTTTAATCTCCCTTGCTATCGCCCTCCCATTTGGATTTTTAAAAGTGTTTAGACCATCAATGATAATTCATAATGCAACCGAACTTTTAATTTATCCAGGAATCTCAGTAATATTTATACCTCTTCTAAATTTCTGGACAATTATCATCCTTCTGATTATTATTTCAATTTATGATATGTGGGCGGTCTGGCACTCAGGAATAATGCAAAAGATGGCAAAATTCCAAATGGAAGAA
>CAYNAV010000043.1:0-6591 GCA_964395405.1 Candidatus Woesearchaeota archaeon | reverse complement strand
CGGTTGTTGGTTTGACGTTGGTTGGGGCTGTTGCTTTGGCGGGGTTGGTTTAGTTCTGTGACTGTTAGGGTTTTAGTATCGCTCGTGACTGGGCGATTTTTAGTAATGCTTGTCCTCGGGGGTTGAGGGTCATTAGTTTTGATGGGCTAAATGAAGGTAATTTGGTAATGTTAATCTTCTAGGGGGATGTTAGATCAAAGATTTATTAATTAAGTAATTTCAATACTCCTTCGGTGAGCAATTTATTGATAATGGATTGTTGTGATTTTATATTAGAGATATATTTAGTTTAAACAGAATAATTAGAGATACTAAAAAATGAGAAAGCTTTATTAATAATCTATTTTTATAATTACTATGGTTGGAAAAAAAGTAAATTTTTCAAAAGAAAAATTTTCATGTTTTACTCATTCAATTCGAAAAAAGGGATTAACAGTTACGATTGAAACTGTTTTGTTAATTATCTTGAGTATTGCTGTTATGACTATTTTGATTATTTTTCTTGCGACGCAAACAAGTTTTTTTAAGAGGTTTCTTAATTCGCAGGAGGATGACAGCAATATTGATGTTGTTGTGGGGAAATGCAATTCGTTATTTAATGTGGATAGTAAGTATAGTTATTGCTGTGAAAAAAGAGCAGTTGATTTTGGAAATAACTCAAAACAGATGACTTGTGATGAATTTAGAGTGGATGAATTCTCATCTGGGCGAATTGAGGTCTTGGATTGTGCGGGGGTTAAGTGTTAGTAAGATTTATAAATAAAGGAAGTATGGAAATATTATGTTTGAAAAAAAAGGGGAAACATCGATTATGGCTCTTGTTATTGCTGTTGTTTTAGGGCTTGCTCTTATGATTTTTTTAATTTGGGGGCTTTATACTAACTGGAGCATATTTAGGACAACAACTAGTGCGTATACTGGTGGTGGTGCTAATGCCGATACAATTAAGCAGGTTTGTGATATTTCTTGTGACTGGGGAAGGTTAAATGAGTTTTGTGGATTAAAACAGGAAGTTGATCTCGGAGATGGCAAGAAGATAACTGGGACTTGCCATGATCTTGCTGTTAATGTTCCTGACTTAGGATTTGTGGCTTGCCCGGGTGATAAGATTCCCACTACTCAGTGTATTGAGTTATCAAAGTCAGTTGTATATAATGATGAGCGTTCCCCTGTAGCTGTTACTGGAAGTTGTGTAAAAGGGACGAAGGAGTGCAGTGGTCTAACAACACCAGCCGATTGTCTGGCTGCAAATCTTGTTTGTAATTATACTGCTGCTACTACTTCCAATCTAGCAGGCTCAATTCCGATGAATTGCCAGCCAAATGGTGTTGAGTGTGCCTCTTTGAGTAATAATGAACAGTCCTGTAAGAATAATGCCAAGCAAGTTTGCGAGTGGAAGACAACAGTCTAGTTGGATTTTATGATGATTTTATGATTTTTTTATTGATCGTTCTGTATTTATTGTTTGGTTTTTGTTTGGGCTAGAATTCTTGGTCTACGATTTATTGATGCTTGTAGTGGCAAGAATTTTTTCTTGGAAGCATTGGAGAGTTATTAGACGCACTTACTTTAAACATTAAATTTATTAATTAACTTATTCTGTATTTTTTATGTTTAATAAAAAGAGGAGGGGGTTTTTGAAAAGTTTTTTTAATGGTCTTGGATTTAAGAATCGTGAGGGGCAGATGCAATGGGAATCTGTGAATATTATTATCGCTCTTCTTCTTTTTGTGGTGGGGGCTGGTGTTGTTGTTTATTTATATCTCGGTGGTGGAACAAAGATTTTAGACTCAATTAAAAAAATGCTTAGATTTGGGAGAATCATCTTATTATTAATATGAGAAGGGTAGTTAGCCTTGGGAAAAAGGCGTCTGAGGGTTGGACAGTTAAGGAAATAGTCACAATAGTTTTAGCTCTTTTTGTTATTGCTTTGGTTGCGATTGGGCTTATTGGTGGAACATTAATACCTCTAAAGGATAAATTAAGTGGTTGGTTTGATAATGTTTTATCTTATTTCGGATGGGGACAACAGGCAACAACTAGCGGGCAGTTAAGAGTTGAAGTTCCTGGAGTTGGTTACGGGAATATGACTCTGGCGGGGAAAGAGTGCAAGATTGATATGGATGGTGGGAAGGGAAGTTATGCATTAAGGTCTGATGATTTTAGTAATCTTTATGTTTATGAAAATTATTACCAGGTGACTATGGCTCCCGGAGGAGGGCATGCGCAGCAAATTCTTTATTTTAGGTTTAGTTCTGTCTTTAATTATTGGCAATGGTCTGCAAGAAAAGTTTATTGGGCTTTTGTTGACGTTACTCATTATAACAATGGTGGAAGTGATATTTATACTGCCAATGATAGATTTCAAAAGGAATATTTATCTGAGTTAAAAGGAAAAGACCGGGTTTCGGGGGATGTGTTTTTTAAAGGGAAGATTGCAACACAGGATGCGCGTAGTAAGGTTGAAATGTTTGCGGATTGGACTAATATTAACCAGGAAGTCGGGACGGTTTATGAAGAAACTGCAAACAGGCAATCTGAAAAAATAATATTTAACCTTATTAAGGAGTATTCAGAAAAAATTAATTTAGATTTCACAGGGGATTTTGGGGGAAAGTTAGATGGTGGAAATTATGAAATTGGTTTTACAGATTCTGGTGTCGTTGTTTCTATTTCAGATAATATAGATACAAAAAAGAAAACATCGCTTTTGGCAGGATATTATTTTTATGATGGGACATCTATTTATTATTCCAAGGATATGAAGAGCAGCAGAGTTGTGATAAAACCAGAATCAATGACTTCTGAGCAGAGCAAATTAAAAAGTGCTATTGAGAATTCTTTTTCTAAAAGCATAAATTTTGAAGGGAATACTTTTGATTTCTTGGCAGAAAAATCCGGAGGCATTGTAATTTTTTATGCTGAATCTGATAAAGGAGATAAATATGGGGTTAATTCTTATTTAGAAAATAATATTTGGAGGCTGGATTTTTGGAAATATGACAAGACCAAGGGGTGGAAAAGATTTGACAGAAGCAATCCGGATAATTCCTATTTGTATGATCTTGATTATAAGGCTAAATATGTAGTAGACAAAGAGCAGGCAAACAAAATAAAATTAATAAAAGACTTCTTAGATAAAAAATGCAGATGAAATCAAAATATAATAAACGGGCAGCACTAGAGACAAGCGAGATTATTGAAATTATTCTTTCTGGAGGTGCTATATTTATTCTCTTGACTTTATTTGTATCTATTTTGGGTTTTGGATATGATAAAAATGACGAAATTATGAAGAGTTATTTTGGCACATTAAAACAACAGATGGATATTGTAAACAAAGGCGGTGATGCTGTTGGAGAGTTTGAAATATGGCAACAGGAAAAGGATATTCATTTTTATGTAATCTATTTTGGGAGTAAGAGAAGTTTTAGCATGGAGGTAAATGGAAAGGAGGAAGTTGGGACGTTGGATTACTTCCCAACTAATTCTATTTGTGTGTGTATGTTTAAAAAAGAAGTTATCTGCAAGGAAAAATACTGCTTAGGTTTAAGTGCTCCTGCAAAGTCCTCTAAATCGTCAGAAGAACAGTGGGTTCTTGGGCAGGGAGAAAAGGCTTTTATTAGGAAAATAAACAAGGAGTATGTTTTTGATACAAAATGATGAATAAAAAAGTAAATTTTTTCAGAGAAAAATTTTCGAGTTTTCCTCAGACGAATCTTCGAAAAAGGGGAGCGGATACTGACATGGTTTATAAGATTATTATTTTACTTGGGATTCTTGCTGCCACTACTTGGGCCCTTATGAAGATGTTTGGGGTGTTATAGTTAGATTTATTAATATTCTATTCATTTGTTTTTTATGAAATCAAAAGAGGGAAGTGGGATATATGACTGGATTGTTCCTTTAATGCTTGGATTAATCGTTTTATCTATTTCTATGTATTGGATTTTCCATGAATATTTTGATCAGGATCAGATTGATTGGCAGACTTGCAGGCAGAGTATTTTGCTGAGAAGCGGAAATTTTGGAAATGGAATAAAGTGGTTGCAGGAGAACGCCCCATTTAAGTGCAAGACCCAAGTTGTGACTATTGACTTTGAAGATTATGATAAAGCAGGCGAATTAATAATGGATACCATGGCTCAATGTTGGTATTTGTTTGGAGAAGGAAAGTCTCAGCTTTATGGGCCGGTGGCTATTGGACAATCCTTTTATTGCCTTGATTGTGCAAGAATTACTTTTAGCAATGATGTGAGAGATTACTATACGCCCTCTTATAAAATTCCTGATGGAGAGTTTGAAAAAGCCGAGAGTTTGGCAAAAACTCAAAGCGATGCCATAAAGAAAGAAGAAGAGATTCAATCTGTTTTAATTGTTGGCGAAGAACAATGGGAAAAAGAGAGACAGGCAGAGTTAGCGAAAAATAAGACAGATTTAATGGAAATGAAAGCTCATTTTTTAAAGTATAAAGAAGAGTCGGATAATGATTTAGAGGCTATAGCTAACCTTGATATTAGTCTGGAAGAGGTTAATAACAAATTGTCCGTGATTGACAAGGAATTGGCTCAATGGGCGATTAGAAACAAGTTGAATAGAAGAATTACACCAGAGCAATTTGATGCATTACAGTTTGAATATGATGCTATTATTAAGAAGTATGTTAAAACATATATACAAGATTCTGATACCTATTTTGACTGGAGAAAATATCTTACTTTGGAATATGGGGACACAGGCCAGACATACGGCCAATACATATTTAGGTGGGATAATCCTGGGCTTATTTTAACAAACCAACCATTTAATACTCGAAAGATGAACGGATTTGATTTTGCGAATAATGTTGTTTATGATCCTTATTTCGATGCGAATAAGGGAGACTTGATTATTTCTGTTGTTTCTGCTACAGGTTCAGTTTTATTCCAGAACCATCGTTTTATGATCTTAGTTCCTCACCAAACAAACCAGCAACTTAAATGCACGATAGAGTCAATCCCTGCTTAAACAAACCTAAACATGAAAAGCAAAACAAAAGTAAATCAAAGATTTTCGTGTTTTCCTCAGATGAATCTTCAGAAAAAATCCGGAGAATTAATGTATGAAATAATCATACACTTAATCTTAATTGGGTTAATCTTTGCATTGTTTTTTTATGTTACTGCTGGAAGGGTTAATTCTAAGGAAGTTAAACAACAGGTTGTTGAAAAGGAAATTGCATTGTTAATCGACTCTGCTGAAAAGGGGATGAGTTTTAGTGTTAATAGACTTAATATGAACGGACAGATTAATGGTCTTAAGATTGAGAATGGGAAAGTATTGGCATTAATCGACAATCTTAAGTTTTCAAAAGGTTACGAATATTTCTCAAAATATTCTGTAAGTGTGGTGGAAAAGGAGGATAGGTTTGTTGTTAATGTAAGATGATGAATCGAATTAGACTTGGAAAGAAGGGCGTTATGGGGGAAGGGATATTGATGATTTACAGGCTTATGTTAATATCTTTTATTGCTTTGGTTGTCTTGGGGGTTGCTGCTGTCTTTTATGATTATTATGTTGATGTGAGGGATGTTGAGGCTAGGATAATGGCGGTTAATGTGGTTAATTGTTTATCTCCGAATGGGATGTTTATTGCCAATAATTTTGAGGGATATGAAAATAAGATTTTAGAGTATTGTGGAATTTATAATTCAGGAAGGTTTTATATTAATGTCAGCGTTTCGGGGAAAAAGTATAAAGATGGGGATTCTGGATTGCTATGGATTCGAGAGATGTATGTAAATACGGCTGGTGAAAGTGTTAAGAAATACGAGCCAGGGTATTTTAGTGAGGTTTATCCTGTTATTGTGGATGGACAAGATGAGAAATTAAATATAGAGGTTTTAGTTAACCATGAATTTTAATAAATCGGCAGTATTAGGAAAGTTCATAACTGCTTTTGTTGCAACAATTATAGTAGTTATAATTTTATTTATCTTTATTATTGGTTCTGGGTTGGTAAAAAAGTTTTCAAATATTCATGATGGGGTTAAGATAGCGGATGAAAAACAAACTGGCATCTTAGATGTTTATTCTTATATGAATAATTTTGCTATTTATAGGAAAGCTCTTATTAATTATCAGTTAAATAATAATGTTAGGACGGCGAGAGATTTTTATTATTCTGAGTTGGCTAAGGCGAAAATAGTGAAACCTAATGCGATTTACGACCCTGTTATTGATAGCGACTTGCCCGGCGGGGGGATGGTAGCGGGATGATAAATCTTAGAAAGAGAGTAAATTTTTTAAAGGAAAAATTTTCGAGTTTTCCTCAGACGAATCTTCGAAAAAGGGGCCAATTCTTTTCAATGTATTTGGTTATCGCAACTTTGTGTATGTGTGGGGTTGTAGTGGGAATGTATTATCTTCAAAACTCTTCAATTAGTTCTTCTTTGGTGTCGCCTTCAAAGGTTTTGGAACTGAAGAATGAATATTACTTCTTTGAAAAGTGGGAAAATGAAACGATTAATAATGCTGTGAAGAATACTGCTGGTAATTGGGGGGAGAAGAAGACAAGTGCAATAAAGGATAGGTTCTGTTTGGAATTTATAC
>CAYNAV010000042.1:0-6759 GCA_964395405.1 Candidatus Woesearchaeota archaeon | reverse complement strand
GGAACCTGCAGATGGATCACCTCCTATAAATTTTATTTTATAATTATAAATATTACAAAAAAGATTTACTAAATTTTGTTACGCATTTGTTACTGGCCTCTAGCTTCAATTATAATCAAAAATATAAAATACGAAAAATGGCTACAAAAAAGCAACCAGTACATGCAATCTACTCCCGATCAGGAGGAGTACCTGTAGCTGTAGCTCATGATGGAACAGATGCTTCAAAGAGGCCTACGGCAAGATATGTGGGAGCAGAAGTAGCAAGTACATTGCAAAGGCATTATGGTTTAGAGACAATAACAGTTGAATCAGAAAATGCAGATAGAGAATCTCCGACGGCAGCGAGAACAGCATAACATTTAAAAACTGATGCGGACTCAATAAAATATTGGGCCTGTAATCTAGTGGTATAATACCTCGTTTGCACCGAGGAGACCCGGGTTCGACTCCCGGCAGGTCCATAAGTTTCTTATGGATTAATCACAAATCACCGAGGGAAACCTCTTCATATTCAACCTATGTTGAAACGCAGATGAACTGCATGAGTAATTCGTGTAGGGATGTTGGAAAGCTTCATGCTTAATGAGAACAGCATAGAAAATTCCCACTTAGGTATTACTATAATGGTGATAATTAAGTGAGAAGGAAGATAAGATAAGAATTTTATTATTAATTTATTAATGATAAGATTCCCTACAAAACTGTTAGATGAATAGCTTGGCTTGAATATCGATGAAGGACGTGGCAAGCTGCGATAAGCCTGGGCGAGGTGCATGCGACTGTTGAACCCAGGATCTCCGAATGCGAAACGTGTTTATCCTGAGAAGGAAGACTACGCCGGGAATTGAAACATCTTAGTACCGGCAGGAAAAGAAAATAAATAATGATTCCCTGAATAGCAGCGAGCGAAAAGGGAGAAGGGCAAACTGAATTTCTTATTGAAAAATAAGCAAGATGTGGTGAAAGACAAGGGCTAAGTTGATGAGTTGAAGTTCTCTGGAAAGAGATACCTTAGAAGGTGATAGTCCTGTAAACTAAATCAATATGTCTGTTTTTTAAAGAGTAGGGCAACCTGGATTGGTTGTCTGAATATGGCTCAATTAAGAGCTAACCCTAAATATAATTCAAGTCCGATAGCGTACGAGTACCGCGAGGGAAAGCTGAAAAGTACTCTCACAAGAGGGTTAAAAGACTTGAAATCTAACAGTTACAAGTCGGCTACTGCTCTAAGGAGTTGTAGCGTACGTTTTGAAGAACGGGCTAGGGAGTTTATTTTAGTGGCGAGGTTAAAAAAGGAAGCCGTAGCGAAAGCGAGTATGAAAATGCGTTAGTCACTGATTTAAGACCTGAAGCCAGATGATCTAATCCTGAACAGGGTGAAGTTTTTCGAAAGAGAAATGGAAGCCCGAACCGCTGTTGTGTGCATGCACTTGGATGATTTGGGATTAGGGGTGAAAAGCCACTCTAATCTGGCGATGGCTGGTTCCTATTGAAATATGCCGTGGTATAGTTTTGTATAGTTTGTCTACGGGGTAAAGTACGGATAAAATCTGCAGAGTCAAAAGACTACGGGATTTTTTCCAACTCAGAACCTGTGGACTACGTAGTACAAGAAGCAGCTGCAGTGTGTAAGATACTGTCGCGAAACCTGAACAAAGGAGCCCGAAGTTAAGGTCCCAAAATATTTGCTAAGTGTAATAAAACGGAGTTCTTATCCTGAGACACTGGGGATGTAGGTCTAGAAGCCGCCATCATTTAAAGAAAGCGTAACAGCTCACCCATTGAGGATAGGAGCCCGGAAAATGGACGGGGCTAAGCAAATTACCGATACTTCGGACACATCCAGTTGGATGTTGTAGTAAATAGGCGTACTATTTGCGCAGAAGTTTTTTCGTAAGAAAGAATGGAGCGAATAGTAATGATAATCCTAGCGCAAGTAGGATCTGATCTTCCTGAGAACCGGAAGATGTCGTAAGGGTAAGGTTTCCTTGGCACTATCAATTAGCCAAGGGTTAGTCAGCACCTAAGTCATATCTTAACTGCGTATGACGACGGACAACAGGTTAATATTCCTGTACTTACTGTTTTTGTTACGTTTTTAAATCGCTTTCGGATAGGTGGAGTGCCGAGAGGTACAATGAAAGAGAAACAAATGGATTGTAATGATGAGAAGTTTGTGAATCTTCATGAATCTGCTGATTCCAGGAGCCAGTGAAAAGTTTGAAAAATAGAAAACATTAAGCTGTACCCAGAACTAGCACTGGTGCCCTAGCTGAGAAGGCTAAGACATGAAAGGTTAAATTGGTTAAGGGAATTCGGCATAAATAGTCCCGTATCTTCGGTAGAAGGGATGTCTATTTCTTTGTATGATTCATTGTATGGGGAAGTAGATCACAGTAACAAGGACGGCCCGACTGTTTACCAAAAACGTAGCTAAGTGCTATTCCGAAAGGACGTGTATACTTGGTGAAGTCTGCCCAGTGGTGGTGTCCGAAACTTTCTTTCAAGAGAGACAAAGCCCATCAAACGGCGGGCCTAACTATGAGGCTCTTAAGGTGGAATCGCTGCCTTACAATTTATTAAATTAAAATGCTCTAAGTTTTATAGATAGGTACGTAAATAGTTGAAACGAATTCAGTTAAGCATAAAAGCGCAAAAGTGAATTTTACAATTCACTCACGCGGATAGAAAAAATCTGACCATATGCTGGAACATCCGAGAATATCTTAGTACTTACATCTAAGATGATTTAGCACTTCGTGGAATTTAATCTAATAAGGATTTAGTAAAATGTTGAACAGTTTTATTTAGCATTACTAGATAAAAAAATTAGATAAATTTTGAGCGAAGCGAACTATAATTATGTAAGTGAAAATCTAAAATTGCGGACAATCAGCAGGAAAGACTAGAATTAGTTTGAAGTTATAAAAGAATTTAAAAAGTTCATTTTGTTAACTTTGATATGAATTTTAAACCCAATGTGCTTAAAGTTATATTATCTATAATTTTAGGTATAACTGTAGGTTATAGACTTGGATGGCAACAATCTTTTACTGGATGGATGTTTTATCCAATAGTATTTGGTGTTTCCTCTATTGTTATAATTGGTTTGATTTATTTTATCTGGAGTTTAATCCAGAAGAAAATATAATTCTAGAATCCTCAGAGACTTAATGTCAGACTTACAATAGTTTTTGAAACTCTTAGAAAACTTTTTTCTAAAAAGTGTTGTAAGAAGATAAAGTCCGAACTTTATGGCGACATAAAGAATTGAGATATAATCATTGAAAAAATCTCAGAGTAACATGATGAGCGTAATGCCTTGTCGTCTGAATGGCGACGTGCATGAAAGGCTTAACGAGGTTGTCACTGTCCCTAACCAAGACCTTCCGAACTCGCTAACCGGTGAACGGGCCGGTATCACCTAGTGGGAAGCGAAGACCTTGTAGACCTTTACTGCAACCTGTTGTTGTGATCTTACTATGAGTGCCTAGAGTAGGTAGGAGCGTCGATGCATTAGTTTCGGCTGATGCGGAGCAAAAGTGTAACACTACCCATTTTTAATAGGACCACTAACTTTTTTAGGACAGCAGCAGGCGGGCAGTTTGGCTGGGGCGGCACCCCGCAGAAAAGATATCTGTGGGGCCCAAAGACAAACTCATCCAGGTCGGAAATCTGGAGTAGAGTGTAAGGGCAAAAGTTTGTCTGACTGTATTTCGAAAAGCAAGAAATGCAGAGGTGAAAGCCGGGCCTAACGAACCAACAAAGCTTTTTAATGGGGCTTGTTGATGACAGAAAAGGTACCTCAAGGATAACAGGCTTGTCGCCCCTGATAGTTCACATTGACGGGGCGGTTTGGTACATCGCTGTCGGCTCTTCCTATCCTGGATGTGCACAAGCATCCAAGGGTGCCGGAGTTCACGTATTAAAAGGGATCGTTAGCTGGGTTAAGAACGTCAAAAAATGACAGCTAACATTATGATTCTCGTGAACATAGAAATATAGAGTTTAGTAAAAAAATTGTAAAATTTTTTAAGTACACGGCGTTGCTTGGGAGTAATCCCTTGAAAAATATAATCGACTCATATCGGTGAAACCTAACATTTGGTTGTCCTTTTTTGATTAAAACAAAGGAATAAAAACAATCAAGTCATGGCAATACCGAGGGAAGTTGAGATTTATGGAGCCAACAATACTTGCATATATCGCAGGATTTCTAGATGGAGATGGAAGTATATTTTTTCAAATAATCCGAGAAAAAGGAAAATTTAGAATAAGAAGCTCAATAGCTTTTTATCAAAAATCTAATAATTCTGAAATTTTGGAATGGCTTAAAAACCAATTTGGAGCAGGATATATTCGTCATCGAAAGACAGGAATGAGTGATTATACTATTGTTGATTCAAAAGAAGTTTTAAAAATTTTAAAGCTTTTACAGCCATATGTTAAATTAAAAAAGAAACATGTCGAACTTGGATTAGGAATTTTGGATAATTTACAAAATAATTCTGATTTTTTAGAAACATGTAAACTTGTTGATAAATTCAAAGAGATTAATTACTCTAAGAAAAGAACAATAACATCTGACACTGTAAGTAAATCTTTAACCCTGTAGAGACTTAGCATTAACTTGCTGGAGTTCTGATAATTAAAAGCGTCAGAGCTAAGACGTCGATCTCCTTTTTGCAAGTGAGTGATTCGCTATTGAAAACAAATTAAATATAATTTTCAATTGCAAATTACGAATAAAAGGATGGAGGTATAGTCCACACAATTATGAAAATATTTGGTTATGTACGTGAGACAGTTTGTATGATATCTACTAGGTGTGTTATTGTCTGAGTGGAAAGATCTTCTAGTACGAGAGGAACGGAGGTCTGGAGCCTCTGGTGTATCGGTTGTTATGAGCAGGCCGAGCAGCTACGCTCCGATGGATAAGTGCTGAAAGCATCTAAGCACGAAGTCATCCGCAAAACGAGACAATTAAGGCCGCAGAAGAAGACTGCGTTGATAGAGTTGGGATGTAAGCATCAAGCTCACGCGAGATGTTCAGTCCGCAACTACTAATAGCTTCATTTTTTATTTTCCTTCATGGGGATTTTCTATGCTGTTCCTATTATTTTTTTATAAAATTTTCATTTTATGAAACTTAGTTGGGACTGTGAATCATGATCGATATTTATAAAACCATTTTAATTTGTTATATTATGATAGAAAAACTATCTTGTTTAGGAGGGGAGAAATAACATGAAATGGAAATTTTTAATTCCAATAGCTTTTGCGATTTTTGTTCCTGTAAGAATACTCTTGATGGGCCATAAGTATCATGGAAATCCTATCTTTGCAGATTATAATTTTGTTTATTGGGCTCTCATCGTCATCTCAATAATTGCTTCGAGAATTATTTATTATAAAGAATAGTAGAATTTTTATAGTATTAAATTAACAATACAATATGGTAAGATTCAAACTTGTAGGTTCAATAATCAGAGAAATTGAGCACCTTCCTATCGCAGAGATTGAAGCAAAAAATCTAAATGAAGCATATGAAAAATATAGAATAAGATATGTTAAAGATAAACTTTCTGAAGGATTAGTCGAGTTCATTAGACTTGTTGATGAAGAAGATATAGATAATATGATTGCAGAGCATATTTTAAAGGATGACTAGCGTTCATAGATTCTCAAGTATTTTTGTTTAGACTAATTCATTCTTCATATTTTGTAGAACAAAAACCCTTAAAAACCTACTAAAACCTGTATATATGTAAACAAACTTGTTTGTTTATAGAAAAATAAGCAGGATAGCTAATTTCGGCGATCTGGTTAAAAGCCAAAGAAATGTAAAATGATTTCTGATTGCTGAGGAAGGTCCGCACATCGCTTGTTAATTAATTTTAACAGGACCCGAAAGGGAGTTACCAATGCAAATTGGGCGTTGTGAGGCGTGGCTTTGTCTCGGGGTAAAAACCGAGACAACTGAAGTGTTTAGCAATAAACACTACGGCTGGTATAGAGACGAATCGCATTTATTTATAGGTGCGGGTGGAACGAGCAACCTGACTGATGCAACCGTTTTTCGAACTGGTCTCTTGTGAATTCGCAAGAATTTGTCAAGACCCAAGCTTCGAATTTTGCACGGGCTTAGTCTGATATTAGCACAAACTGTCTGTTAGGGAATCCGGGAGGGAGCAGAGTTTGACAGAACGCGGCCTATTTCCTGCTTATTTTCTTCTTATTTTTAGATTTAAAATTAAAGAAAAAACTCAACTTCAGACCTTGTCATGAAGTTTCGTCAGCGAGGCAATAAGTAAGGGCTAATATCCTTAATCATCTCTTTAATTGTTTTTTATATTAATTCTTAAATGGATTTTTTTGATAATTATAAGCAAAGTATGGGGCAAGAGGGAATCTACTCACAATTCACATTTTCATAAATCATAAAATTAGTTAAAAATGCAAATTATTCGCCCTCGACTGTTGAGAGTTTGAAATGGGGCAAGAGGGAATCGAACCCTCGACCTACCGGTCTTCAGCCGGACGCTCTCCCACTGAGCTACTGTTATGTTCTTTTTTCGCCATTGAGCTAAAAAGATCCCCATAGAGCTCAGAGTTCCTAAGAGAACCCCTAAAAAATATGTGTTAAATGTCCTTTTAAGGTTTGCTGTTTTTAATCCTATAAAAAGTATATTTCACTTTCGCAGCTGTGTTGCATGATTAATGTAAAAGGGAATTCTTGAGTTCTATATCAAAAGA
>CAYNAV010000041.1:4609-6763 GCA_964395405.1 Candidatus Woesearchaeota archaeon | reverse complement strand
TTTAATGAGTATAGTACGAATTCTGTAAAGCAGTATGGGCAAAGGTATGTTGAATTTTTATAGCATACTATACATGTTTGTGAATCCTGCTTAAATTCTTTTGATGATTTTACAAATTTCTTTAGTCCTGGGAGGATTTTCTTTTTTAGTTTTGGGTATTGTTCAATCCAGATTGTGAATTGTTTTAGGATACAGTCGGGACAAATCGGATTTGTAATCGGCTCTCCGCATTCTAAACATTCATAGTTTAAAATATTTAAGTTAGAAGGATTTTCAATAGAGTATGCCTGCACAGCGGCATTATTTTTTTCAAGCATTGAAAAGAAACAACACCGCGAATTAGTATTTGATAAAATTAAATGATGCACATGCTAAAGAGACCATGTTCCAAGAAGTTGTATTTGTTCTCTTTTGCATTAACATGTTAATTTAAAGTGGAACTTATATATAAATGTTTTTATTTTTGGAGGTAATAATGAAGATGTGTGGTTTGGGCGTTTTTCTCTACACAATAAGTTAATATATCTTCTAGAGATATTACCTATATGAAAGAAATAATAGCGTTCAAAAAAGAAGATTTTAGGAAGTGGCTAGCAAAAAATCACGACAAGGAAAGTAAAGTTTCAGTTATTGTTCATAAAAAACATACTGGGAAAGAATCTCCTTCTCACGGGGAATTGATGAAGGAGGCAATTTGTTTTGGGTGGATAGACACTACGATTAAGAAGTTGGACGAGGAAAGGTACATTAGAAATTTTTCAAGGAGAAATAAAAATAGTAAGTGGAGTAATAATACTATTAGTTATGGGAAGGAATTAATCGAACAAGGAAGAATGACTCCGATTGGATTAAAGTTTTATGAAGAAGGTCTACGAAAGCCTACTCATGATGCAGGAATACCCAAGAACCCTACCATGCCTGAAGAACTAAGAAAAGCGCTGGACAAGAATCCCAAGGCCAAAAAAACCTTTAATAATTTTTCTCCTTCGATAAAAAAGATGCATTATCGGTGGATTTTGCGTGGGAAACGTAAAGAAACAAGAGCCAAAAGAATAAAGTTCATTCTAGAATCTGCCGAGATGGGCAAAAGAGAGATTGAGTCGGTATAAAATAGTAAGAGCTATGCTTAATTCACTTGAGGGCATTACTTCCAGTTCTTTCTTATCGGAGAAATGATTTGTTCTAAATATTCTGTAACTGAATTTTTTAAATCTAAAGGGTGGAGATTTCCTGATTTGAAAGAATCTTCTAATTCTTCATAATTGCTGAATTCTAAATTTCCTCCGAATTTTTCAGGACGGGCTATTTTGAATGTGTCGATTTTTGGGAAAATAATTAATCTTGAAATTTCTAAGATTGGATTTTCTTTTGCAATTTTTTCTGGGCAATATGCGGCTTTGATTGTTTTCTTGATTTCATCATAGGAGTCTGTGACTGAAATTCCTGAGCCCGGAATTGATTTTGACATTTTCTCTCCTGGGCCTTTTAATGAAGTTATTAATGGTGTGTGGAGAGCAACAAAGTTATGATTTAGTGTTTTTTGCATATCTTTTCCGATCATGTGAACTTTTCTTTGTTCTAAGCCACCTTGAGCCATGTCGCACCCAAGATATTTTATATCTACCACCTGCATTAAAGGATATAACAGTTGAGAGATTGTTGCATTCTCGATATCTCTTGCGATTTCTTGCATGCTTCTTAATCCTCTTTTTATGGTCGATGCTTGTGCCAATCTCATTACATCCATTTGATATTCAGGTGTAAATTGAAAACTGCTTCCTAGAACAACTTCCGCTTTAAATCCGATAGCTTTGATTGTTTTTCTCCAGTTTTCAACTTCTTTTTTTATTTCTTCTTCATTTCCTTTTCTATTTAAGAAGGCGTGAATATCCGCTAAAAGGATTTTTACTTTGAAGCCTGCTTTTTCCAAGTCCATAAGTTTTGTGATAGTTACAAAATGGCCTAGATGCATTGGCCCATTAGGTTCGTAGCCACAGTATACTACGGGGTTTTTCTTTGTTTTTAGAAGTGTAAGAAGTTCTTCTTCGGTAACAATCTCTTCGGTATTCCTCTTTATCAATTCTAATTTCTCTTTTATTGTAAGCTCTTTCATAAATTGTTTAGAAGATTTAGATATTTAAGGTTTTGGATTAT
>CAYNAV010000041.1:0-4509 GCA_964395405.1 Candidatus Woesearchaeota archaeon | reverse complement strand
AAATTTATAAATATTTATATTCTCTAATTTATCTAAGTTCTCAGTGATAACTAACATTTAAATATCTTGGAAAATTGGGTTGGGAATGGTGAAGAATATTTATGCGAGGGGGCATCCTCATGAGGAAATTGAGCATTATGATGTTTTGATACTTGGAGGTGGGCCTGCTGGTTTGACTGCTGCTATTTATGCCGGAAGGTATAACTTAAGTGTGGCTGTAGTTGCAAAGTCAATCGGAGGAACTGCAAGCTTAGCAGGGCATATTGAAAACTGGCCTGGTTTTATGGGTTCTGGAAAAGAGCTTATGGAAAAATTTAAAGAGCAGGCGGGGAAGTTTGGAGCTAAATTTTTGGAAGAAGAGGTTTCAAGAGTTGAGAAAGATGAAAATGGATTCGTTTTGCATTTGGAAGGAAGGGAGATTCATGGAAAAGCTTTGATTATTGCATTGGGAACTGAACATAAAAAACTGAATATTGAAGGCGAAAAAGAATTTTTGGGGAAGGGTGTTTCTTACTGTACTACTTGTGATGGAATGTTTTTTAAGAATAAAACGGTTGCAGTTATTGGTGGTGCTAATTCTGCTGCTAAGGCTGCATTGTATCTGTCTGAAATTGCTAAGAAAGTTTATATTATTTATAGAAAAACTGAAATGAGATGTGAACCTATTTCGCTTCAGAAGATTAAGAATACTAAGAATATCGAAGTTTTATATCAAGCGGAACCAAAGAAAGTTTTAGGAGATAAGACTGTAAAGAAGCTAGTTATCAATCAAAAGCAGGAAAAAGGTGAGAAAGATATTGAATTAGGTGTTGATGGGATATTTATTGAGATTGGAGCTTCTCCTGTTTCTGAAATTGTCGAGCCTTTAGATTTGAAGATGGATGAAAAAGGATATATAATTACAGATAAGATGGCTGGAACAAATGTTCCTGGATGTTTTGCTGCGGGTGATTCAAGTGATGGAAAGTTGAAACAGGTTGTAACTGCTGCGGGAGAAGGGGCTATTGCTGCTAAGGCAGCTAAGGATTTTTTAGTTGATAAAGAATAGTGTTTGTTTATTTCAATATTTTGGATAGTGAATAAAATTATAAGGAAATATTCTTTTTTTATTTTATGATTAAGACGAAAAGCATTTTGATTTTTTGTTTAAGTATTTTATTAGTTAGTCTTGTTTATATTTTGAGTGTTTCTATTAATGCTATCAATTCGGATGGTAAGGATTCTGGTTTTATTAGTGGAAGTTTAATGAGTAGTGTTCAAGATAGCGGAATCTCTGATGAGGGTAAAGTTAAGGTTGAAACTATAAACATTGATAAGAAAGTTAAAGTTAAAGAGAACAAGAATCCTAAGAAAAGTTCTAGTGGTGGTTCTTCTGGTAGTTCTGTAGATTTATTGCCTGAATCTCAGTTAAGCGTTATCGATATTCCTGAAGTTCCTATTGTACAAGAAGTTGCTGCTTCTGAGCCCGGTTTAGTTTTTTATGAGAGTTTTGATAGTCCTGAGAGTATTCTTAATAATTCTTGTATATTGTGTTCAGCGACTTCATTTAATTCAGGTATTCGGGGAAATTCAGCTTACTTTTCAAATTCAAATTATTTAAGATATCCTGCTTTAGAAAATATTGATAAAAATAAAGGTACTGTTTCTTTGTGGGTTAAGCCAAATAATCTTAGTGTTGCTGGCGGATTTTTTGATTATGGTGAAATTGGTATTATTGGATCAAACTTAGGTGTCTTTAAACCATCTTGGAATGCTGTATATCTAGAAAGCAGAGCGGATAATAGTGAGAATGGACTTCAGATATCTGGATCTGATGTTTTAAGTCCTAGCGAGTGGACTCAAGTGACTTTTGTCTGGCAAACTAATAATCAAACTAGTTTCTTTCAATTATATATAAACGGAGATTATGTTGGTACCCGGATTTTTTTAAGTGGCTATAACCTTAATCCACTTTATGATTATTTTTCAGTTGGACGAACCGGATGGTATGGTGTTGCAAATGCGTATCTTGATGATTTAAAGATATATAATTATGTAAGAAGTCCAAGTGAAATAGAGCAAGATTATCGAAGTTACTCAAGTGTTTGTTCAACCGATGTTCAGTGTGGGACAAATGGATTTACTGGAAATAGGGTTTGTCAGGGAGATGATGTTTATCAAGATTATACTGTTTATACTTGTAATAATCCTGGAACTGTTAGTTCTTTTTGTTCAAATAGTTCGACTTTGCAATTGTTTGAGGAGTGTTCAAATGGATGTACAAACGGAGCATGTAATACTATTGCTGTCCCTAGTTTAGTTTTTTATGAGAGTTTTGATAATCAGTCTTCAATAGAAGCAAATGGTGGAAACTCTTCTGTTGGAGAGTATAATTTTATTTCTGGGATAAAAGGAAATGCTATTGACTTGACAAAGCAGATTTTTGGAATTTATTTGCGTGATAATTATATTAATTATAGTACTAATGAACAATTTAAAAAAGGTTCAATTAACTTCTGGGTGAAAGTTCCAAAAAATATAAGTTACCAGAAGTATGGCCAGAGCTATACTAATTGGTTTGATGTTAGTAAGGGATTTTTTGATACTGGGAGAACTGGGGGCGTTAACAGTTTGGGAATTTTTTCAAGTAATTGGAATACAGACATTTCCCCTAATAAGAGTAATGCTTATGTTGAATTGGGGACATATGGAGGGTATGTTCAAACTGCTTCTTCAATAAATCTTTCTGATTATAATTGGCATTATATTTCTGTTAATTGGTTATGTAATAATGTTGGTGGAGATTATTTTAATCTTTATATTGATGGACAAATTAAATCTACTCGAAATTTGAATAGTGGATGTAATTATTTTGGGACAGATACAAATGACTTTTGGATTGGAAAAAATGCAGCTTATAGTACTTCGCTTGCATATTTTGATGAATTTAAAATTTATAATTTTCCTAGAAATTCTACACAGGTAAATCAAGATTATCAGAGCTATATCGGTGTTTGTGCAATGAATAGCCAGTGTGGTGTTGATGGATTTACTGGAAATAGGGTTTGTCAGGGAGATGATGTTTATCAAGATTATACTGTTTATACTTGTAATAATCCTGGAACTGTTAGTTCTTTTTGTTCAAATAGTTCGACTTTGCAATTGTTTGAGGAGTGTTCAAATGGATGTACTAGTGGATTTTGTAATGTTGCTTCAGTTAAGAATGTAAGCACTGGAAATGTTAAAGTGGTTGGAAGAAATCTTGTTGTAGATGGAAAAAATTATATGGTTAAAAGTGTTGGTTATGCTCCTGTTCCTATTGGGCAGACTCCTGACTGGGGATATGATATTACCGTTCATCCAGAATTAAGGGCAAGAGATTTTCCTTTAATAAGGGCGATGAATGCAAATACAATAAGGACATGGGGAAAGGTTGGACAAGGAAGTTTTTTAGATGATGCTTGGAATAATGGGACAAAACCAATAAGAGTTATAATGGGTTATTGGATGGGCAATGATAAGGATTATACAAATCAAGCTGTAAGAGATTCTGTGAAGGCTGATTTTAGTTCTTATGTTCAGACTTATAAGAATTATCCTGCTGTTTTAGTTTGGGCGATTGGAAATGAAGAAAATCATTTTTATGCTAATGGAGATAATTTAAAACATGCTGCTTATTTTTCATTGGTAAATGAGATGGCTGAACTTGCTTATCAAATTGAGGGAGCAAATTATCATCCTGTGATGGCTGTTTCACTTGAATTTCCTAATGAGATGACTACTGTTGGAAGTGTTGCTGGTGGGTCTGATGATGCTAGTATTCCTTATGTTGATATGTGGGGAATTAATCACTATCCTGGTGCGAGTTTCGGAAACTTTTTTAATACTTATAATTCAAAAACTGCAAGACCTTTGATTATAACTGAATTTGGAATTGATGCTTTTAATAATTCTGCTCAGTCTGAATATGAATCTGTTCAGGCAACTTGGGATGTTAATCTTTGGAATGAGATTAAGTCTAATGCAGTTGGTGGAAGTTTGATGGAGTATTGTGATGAGTTTTGGAAAAGTTATGGAGGGAGTGTTAGTGTGCATGATGATGGTGGTTATGTTACAACAAGTCATCCTGATTTTTTCTCAAATGAAGAGTGGTGGGGAATTGTGAGGACTGTTGATAATGGAAGTGGGATTGATATTATGCAGCCAAGACAAGCTTATTATGCTTTGAAAGAAGTATGGAAGAATCCAGATTGCAATGGTGCTGATATTGATGGAAATGGATTTGTTGATTGGGGTGATTTACAATTGTTTCAGTCTGCACTTAATCAGCCAGGTTATTGCGGTTATGCTGATATGAATGATGATGGTGTTTTGGATGCTTCTGATTATATTACTTTGAAGATGAACTTTGGATTTTCTAGTGGGGCTTGTGTTCAGAGGGTTTTGAATTGTTAATTGAGAGTATAATCATTCTTATAAAGCGGAACAAATTTAAATCTTGATGAGTGAGACGATTCCTTTTTACAGAGG
>CAYNAV010000040.1:0-6799 GCA_964395405.1 Candidatus Woesearchaeota archaeon | reverse complement strand
AGATCTCTTGCTTCTTTAATCTTATCCATTTTTTCTCCCATTTAGTTTAAACTTTTATCCCCTTTTTCTCAAGAAAGTCAATCACAGCTCGGTCAATAAAATTTCTCTTAGAGGGAAAATCAGATTTATTTTTCTTGGAACTATTAATAAAAACATCAATCTCATCAATAAGCCACCTGCTTATCTTCACTGTCGTCTCCTCATTAGTTACCATCAGTATATTGAACTAAATTTGTTCAGCGCGACAGCGAAAAAAGAGCGATGTCGCGCAAGAATCATAAGCATACAAAATGCCAAATGTAAATTTAGTTTTAGTTACCATTAGTATACGATTAGTAACTGAATATTTAAATGTTTTCCTTATTTTTTGAACATAAAACGCCACAACCGCCGTGACCGAACATGTGTGTCTTTGAGGTGTGGATAAATCATTAATATCTTTTTATAACACTTTCTAAGAAATCATAACTTTTTCTCGTCTGCTCCAGCATAAATTGATAATATTTTTTAGGCATACCATCATTAGCTTTCGCTAAAGAATTAAAGTAAGATTCCTTGTTTTCTTTATAGACAATTATTGGCTGATACCCCTTACTCATTAAAATTTTATTCATAATTAACCTTCCCGTCCTCCCATTTCCATCTAAAAAAGGATGAATGCCCTCATATCGTTTATGAAATTCAAAGGCAAGGATTAAAGGGTGAATTTTATTTTTATTTTCTCTATACCATTTTAATAATGTCACTAACTCAGATTCAACATTTTCAGGAGCAGTTGTTATTGAATTGCCTATGACATTTTGGACTTTCTTAAAACCCTTAGGATAAGAAACTCCTTTTTGCATTTCTAAATCTTTTGTTAGAACATGATAAAGTTTTTTTATGGAGGTAATATTAAACTTAAATAATCTTTTCAAGTAATTGAATGCCTCAATAGAGTTCTTTACTTCCTTAATCTCATTTTTGTCTGAATATTTAGTGTCCCCCTTATCAATAATTTCACGAACAGCATGAGGCGGTATTTTGGATCCTTCAATATTATTTGAATTAAAAATGAATTCTTTTGCAAATTCTATGTCCACCATTTCTTGACAATTCTTAGCATCAATTAAGTTATTTAATTTAATAGAGGACAATTCTATATTCTCTGGTAATTTTTCATTATGAGAAATCTTGGAAATAATTTGGCTTAGATATTTTTTTCTAAAATCAAATTCTTCTTTTGTTATTGATTCTATATTATCCAATAGGAACTTTTCTTTATTGAGAGTTGGCGACTGTACTCCCATGCTTTTCTTAACAACATAGGGTTTTCCCATAAAAACTATCTTCTTTACAAAAGATGCATAGTTATTACTTTTTGTCTTTTTAATTTCTATATGACTCATGATTATAATAGGCCTTACCTATTTAAAAACCTTACTATTTGGGCAGGAAACAATATTAAGGTTATCGAGGGAATTATGTATTTTTATGACCTTTTTGGCACGAGAATATGATAAAACCAGAACCTTTTTGGCAAGAATTTTGATCAAAAAGCAAATGTAGACAAGTTTGTAGACAAAATATTAATTGTAGACAAAGTCCGCCCATTAAACCCAAAAAAAATCACCACTCAATCTTCTCAAAATTCTTCCTAACATACAAAATATCATCTTTTAAGAGATAAAACTCCAAGCTCATATCAAGATTATGTTCAAAATATCTAACCTGCCCATCCTCATCAGTCTTTGGATCAAATATCTCCATAACCATCTCAGGAACCTTCCCGCCTTTCCCATCGTTATGCTCCATTAGAATACCATGAAAATCAATTTCCCACGCTCTTCCATCAATCTTTACTTTCTCTCCCCTCTTAAGCTGCTTAATAGGCTTAGAGGCTTTAATTTCAACCATGAAACAGAAGAACAATTAAGATTTATAAACATTTCTTATCCCCTATCTAAGTAACCGTGAAGAAATGATTATAATAACAACTCCTAAAACAGTAATAACCAATGAAGAGAAAAAATTAATTAAATTCGCCCCCGCAAAAATAGAAATTTTCACAACCCACTCACGAGTAAGCTCAAAAATAAAATTTCTCCATGCAAAGGCAATAATAAAACCTACTGCCGCAGCAATTGCAAACCTTATTTGCCTTTTCAACTCCTCTTTAAATTTCTTTTTCATGTTTCATTAACCCGCTAATCAATAGCTTTTTCCAACATAAGCCCAATAATCACAATCCTTCCCACAAAGAACGCATTTTGCCTTTTTCCTAGGCTGATTTTCAGGAATGTTCAAAACTTTACCCCCGCCACTCTTAAATTTCAAATCATCTTCACATTCTCTTGACTTGCATAATGGAGCTAAACATATCTTCTTATTTTCAATCCCTTTCTTCATCTCGCCTAAAGTTTCTGTTTCAATAATATTATCATATAAAAGTTTCTTAGCTTTATTAAACAAGTTTTCCTGAATTTCATCCAATGTCTCTTTAACAACTTTTGAAACATCCTTCATTTTAACTTCTTTCTTCTCCCCATTATCTCGCCTTACCAAAATAACTTGTTTATTCTCAATATCTTTAGGTCCAATTTCAACCCTTATCGGTATCCCTTTAAGTTCCCACTCATTAAACTTAAAACCCGGCTGATACTCAGTTCTGTCGTCTATAAAACACCCAAACTTCTTCAATTCAGCTTCAAGTTCATGCACTTTCTCCAAAACTTTCTCTTCCTTTCCTTTAATTAAGATAGGCACAATAACGATACAATTTTGAGCCATCTTTGGAGGAATAATCAAACCTTTAGAATCAGAATGAACTGCAAACATAACACCCAACATTCTTGTTGAAATTGCCCAGGTATTTTGCCATGCATACTCCTCCTTTCCTTCTTTATTCAAAAATTTAATGTCATAAGCCTTCGCAAACTTTTGTCCATCATGATGAAAAGCTGGACCCTGAATAGCTTTCCCATTAGGCATATAATATTCAAGAGATTTAGAATATACCGCACCTGCAAACTTCTCTTTATCTGACTTTTTCCCCACCAAACCAGGCAAAGCCATAAAATTCTCACAAACATCCTTATACATTCCGAGTATCTTCTTCCCTTCTTCTTCTGCTTCTTTTTGATTAGAAAAAACTGTATGTCCCTCATTAAATAAAAATTCTCTAGTCCTCAAAAAAGGAGTAGGGTGCTTAAACTCCCATCTTACAACATTACACCATTGATTATATTTTAAAGGCAAATCCCTCCATGAACGAATCCATTTTGAATAAGAATCATACATTATTGCCTCAGAAGTTGGACGAATAGCCAACCTTTCATTTAACTTAGTATTCCCAGTATGAGTAACCCATGCAACTTCAGGAGTAAATCCCTCAACATGTTCCTGCTCTTTCATAAGTAAAGATTCTGGAATAAATAAAGGAAAACAAACATTCTGCACTTTCATTTTTTTCAATCTCTCATCCACTAAATCACGAATCTTCTCCCACATAGAATAAGAAGATGGCTTAAGCACCATACACCCTGAAACCTTGGTGTAATCCGCTAAATCCGCCTTAATCATCAATTGAGTAAACCACTCAGAAAACTCATCCTTATCCGCACTAATTCCCAACTCATGTTTCTCTGGCTTCTCTTCTTTTTTCTTCATCTAATAATTATATTTCCAATATTTAAAAAGTCTCGCATGCAAAAACTATCGCAGGGTTCAACGGACCTGGAAGGAATTGACCCTTCCGATAATCAGCAATTAAACTAAACATCTGAATCATCGCCGAGGTTCACTATGAGCCTACGAGGAGTTGAACCTCGATCAACAGGGCCGAAACCTGTCGTTCTATCCATTAAACTATAGGCCCACAAAATAGTTAAGAAAGATCTATTTTTAAGTTTATTTAATATTCACATCAATCTTACCATAAAAATATTCATAAATAGGGGCCCATAAAAGACCAAAAGCAAAAGCAAAAAAATATTCTTCAATAGGAACATTAAGAAAAACTATTCCGCTGATGTTATTAAAATTAAAAAAAGAATTAAGTAAATTAGGAGTTAAAAAGGTAAATAATATGGCCGCTAATAAAACATGTATTAACATAAATGAAAGACCTCCAATGATAGAATGTTTAATCAAATCTTTTCTATCAACCCACAAACAAATTGCACCCATAAAACTAGAAATAATCAGCGGATAAATTAAATTCGGTTTAAAGAAAAACCATATAAGAATGAGAGTTACTAAAGATACTCCTAACGCCTTATAGTGGGGTCTACGAATTCTTTTTCTTTTAATCTTTTTTCTAAAAATAAACTCATAAGAAAAAACGGCTAAGCCTCCCCCAAAAAAGCAAAACATCAAATCCTCAATACAGATACCTCCAGTGAGTCTAGCCAAATTAAAAAGAGTATCAGGATTATAATAAGAAGGAACAATGGATTCTCAAATATAAAAATAAATAGAAAGAAATCTCCACAAAGTAAAAGTTCCAACAATAAAAAACAAATAACTTACTCCTGTCCAAATTGCTGGTTTTCTCAGGTCCTTTCTAATATAAAAAGCAAGACTCCAAATAACCGCGGCAAAAATAACTGCAATTAAATACCAATACATATTTTCACCTCATAAACTAAGTAAATCACAATTTAAAAACCTTGAGAATTCCGATTATTTCTTAGAAGAATTTTTCTTACCCTTTTTATATCGTCTATAGACAACATAAGCTATAACAAGGATAACAATAACCAAAACATAAGTTGTAGTATTACTCTTCGAAACACCACTTTCAGAAGCACTTAGAATAACCAACTCAAGATTAATATCTTGGCTATAATCCGTATTTAACGAATCCTTATAAGTAATGCTTAATGGTATGTTAATAGAATCCATCTTGTTATTAAGTTTTATCTTAAAGTCAGCAGATTCAAAATCATCAGAATCCAAATCACCCAGATACTGCTCCGCACTTGAAATTATCTGGTAATCCTTTGAGTTTTGTAATTTAACTGTCAAAAATTTAACATCAGCAATGTCATTATTAATAAATTTAACGGTAACATCGCCTAAGCTATTTCCCTTATATAATGTAGTACTATCAACCACTGCAAAAATCTTAGGAACACTCTTCACAATAACCCCAAAAGTATTATTATCCTGCCTTTCATCCCCAATAGAATTTAGATAATCCATTGACAAGGACGCCTCATAAACTCCCTCAGCCATCGATGGCGAAACAATAACCTTATACACTAAGTCAGCTTCCTCCCCCGCAGCAAGTTTTGAAATCTTTACTTCATCAACATCATTCAAGGGAAAAATTCCCGAAGGAAAAATCAATTTAGCTCGTATATCATATAATTTCAAATTACCATCATTTAATATTTTAATTAAAACATTACCCGAACTTCCAGGTGTAAGATCCATCGGAGAAAAACTAATGCTCTCAATAGTCATAACATGCCCAAAATCAAGCCTCATCTGTCTCGAAGTATCAATCGCAGAAACACTCCCAAACATAAAAACAAGAACTAACAAACTTAAGAAAGCCTGCAATCCTCTTTTTGAAACATATTGTTTAACTTTCATTATTTTATGAAAGTTACGAAAGCTTATAAATGTTTCCATTTTCATTCGTAACGTAAAGTACTAAATAAATTAATTCATTACATTACTATTCGTAACGTAACGCATCAACTGGTTTTAATTTACTTGCTTGATAAGAAGGTAATACTCCTGAAAGAAGCCCAACTAAAAATGCAAAACCCAAAGAACCAAAAACAATTATTGGATTAAAAGATGCCTGCAACAAATTGCTTCCGAGTGCCTGATTTGCAATAATCTCAATCATTTTCGCAATTCCTGCTCCAACAATCAAGCCCAAAACACCCCCTATTAAACCTAAAATTCCGGCTTCAATCACAAAAATCATAAGTATGTCTGAATTTCTCGCCCCAATTGCCTTCATTGTTCCTATTTCCTTATTCCTTTCTAATACTGAAGTATACATCGTATTTGCAATTCCAATTCCTCCGACCAAAACAGAAATAAAGCCAATCCCAACTAAAAAGGCCGTTAAAATATTTAAAATAGTTCCAAAACTGGCCAAAAGTTCTTCGGGAGTAAGAACAGAAAAATCTATAGTTTTCTCATCAACCCCTCTATGCTTCATTAATTTCCTCTCAACATTATTAGCAACTGCCGCCAAGTTTTCTCCAGCAAAAGCACTTACATAAATAAAATCAACTCTATCCCCTGAATTATAAAGCTCTTTAAAATCCTCTAAAGTCATATAGACATTACTGTCATCCTGCGGATTTCCAACAGGTTCAAAAACTCCAATAACTTCAAATTCAACATCATTAATAAAAATCTTATCCCCTGTTTTAACTGGTTTGTCAAATAAAATATCATACCTACTCCCAATATTTACCTTTCCCACATCACTTTTCTTAAGCATTCTTCCAAAAGCTATATCTGGCATTCCAGAGGACATCACAAAATCAAATTTTTCTTTTTCCATAGGTAGCCCCGCTGCATAAACATATCTTGACTTTTCCTTAAATGTAACCTTAGCAGAACCGGCAACAATATAGCTTACTTTATCAACACCATTTATCTTCTCAATAAAATCAACATCATCTGTTGTAAGCTGGACAGCCCCTCCAGTCCCTGGAGCTCCTAACTGCCCTTTTGGCTGAATAAAAAACCTGTCCCCTCCCAACTTCTGAAATTCCTTATCAACAGTCTCTTTTAATCCCAAAGACATACTTAATAAAACAAAAATAGTAACAATCGCAAGAAAAAT
>CAYNAV010000039.1:0-7443 GCA_964395405.1 Candidatus Woesearchaeota archaeon | reverse complement strand
ATTTTGCCTCTCTTTTATGTTAAGGGTATTTTAAAATAGTTTATTAATGTTTTGGGAGCATTTGGAAATGTTTAATCTTGTAGGATTTAGTTAGCTATATGACCTTGGTTTATCTGTCTAAAAAATAGTCGAGGTATTGGGTAGGCATATTTGAACTTGAAAGGCCTCCTCTTTTTTGCAGGTTTGCCCTGATAAGGGGTACCTGAATTGGATCTAGCAGGATTGCGGATTGTTGGCACTCTTGGTTAAATACGGTTAGACCTCTTTCATCAGTGATTGCGACAATGCGTCGATTGCCTAAAATAGCATAGTAGCTTTCCATTTTACATTAAATCTTCTTCTGGAATATCATCCATCGATTTTTGGGATGATTTTCCTGCCTTTGGCTGAAATGTTTTTTGTGACGATAGTGTAGATAAAGATGCAGAAGTTGCAAGGTCTGTTGGACTTATTGAATTGATCATCTTTTTAAATTCTTCAAAACTTTCTGCTGGGATCCTTGTTCCTGATTTTGTGAAGCCAGTATATTTTTCAGATGTTGTGAATTCTCTGATGGTAAGTCCAGTTTTTCCTCCAAAATCATCAATTCTTATTACTATCGATGTCTCTGAATTTTTCTTGATTTTTCCAATGTCTTTTTCCATGTTGTCTGTTTTGTTAAAGTTGTTGTTGTTTATAAGTTTTTATGTTGTTTGGAACTGGGGGTTGAATTCGCCACAAGAAAAGATATGCCTTCGCATCTCGCAAATCACTCTTTTCAAAATCATGAATCTAGTTCAAAGAGCAATTTGCTCGGAATCGAACTTTCGATTTCCTGCAAAAATGCCTTCGCAGGGAATCGAACCCTGGGACCCCGAAGGGCTCAGGTTAGCAACCTGATGCAATACCACTATGCGACGAAGGCGTCGTTACCTAGGAGCATACTTGAACCACTTCTCGTGGTACCTTATGCGACGAAGGCGTATTATAATCAAAATTAAAGGGATTATAAAGATTATGGCTCAACTAGATTGTCGATCAGTTTTAGGATGTTTGGATTATCTATATGAGTTAACCGTGTCTTTGACGATTTTGGGAAAACCTTTTGTTAAGAATTGTTGCTACTCTGACTTATGGGGGTTAGGTAGGTTTCTGTAATATTCTGCTAGAAATGCTGAAAAGCCTTTTCTTAGATGACCCTTCTGGAGGCTTCCCATTATCTCCTCCGTCTTGAAGTCTCGTGTTCTTATCGTTTTATAAGGCTTACCACTTTCATGAATTATTCTAGACAGACTTCTACCAAAACAGTCCACAAATAAAGGGTTAGACCATTCAGGATGATATCCAAATTTTTTTTTGATCCTCTCTATGACTGTTTCTTGATTTTCAGTTAAGACAATTGAAAGGTCAGGATAATTTTCTGAATTATCTACCTCTTCTTGGTACTTTATTAAGAGGGGATGAAAAAATTTAGTTCGATTTATTTTGTCAAGCGCCATAGTATATGCTAAAGAAGAGAAAAAGGTTCTATCAAAGATCAATAAGTCCTTTTCAGAGCGGTTTTTTGTGTTGTTTCTAACATTAAACAATGTGTTTTTGAAAAACCATTCTTGAATTCCAAAGGAGCCAGATATTCCTGCAGGTACTTCGTTAACTTCAGCTATATAGGGGATATTTTGTCCTTGGGACACCCTTTCTATTACTGTTGTTTTCCCAACACAAGAAATTCCTTCAAATCCTACTATTACTGTCATGAGATAGTAGTTACTAGGAACATTTATAAATATTCCTCTATTGATTAATCAATGTCTATTCATATTAATTCCAAGAATGTTTTAGACTTTACTTTTTGGGAAAACAAAGAAACTGTTAAAGAAGGGATTAATCGGGAGTATAATTTTCTTTTTAAGTATTTGGAGGATTATTTGAAGAACAATTTTTCATTTATTCTTGAAAAACTTAATACTAAGAAGGATTACCAGGTAATTGACTTGGACGAAAGTATAATTTTGTGCAAACAAGGTTCAAAAAAGTCAGAGACCATTTTGCAGATAGGGTATCCATTTCCAATCATTGAGAAGAAAATAGAGGATTTGTTTTGTAGCGGAGAGATTAGGATCTGTTTGCATAAAACTTTTTTGAGAAAGCATCAACATAAAATGCTTAAAGGAGAATTCGGGTATGAAGAGATAGTTCTTGAAGAAGACACTTTTAAAAAAAGAAGCATGGAATTGTTGAAAAATTGTAAGAATCTTTGTTATTTAGACACTTTCAACTTTGTTGGAGATTCTATTACAAATCTTCAGATTTTGGAGATTATGAAGAATTATTCAAGTTCAGTGAGTTCTATTTATTCAAGGTATCCGGATTGCTTAGGTTGTTTTAATCAAGGGGAGTTATATCTATTTGACTTGAAAAATATATCTAAAATAAAAAAAGGCTCAGTCATAATTATTCCTAACTTTATAGATATACATCAAATAACACTTGTTCAAATTCTTCAAACTTTAAGGGAAAAAGATTTAACCTTTTTTGTTTTGGGAAGGAATTATATTATAGATGACCATAATAAAATACTTTTTTGCATTTCTGGACAGTTTGAAGATATTTTACTTAAGGAAAACGTAAATGACCTGATTACCAAAAGTGTTTATAGGTTTGTTAATCTGGTAAAAACTACACAAGATCCAATTAATCTAGATTTAAATAAGATACCGTTAAAAATTTGTTTATGCCCTTTTGCATCCACCCAGGATAAATCATTTTCTAAGCAGGATATTGAAAATATATTAAAAAGTAAATCCGATTATTTTGAAAGATACATTTCTATATCAGAAAAGGAAAAGCAGTCAGATTTACAGCTGATTAAAAAGCTATCTAGAAATAACAAAGTTAAGTTATTGACTGATCACGGATTCAGGGATCTTAAAGAATCGGTTCATAAAACTGATTTGGACTTATTTATTTGTATGGATTCTGCTTCCTCTATTTTTTTTACTAAGTTAAAAAAGGTGGTTTTTACTATGTATAAGGCGATGAATTGGGATAGTGAGAACCTTAGATCACTTAGCGGTGAATCTCCTCTGGGTTTTTGTAGTTACGACCTTAATCAGATACCTGTTATATACTCTGAAAATATCTCCCTTGGAGATCTTGAAAATTTTGGGCACTTGATAAATTATTGTATCAATAAAATGTCTAAGTCTGAGAAAGAGTATCTCAAAGATATTTTTTTATTTCTTGAACAGAGAAGATTATCTGTTAAGGATAAGTGTGATGCTGCGTCTTGTTTAGAGTATTATAGGAGTATTTATGGACTAGTTAAAAAAAATATTAAGGTAGATATCTCTCTTTTGGAATCATTTTTTCCAAGTAACTTGTTTGAAGACGCTCTTGTTAATAATTTTAGTTTTGAAAAAAAGGATTTGTTTGATTCTTTAATTAGGATAGCTCCATTGTATAAATTTCTTTTGAATGTTGTAAAAACTCTCTGAGAATACATATTTAATTTTTACTCTGAATTTCATTTGATTATCTTATTCAAAATCTTTATAACTTCTTTCAAATCATCACTATTTTTTACAAAAAAGTCAACTTTATTTTTGTATTTTTGTATTTCTTTTTTGTTTCCTTCAGAAGATAACAATATTCTTATCGCATTTTTTTTATTATGAAATATCTCACAGTCATTTAAATTATCCCCTATTATGATGATGGGTTTATCTTTTATTTTTTCATAAACTTCCGGATGATGTTCTTTTAAATAGATCTCATCTTTATTTGTGGCTACGATTAATTTTAATTCGTTAACAAAATTTTTCTCATTGAAATTTATCTTATTTGCAATTATGTCTATGTCTGAATTTTTATATTCTCTTAGTAAGTGTTCAATAATATTTTTTATTCCTCCTGAGAATATAATCAGTTTATTTTTACCGATAGTTCGCAAAAATTCATCAAAATCTGCTTTCAAGACGATGTAGTTTTCATCCATTATCTTAGATACTATTTCTTGAGTTAACTTATTTTTATTTAACAATCTAAACTCTTTTTTCCACCAAAATATCATGGATTTATGCTTTAGTGATCTTTTTATGTTACTATCTGTTTCAATTTTATAATACCTAGTAAACATTTTATTGCTTTCTCTTTGGTATGATTGACTTAAGAAATTAGTATGTCTGAACACGGAGATTGAATTAATAAACTTCTTACTTTCTGAATGCTTTTTTGTTAGGGTTCCATCAAAATCGCTTATTACAGTAACTGCTTTTCCTTTGAAGTATTTTATCTTTTCTTTTATCTTTCCTTTTTCTACTAATTTTATAGAATTTTTTACCATTTTATTACTCAAGATTTTGAGTAACTCTTTTCTTCATGAAGTTCTGAATTAAATAGGGTGTTTATTTCTTTTTTTATTTTTGTTCGTTCATCATTCTTTTTATAGACAGCTCTTGCAAGTTTTATAAATTCATCATCAAATAGTCCTTTATCTTCATAGGTCCTTATTTTATCTTCAATTTCCCACAGCCTTGAGTTAATTTTTAATAGTCTTTTGAAATGGGCATTTGTTTCGGAAAAATTTATTTCTTTCAATATTGGAGATAAGCATAAAAGTTCTTTTTTTATACTCTTTAATTTTTCTGAATCAGAGATTTTAGTCAGTTTTATATTTAAGATTGTAACTTTATCTACTAGTTCACCAATAGATACGGGGACTCTTGCAACGGGGTTTAGCTTATTTATCAAATTATCAAGCTCATAAATTTCTTCAATATAAAATGTAGGCATATGTTCTATTCCTGGCTTAATTTTGATTGGTTTCATGCCTATTGCGCAAGGTATTCCGTAATTTTTCGCTCCGAAAATATCGTCCTCATGATCGTCCCCTACAAAGACACAATCTTCTTTATTAACTTTTAACTGCTTGATAGAAATATCAAATATTTCTTTTGATGGTTTTCTTACTCCGCAATCGCAAGAAAGAATAATGGAATCAAAGAGATCTCGTATTCCTAGTTCATCTAAATGAAGAAAAGTTAACCTCGTCCACGCATTACTCAAGATTCCTAATTTATAACCTTTATCTTTCAATTTTACTAGTGTTTCTCTTAGATCTTTTTTGAATTTATGTAGGTGGTCATATTGTTCGTTGATTTTTATAACTTCTTTCAAGTCCTCTTCACTTATGTCTAGGTCATAAAATATGTATTTTTTAAAAGATTCTTCCGGAGTTAGTTCTTTTCTATTTTTCACAGCCCATTCATTGTATTTTAAAAAACCGCTTTTTCTTCTTTCAGATAACCTGTCTAAATCTACCGGATAACCCTTGCTTTTTAGGTAGTCGTATGTTTTTATGGTGGCGTCTTTAAGGGTTTCTTCATTAACTTCGCAACTTGCTAGTGTGTTCCAATAATCAAAGATTATAGCTTTTGTTTTTCCTTTAACCATAATAAGGCTTAATGAATTATATTTTTAAGCCTATCTGTTAACTTATCTTTTTTAGGCTATAGTTTCTTTATTGATGAGAAGACCTCGACAGTAGGTTTATATAATTTTAAGTAAATTATATTCTTATGGCTGAGAGAAAGGTAGCATTAATTGTATTTTATGATAGAGAGAACAAAATTCTTTTGCAAGATAGACGAAAGATTTCTAAAATTGGCGAGGAATGGGGATTCTTTGGAGGAGGTATTAATGAGGGTGAAACTGCCGAACAAGCAGTAATAAGGGAGACGGAAGAAGAATTAGGATATAAATTAACGGACTTTAAGTATCTTGGAAATTGCAAGAATACTTTTGATGGATTTGTTGTGGATAGGGCTGTTTTTGTTTCTCCTCTTGAAGATAAACTTATGGGGTTCACATTGGGAGAGGGGGACGGTATGCGCCTTTTCGAATTCTCTGGAGCAAAGAAGTTAAGGATGGTTCCTGGAGATAAAGCTGTTTTGGATTTGGTGAGGGATTATCTTAACAATTTGGGGTAGAGTCGTCTTTGGCCTGGTTACTTAAACATTAGTTATAATTTATTTAACTACTTACCTGCATCTTTATAGCATTATTATCTGTATAATACTCTTTAGTGTTGGAGACTATGGAGAATGTTGCTTCATTTGTGCTTCTTGAAGGAAGTTTTAGATTCTCAACTGTTAGTTTCTTATAGGAGCCTGGTTCAATTTCATTAAAATCGAAATCTTTTATGGATTGAGGAGCAGAAATTCTGAGGGTGATGTTTTTTGCATTGATCATCCCTTTATTTTCAATTGAAACTTCAAAATTTAGGTATCTGCCTGATTTTACCGCGGTAATATTCCTGAAGAACAATTCTGCTTTTGGTTCTATGCTATATAATTTTATCAGATAGGTGATAAATTCGGGATTTAGTTTTTGATCGCAAGATAGATAGGGGTACATTATGGACGAAGAGTCATTTAAATGTTCAAAACCAAATACATGAAGGAGTTCATGGAGTTCTACTAAAGGTTCATCACATTTTTCCGAATTATCTTTTTGTTTGTATAAAAGAATCATTCCTTTTGAAATTAGAGGGTAGAGAGTATTATTAATAAATTGGGTTGGTCCACCCTCTCCTGCAAGGAATGTGTTTTCTTGTTTTTCTATTATGTCTTCTGAACATACTATATCGATATCTGGGTTTTGATTAGTTTGATAAAAACTTATTATTGCTGTTTTTTGATGGATTATCAGGAATGCTTGTTCTATCCTCTGTTTTTGTTCTTCTGAACAGGAGGTATTAAAGGAATAGGATAGATCATTATGATTAAATCTCATGTTTTGAACAAATTGTTTTACTTCTGAACTTGCATTGACTGTTCTTGGGAGTTCTTGCTGATATTCTATCTTTAAATTTTGAGGAGTTCCAGGAACATTTTCATACAGGAAATAAGATGTTATTGATATTAGGATTAAAAGGAAGAATGCTATGGCCAGATATTTCATGTTTTTTTAAGATTTAAGTTTTATTTAAATCTTGGTGTGAAAGATAGATGATGCTCTAAAAATTTTACTCTTGTTAATCCTTTATTTTAGTCAAGAGTGAAATTTTTACAGACCCGGACAGCAGCTCAAATCCGCTGATAAGAGGATATTAACTCTTCTCAGTCCTGCAACCCCTCAAGCATCTAAACTATAACTTAGGGCTGCTCCGATCAAGGTCTGACCCAGTTCATTACAGCAAGATCAAGAAGGACAAAACTTCAACGTTAAGCTGATATCGTTAGCAGTTTCAAATCACATCTGTCCTTAAGCTTGCCATAAAGCCCGTTTGCAAACAGCGCAGGGCTAGCGCGCCAGCATGGTCTGCATTTTTATGAGTAATTCTTGATATTTAAGGGTTTTGATTGGCTAAAAATTGAATAATTTTATAAATGCCAAGTTCTTGAGATAACTATGAAAAGAGGGATTAATAGTAATAATCGTGCGCAGTTTTTTATTCTTGCTGCA
>CAYNAV010000038.1:0-7495 GCA_964395405.1 Candidatus Woesearchaeota archaeon | reverse complement strand
GCCTGTGAATGTGCCTGCGATTATTCCCATCATTAATGCTAAGACTAGTTCTATAAGCATTTCATTTATTTAATAGTTGGAAGTATATATCTTTATTGATTTTGTTTAGCTATTAACTATTAATTTTTATTATCTTATTAGCGATTATCTGCTCTTTATTTTTGTATGTTTCTCTCGTTCCTTCAACCCGAATAATGTCTTCTTTAGATAAATTTAGTATTTTATTTGTAAAGATTATAATTGGCTCATTTAAATCTTCTAGGTAAATATCAATTCTTTCTGGATAGTAATTTATATTCTTTATTTTACCCACTATTTCTGTATGATTGGAGAGAAGGGATAGTAGTATGATGGAGATTATTGAAAGAATGAAGACTAATTTTTTGTTCATAATATTTTCATTTTGTTTGGAATTCTACCACATCTTTATCTTTAAGGATATGCTCTGTTCCAACTGATTGCCCTCCGAATCTAGAGCTCGGACCCCATATTTTTGATTTTTTTATTTTAGATGAAAGGCCTTTCAGTATTTTCTCTGCAACATCTTTTACTGAAGAATCTTTTTTTAGAATCATTGGGATTTTGCTTGTTGGTCTTTTTGGCTCTTTTGTATAAATTCTTATTATTGGAAACGTTTCAAATATTGTTTTTTTTATTTCTTTAATCACTTCTTCTTCAGGATTTATAGAGGAGAAGAGAAAAGACTTGAGATTTTTGTATTTTGAGTCTAGGTTGGCTTTTATTTTCCTTTTTTCTGCTTCTGTTAAAAGGTCTGATTTGTTGTAAATTATTATTTTTTTTGCATTCGCTTTTCTAAGGAGATCTTGTGAAAGTGCGATTTGTTCTAAGCTATCTATTATGAGAAGAATTGTATCTGTTGTGTTTACAATGCTTTGGCTTTGGTTGGGAAACGGAGGCATATCTATGATTTGGATTTTTACATCTTCATAATCAAAGGTTCCTAGTTCTGGGTAGTGGGTTGAAAATCCAAAATCGGATATTTTTACATCTTGATTTGTTAGTAATTTAAAAAAAGAGGATTTTCCAGTATTTGGAAAACCGAGAAGAATACATTGCATTTCTGATTTTTTTATTCCTTGTTTTGAACCTTTTCCTGATTTTCTTGATTTTTCAAGACCCTCTTTCAGTTTTCTGTATCTATTTTTTAAGTTTGAGAGCATTTTTTCAGAAGATTTGTGCTTTGGGCATTCCTTAATCATTTCTTCTAAATACTCCAGTTTTTTCTCAGGATTTTTCTCATTTAGATATTTTCCTTCTGCTATCTTGTAAAAGGGAGACTGGTTTGTGGATGCCATAACTTTTATATACTATAGGGGTTTATATCTTTTATGAAAAAAAGTGCTCTGGTGATGGGTTTTTTATTAATTGGTGTTTTATGTTTTAATCTGGTTTCTGCTGGATGGTTTTCTAATTTTTTTGAAAAGATTACTGGCGATGTTGTATCTGGGGGAGGTAATGTTTCAGAACCCGGGCTTGTTGGAAAAGACAATAGTATCAAAAAATATTTTTTTAATGGTTCTAATGTCATTTCATGTTATGATGGGGATGTAAATGCTGATTTAGAAATGCATGATGTTAGCACGGCCTTGGGAAAGATAGGGAATGCTTATAATTTTTCGGGCAGCACTTCGAGCTATGTGGTTGTTCCAGGAAATATTCTTTATCAAAAATCTGAGTTTTCTTTTTCAGCATGGGTAAAAACTTCTGATAAAAATAAAGCAATTCTGTCTATTGCTGAATCCAATTCAAGAGCTAATGGGTTTTTGATTTTTTCTTCTTCTTCTATTTATGTAAAAGAATCTAGGAAAGCGATTAAATTTAATCTTAATGATGACAATTGGCATAATCTGGTTGTTACAATTAGTAGTGTAAGTAAGCAGATGAAAGTTTATATTGATGGGAGATTAGTGGGGACAAGTGCGATTAGTAGTAAGGCTATTTTATCTGGGGGAATTGTTATAGGACAGGACCAGGATAAGATTTTAGGTGGATTTCAGAAGTCACAATCTTTTAAAGGTTTAATTGATGAAGTTGTATTTTTTGATAAGGTTTTGACTGAAAAAGAAGTAACTGAAAATTATAATAATGGGGAAGGAAAAGAAGTTTGTCAAGTAATTGTAAATCCAGAATCTGAACGATGCGAAGAGAGGTATGGGGAAAGAATTGCTTATAATGGTGGAATATATTTGAAAAAGTTTTGTGCAGATAGTTCTACTTTAAGAGAGATGAGTTGTATAAATGGTTCTATTGTTACTAATGATGCTGAGTGCAACTGTTTAACAGATCAGTGTGTTTTGGAAAGCAATGAGTGCGAACTTTTAGTTTCAACTTTAAATTTGAAACATAGTTGTGTTACGATTAATTCCTTGGGATATAGGAGGATTGCTAAGAAATATTTCAAAATAGATTTGCCTGAAAAATGCAAAGATAACGAATGCTCTTTAAGGTTTGATGTTTATACTAAAGATGGAAAAGAGCTTAAAAAGTCTTATGTTTCTTATTATAATTTTAAGCAAATAGGGAATATGTGGGAATCTTATTATGTTGAAAATCCTAAGGAATCTTATACTGGGGTTAATGGGGACAATAGGATTGTGAAGATTGGAACAGCAAGAAGGGCGACGAGTTCGGGGACTTTGATATATCTTTATGATGATATTCAAAAACAAGAGAATAGTGTGAATCAAATTATATTAAGTGATTCTGCTTGTGGGGATTATGAGGCTGAAATTTATGTTTGTGATAATGTTTTAAATAATAATACTCCAAGTGTTGAGTGCGTAGATAGTGATGGCGGACTAAATCCAACTGTTTTTGGTTCGACTAATGTTAAGATGGGTTCGTTTGAGTTAGAGCATGAAGATGCCTGTGCTTTAATTTTAAGTTATGATTCTGATGGAACACCTGGCGGGTGGCAGAGTATTGAGAATTGTTCTGGAGAAGATTGTTATGTTGAGGAAGCTTTTTGTAGGACTGATGAGTCTGGGAATTTTATAGATGCTGATGCTGATGAATTGATTAGTTGTCCTTCTGGATGTTTAAATGGACAGTGTCTTTAGAGATATAGATTTAAAAAATCAAGACTATTTATCTTTAGATGAAAAAGCAGGTAAATAATTTTGTAATTTTCTTATTTTTTTTATCTCTGTTGTTTATTTTTTGTTTAAGTATTGTTTCTGCAGATGAAGAAAGTTGTTATAATGACTGCATTCCTCCTTGTGATGATAATTATGATTCTTGCCTTAATAATTGCCAAGAAAATTCTGTTTGTGAACTTAATTGTGATGATGATTATGATTCTTGTTTAGATGATTGTGATGTTATTTGTATTGAAGATTTAGGTGAAGAAGAGGATTTTATTAGTGATTTTGATGAGACAATAAATGATTCAGGGCAAGAGGAACAAGGGGCTATAGAAAATTATGAATCCTCTGTAGAAGGGTTAGAACAAGAAGAAGCAAGTTCCGGTGATTCTTTTAGTGATTATCTTTATGATGATGTTTCGGGAGAATATACTGTTTATTTTTATATTGCTATTGTTTTGGGAGTTATAGCCGTTCTTATTATCTTAATTATTCTTTTTAGTTTTTTGAAAAAACCAAAGGAATTCGACTAATTGGCTCTTTATTTTTATGGGGGGTTAATATTATAAAGCAGTTCTTATTTTTTATACTATGATGCTAGGAGTGCTTTTTAGTGGGGGGAAGGATTCGTGTTATTCTGCGTACTTAGCTAAGCAGAAGGGACATAATTTGGCATGTTTGATTAGTTTAGATAGTGAGAATAAGGATAGTTTTATGTTTCATACTCCTGCTATTTCTTTGGTTGGAAAGCAAGCGGAGGTTATTGGCCTGCCTTTAATTTTGCAGAAGACGAAAGGGGAGAAAGAAAAAGAACTTGATGATTTGGAAAGAGCAATTAAACTGGCTGTAAAAAAATATAAAATTGAAGGAGTTGTTAGTGGTGCTGTTGAATCTGTTTATCAGGCATCAAGAATTCAAAAGATTTGCAATAAATTAAAAATAGAATGTTTTAATCCTTTATGGCAGAAAAATCAAATTGAGCTTTTGAATGATTTAATTAAAAGTAAGTTTGAAATAATTCTTTCTGGAGTTTTTGCTTATCCTTTAAATGAGAAATGGATTGGGAGAAAGATAGATAAAAAATTTATTGAAGAGCTGAAGATGCTAAAGGACAAATGGGGAATTAATCCTGCGGGAGAGGGGGGTGAGTTTGAATCTTTTGTTGTTAATTGTCCTTTATTTAATGATAGGATTAAAATTAGAAATATTAATATGATTAAGGAAGGTGAAAATAGTTTTAGGGGGGAGATTGAAATATGATATTAGTAATAAATACTTGCAAGGAGAAACTTCATTATTATGAATTTGTGAAACCTATTGAAGATATTCTGAACGAAAATAATGAAAAGTTTTTTACTCTACATTATCTGGATGTGAAAAGCAGAGATTTATCTATTTGTGATAGGGTTATTGTATGTGGAACTTCGCTCGCAGATAATCAATTTTTAAAAGAGATTAAGAAATTTGAGTGGTTGAAGGATTTTAATAAGCCTACCTTTGGGATTTGTGCTGGAATGCAAATTATTGGGTTGGTTTTTGGGGGGAAAATAAAAAAGAAAACTGAAATTGGCTACTATTTTGAGGATTTTCAGCAAGATTATTTTGGATTAAAAGGCAAACAAGAAGTTTATCATTTACACAATAATTATATTTCTGGATGGAAAGGGTTTGACTTTTTATGTAGTGGAAATGGAATTGTCCAGGCAGTTAAACATAAGGAGAAAGAGATTTATGGGTGCTTGTTTCATCCTGAGGTGCGAAATAAAGAAGTTATTAAGAGGTTTGTTGAATTATGAAAGAACTAGTTAAAGAAGTTAAACAGAAGAGGGAATTTAAAGAGTTACCAGATAGTTTAGTTGAAAGAATTTTGTTACTAAATAGAAAAGATGTGAAAAAGACAAGAGAAGTTTTAAGAAAGTATTTTGGGGTTTTTATGACGAATAAGCTTGTTAAGGGGAGGTTAGATTCTAAGGATGTTTTGAAAAAGCATATTTCTTCTAGAGATAGGGACTACTCTGTGTTGTATAAACGGATATTTGGGGATGAGAAGACGATTATTGATTTGGGTGCTGGTGTTAATGGTTTTTCTGCGGATTTAATTGGAAAAAGGTATGTTGCTATTGAAGCTACTAAAGTATATGTGGATTTGATGAATAAGTTTTTTGAAGAAAAGAAGGTTAATGGAAAAGCGATTTGGGAAGATTTGTTTAATCTTGATAAAATAGTTGAAATTGTGAAAGAAGAGGCTAGAAAGGGAGAAACAGTGGTGTGGATGTTTAATGTTATTGATGCATTAGAATTGGAGCCTAATTATTCTAAAAAATTAATTTTTTCTATAATTGATAAGGTTGATAGAATTGTTTTAAGCTGGCCGACAAGAAGTTTACAGAAGAAAAAGAGATTTGAAGCTAGGAGATATTGGATTATTAATTTTATTAGTGAGAATTTTGATGTTTTAGATGAGTTTGAGATTAATGGGGAGAGATTTGTTGTTTTTGATAATACAAATAATTAAAAAGGTTTTTTCTTAGAAGAAGTTATGGAATTTAATAAGAAGATGCTGGATAATGGTCTGACTGTGATTCATGAGAAAAGAGATGTTCCTGTGACAACTGTAATGCTGGCAGTAAAGTATGGTTCGGCTTATGAAGATGCGAAAGAAAAGGGTATCGCTCATTTTATTGAGCATTTATGTTTTAAGGGAACTGAAAAGAGAAATACAAAAGAAATTGCGGAAAGTCTTGAAAAGGTTGGAGGGACATTGAACGCTTTTACTTCTGAAGAGATGACGGCATACCATGTTAAACTTCCTTCAAAACATTTAGGACTTGCAATGGATGTTATTTTTGATATTTTCTTTAACCCTGTTTTTCCAGAAGAGGAAGTCAAGAAAGAAGCAAATGTGATTTGTGAAGAAATAAGAATGTATAATGATAATCCGCGAGCTCATGTTATGGAAAGGATAAAGTCTTGTTTATATGAGTCTCCCTTTGGTATGTTCATTGCTGGAACCGAGGAGAATGTTGGTGGCATGACTCGGGAAAAACTGATTGAGAAGCATCGGAGGGTGTATTCTCCTGAGAATGCTATCTTATGCGTTGTTGGTAATAACAACTTTGAAGAGATATTAAAACTTGCAGAAGATTTTTCTGTTTCGCGGGGGATGAATAGGGTTAATGAACAGGTTATTAAAAAAATCAATTTAAAACTTAAGGAAAAAAGAGAAGGGATACAGCAAGTTAATATTGCTATCGGTTTTCATTTTCCTAAATTTTCTGATAAAGATAGATATGCTGCGGAAGTTTTTACAACAATTCTTGGAGATGGAATGTCCTCTAAATTATTTACAGAGGTCAGGGAAAAAAGAGGGCTTGCCTATGCAGTTAAAGCAGATATTGGCTCTGGAAAAAATTATGGTTATATGATTATTTTTATTGGAACAGACAAGAAAAATGAAGAAGAGGCTATTAGGATTTGTCTTGAGGAGATGAAGAAGATGGAGAATACTTCTTTAAAAGAGCTGGAGGAAGCAAAGCAACAAGTTTTAGGAAGTTACGATGTTGATGCTGAGAGTTCAAATGACCGGGCAGTTAATTTGATTTTGGAAGAGGTAAGTGGAAAAGCAGAGGATTATTTGGATTATGCTAATAATATTAATAAGGTTGATTTAGAGGACTTGAAGAAATTAGCTAGATTTGAGGATTATTCTTGTTTTTCTCTTGTTCCGTAATATATAAATAGGTTTATTGGTTGATTTATTTATGGGGGATGAATTTAATTTGGCTGGAGGGGGATCTAAGTATTTTAATAATGGGGATTTGGTTTGGGATAAAAAGAAATTTTATATCACATTAAGTGTAGTTTTAATTACTGTATTTATTGCTACTGTTGTTTGGGTTATTATTAATCCAATTATCAAATCAAGCTGGGGGCTGGACGAGGAGAAGACAATTTCTATTAAAACTGAAAATGGATATACATTATACCATACAGGGAATAGGCAAGCTTGTGTTCAGGTTAATGGGGAGGATAAGAGGATAAAGATTACTTTTTTGGTTAATGGAGAATCTTCTTCAGGATATGTTGAAAAAGAGAATTTGCCTTCTAATGAAATTAGAACTTTTTGTTATATTGTTGGGGGGGAGCCGGATAAGGTGATTGTTGAAACTATTGTTATTCAGGACAGTTATGTTAATAATAATTAATCGATTTTTTAATTTAGGTTGTTGGAGATTAATTGCTTAGAGGAGTATTCATTTGTGAGCTTATAGAAAAATATAAAATTGAAAGTTAATTAGGGTTTATATTATTATTGTTTTTTAATTTAGTATATTTCAGTATAATCTTCTTTTTATATTATTGTTTGGTTTAATGTTTTTAATGGGTAAAGA
>CAYNAV010000037.1:0-7622 GCA_964395405.1 Candidatus Woesearchaeota archaeon | reverse complement strand
ATTATCGGTTGTCTAATTGTCATAGATGTTCTATTAATCTAAGAGTTAAAAGCTTTTGGATAGTTGAAAGAACAAAGGAACATTCCAAAAAGATATAAATAATTATAAATAAAACCAACACCAGAATAACATGAGTACTCGCCAAAAATCTCCTGAAGAAATAGTCAGGAATGGAATTACTTACAAAAAACTTGATTGGTTTGCTCAGCAAGCAGGCATTCGTAGAGATTCGCTATGTTCAAGAGTTTGTGCGTCTACAGGAACAATATGGAGCTTAGACTATATCCTTGTTAAAGATAACAAAAATCTTCCTGTTTGTTATATAAACATATCAGAATTAGACAGGATTGGAAAAAGAAACATCAATCCTCCGAGGTATATTACAGATAATGGAAATAGATATGAATGTATCCTAGACTATGCAGAAAGAATGAATATGTCCGTCGAGTCCGTAAGAAATAGAATCAAGAGATCAAAACCTGGCTCTAAGATTCACCTGCCCGGGAAAAGATTCAGTCTAGGTAACCTGAATATATGGTATGTTTTAATGGATAAATCCGAGGATAAACCCGAAATAGAAGAAGAAAAACCTAAAACCCTTAGAAAACAAAGAAGCCTTCCAAAGGGCCCAGAAAGAATTAGATACCTTATAAGACGCCACCGAGAACTGGATTCTGATGAAGATTAAAATAAACAAACTAATCCCTATTCTCATTATTCCACACATACCAACTATACCTACCCTAGTCTCCCTTGTGATAAAAGATATATTTACTCTCCATTATCTATAATCATGGGACTAGAATCAAACAAACTAACTCTTGAAAACCAAGCCCAACAAGAACCTAAAATACCGGAAATAAATAAAACACAAATTTCAAATTTAAGTGAAGGAAGCACTATCTGCTCCGAAGCAATTGAAATTAAAAATGCAAAAGGAATATACCTTTGGGATTCTAATGGAAAAAGATATTCTGACATGTTTTCCCAGACATGGTCAATGCCTTTAGGACATAATAATCCAAGGATAATCTCGGCTGTAAAAAAACAACTTACAAAAATAACTCATTTAAGAACAGCATATTCAACACCAGAAAAAACACAACTAGCAAAAGAGATTATTGAACTATGCCCAAAAGAACTTACAAAAGTAAATTTTGTACTTCACGGGAGTCTTGCAATTGAAGGCGCAATGAAACTAGCAATAACTTACTATAACAATAAAGATAAAATCCTCTACCTTGAAGATGGATTTCACGGAAGGAGTCTAGCAACTATGGGGATTAGCTGGAAACTTCCAGAAAGTAAATTCAAGAACTATTTCACAAATGGAATTGAAGTTAAAAAAAACCTGCAAGATATTCAAGAAAAAATAATAACCCATAATCCTGCAGCAATAATTCTAGAATTAATTCAAGGAAACTCTGGCTGTAATATTCTAGACAAGAAATTAGTGCAAGGCATTAGAGAACTATGCAATAAATATGATGTTACAATGATTATTGATGAAGTACAGACAGGATTCGGGTGTATGGGTGTTAATTTCCTATGCACAGAATATCAAGTTACCCCTGACATTCTCGTCTTCGGAAAAGCCATTGGAGGCGGATTCCCTTTAGCAGGAACAATTTACAAAGATAAATACTCCTTCCAACCAGGAGATCACTCATTTACATTTGCCCATAATCCCGTAAGCATCACAGCAGGACTTACATATCTAAAAGAATTAAAACCTATCTTAAAAAACTCAGACAAACTTAGCCCTCTAATCAAGAAATCTCTAGAACTTCTAAGCAAAAAGTATCCAAATCTGAAAAATCCTAGATGTCTTGGATTAAAAGGTGCAATTGATATCACAAGCAATAACCTGCCAGATTGTAAAACAGCAGATCTAATCGTATCAAAACTACTCGAAGAAGGAATAATAATTTCAAATTCCAGATACAGACACCTCGGAAATACACTAATGCTCCAACCACCACTAATTACAACACCAAGGCAATTATACGCCGTCTTCAAAGCATTTGACAAAGTTCTTCATGAAATTTATCAAATACCAAAACAGGAAATATGAACAAAAAAACTGACCAAACTATGAAAGACAAACTGATAAAACTTGCAAAAGCAGTCAGAAGAGCAATCTTACCTGAATTAGAAAATAATAAGAGAGAAATAATTAGACGCCAATACGGGGGAGACCCTCACTTTGCAATAGACGAATTAGCAGAGCAAACAATAGAAAAAATCCTAAAAAAATGGAAAACCCCTATTGCTTACTTTTCAGAAGACCGAGGTTTTGTCCATTTGCACGAAAATCCAGAACATATCCTAATAATCGATCCGATAGATGGAACTCGTCCTGCAATGGCTAATTTTGAAAGCTGCTGTTTTTCAATTGTTGTCGCTCCGTATTCAGCACACCCATTATTTGAAAACATAACACATGCTCTGGTTCTTGAAATAAAATCAGGTAATTATTTTTACGCTGAATCAAACCAAAAAGGAATTGTAACTTCTTTCTCCAATTTGCCATTACTAAACAAAAAAATAAATTTAGAAAGTATGTTTTGGAGCACTGAACTTACAGCCCACCCAATAAAGCAAATAACTAGGGTTTGTGGAGACTTAATTGATAATTCCGTGACACTAGGTGCTGTCTTCGTTTTTACGAGTTCCTCATACTCACTAACAAGGATAATAACCGGTCAATTGGATGCGCATGTGGATGTCGGACATAAAATACTTCAGGAAAATCCAGGATTAAAAGATGAATTTTTAAAAGTAGGTAGAGGGAGAATTGTAACTCTTTTTCCATATGATATAGCTGCAGCCGCTTTTATTCTAATAAAAGCAGGAGGAGTTGCAACAGACGCATACGGAAACTCCCTAGACTATCTTCCCCTTATTACAAACAAAAGTATAAATGAACAATGCTCAATTATTGCAGCTTCTAACCTAGACCTCTACGAAAAGATAAGGAGCCAATTAAAATGGTAAAAAATTCAAAAAATAAAATGAAAGGAGGTAAAAAATAAAATGAAAACACTAAGCAAGATTTTATGTGTTGGACTACTAGGTTTAGCAGGACTTGGAATCACATCAGCCGGATGTGAAAAGAAATTTATCCCTACAATACCTATGCAAATGGAGAGTGAAGAACCAAATCAAGTACCGCCATATTCCGTGAGAAGAGTGGGGGTTTTTGAAGATAATTTCGCATATCAAGGCAAAAGAGGAGTATATGAAATAACTGATGAGAAAACTAAGAAAAAATATTTAGGAGTAAGTGGTATAGGCATAACAGAACTAGAGAGAGTACCCCAAGGTAGAGGTAGCGAGATAATTGAAAGATAAAGTGGCTAAAAAAAATAGAATATATTGCTTATTAAAAAATCAATTAAAATGGTCGGCTCCTTAAACTCATATGTTTATGCTTTTAATTTTGAAAGAATGAATGCTCTTATTAAGGATAGAGATAGCCTCCTCAAACTAACTGATCTCCCAAAACCTCTTGTCCATAAAGACGATGATGTCCTCATTCAAGTAAAAGCTACTGGAATTTGTGGAACAGATATACACATCCTTAGAGGAGAATATCCGGCCAAGTCAGGAATAATTTTAGGGCACGAATCATCTGGGATTGTTGAAGAAATAGGCAGACGAGTAAAAAATGTAAAAGTAGGAGATAGAGTAATTCTAGACCCCACGTACCATTGCGGCACTTGTTCTTACTGCCAAAGCGATAGACCAAACTATTGTGTAGAAAAAAGTCATACTGAAACGGGTGTTTCCAAAGACGGAACCTTTGCAGAATATCATGTAACTCCTGCTAACTTCCTTCACCATCTCCCTGATGAAATGTCGTTTGAAACAGCCACATTAACAGAACCCTTGGCCTGTGTATTAAATGGTCTTAAACAAGCAAGAATAGCACCAGGATCAAGAGTTCTAGTCACGGGAGCCGGTCCAATGGGCCTCTTATTTGGCCTAGCAGCATCTTCCCTTAGCTGTGAAGTAACTGTAGGAGATGTTTCGGATTATAGAGTAAAACAAGCTCAATCCTTATTCTCTGATGTTCAGAATTATTCAACCCAGGACATATTGTCCCAAAATAAAGAGAGAAAATTCGACATGGCTATAGATGCAAGTGGAAAATCACTTGAAGACCTTCTACAGTTAATGGCTAAGGGTGGAAAGATTCTAACGGCCGGATTAGACTACAGTCATGAAGCCAGAATCAAACCGTCTTATCTTACAGACAATGGACTTAGCATAATCGGCTCAATTGACTCTAATTTAACATTTGAACCTGCTATAAAAATGCTTAAGACAAATCCAACCTTCAGAAAAATCATAACCCATACATTTCCAATAACAGATTATAAACAAGCTTTCCAAGTTCTTGGACTAGATCTTACAACAATGCAAAGGAGAGATATAAATGCAGGTAAAGTTGTTATCCTTCCCAGTTAAAATAAAAAAACAGACCCAAATAAGTATAAAACAGATAACTATATAAACAAAAGAGAATATACCTAATGATAACAATGGAGATTCAGTAATTCTTTAAGAGGAAATAGATTAAATTCATAATGCAAAATCTTTATAAATTAAAAATTATCTTTATGAGCTCAATTAAAATGGAGGTAAATTTCTTCTAATTTATGGACATTGACCTAGATCCCTATCCCAAACAATACTCTTTTAGACCAATTTGTCTTCAAGACAAGGAACTTTTTCAAAAAGCTCTTAAAAATTTAAAAGAACCTATCTCGGATAATTCTTTCGCAAATATTTACCTATGGAGAGATGCATCTCATTTAGCATTTTCTGAAATACATAATCACTTATGCATCTTTGCAAATGGAAATAATCTTACTTTATTTGCACCACCAATTCCTTTAGAAAATGCAAGTAATGAAGATATAACAAAATGTCTTAAAATCTGTTTTGAAATAATGGATAATTATCAAATTCTCAATTGTTTAGACACAAGCTATGGGAAAATAGATTATGTAAGTGAAGAAGTACTTAAAAGAATTAATAATCCTGAATTATCAACTATAGACTTTTCAGGAGACTATATCTACGACACTCAAAAGATGATTACTCTTTCTGGAAAAGCATTTAAAAGAAAAAGATGGGCTAAGCAAAAATTTATGAGAACTTATCCAAACCATCGAGTTGAGACTTTAAATAATAATCATACATCTGACTGCTTAAGTCTTTTAGACCTTTGGCAAAAACATGCAGATGAAAAAAAGCAAAACCAAATTACAGAGAATCAAGAATACTCCTGCCAAACAAAAGACCTTAGAGATTTAGATATTAAAGCATGCAAACAAGCTTTAATTGATTACGAAGAATTAGGACTTAAAGGAATGGTTCTATATGTTGACAATATTTTAGTGGGATTTACTTTAGGTGAAAAACTAGGAAGTCAGGCTTCAATATTATTTGAAAAAACTCATCCTGATTATGATGGTTCTGCTCAATTTATATTCAGTGAATTCTGCAAAACATGGAAAGATTGCAAAGAAATTAATGTAGGTGATGACTGGTTTATCCCAACTTTAAGAGAAACAAAAGAAAGTTACCGCCCAATAAGAAGATTAAAAAAATATATTGTAACAAAGAAACAACCAGAAATAAAAATAAGAAGAGCATCTATCATAGACATTGAAAGACTTTTTGAAATTGAAAATCAATGTTTTGAACCCCACATTGCAGAAACAAGAGAAGAACTTGAAGCAATCCTATCAAACCCAGGAATAACAACTATAGTCGCATATGATAAAGATAAAATCATTGGAATGGCTTCCTGTTTCTTAAAAAATAAAGAAAATGGGAATATTTACAATCTAGTTGTTCCTAAAGAATACAGAGGAAAAGGAATAGCAAAAAAACTAACAGATTTTATAATAAAAAGATTTTCTCTTTTAAAAATCCAAAAACTCTATTTAGAAGTTCATGAATCAAATCTTCCAGCAATTAATCTTTACAAATCATTTGGATTTGAAACATTAGAAATTCTCCCTGATTATTACAAGCCAGGCAATGGATTAAGTATGTGCTTAGAACTTTCCAAAACAAATAAGAATAAAGATGAGTCAATTGTTCTTACTCCTGTTGTGAGATAAATTAATCCCCTAATAAATCCTCTCCCAATTCTTCAGAATATTCATATCTCTGCACTTTTTTCAAACCAGAACTCCAAGCTCTCTGTTTCCTTTTCTTTTTTCCCTTTTTCCTTATTCCAATAGAAAGATTCATTGTCTGAATATCACTTGCAACATTTCTCGCAGCTCTTATTAAGTTTTCATAAAATTCATTCTCGTTTCTTCCATCTGCAATTAATTCAAGAACTGTGAAATGACCATCTTCTCTTATTTTTACTAAAGCATTATCTTGAAATTTATTATAAATAGCTCTTCCATACCTCAAATCTGCATGTACTTCAAAACCAGCATTTTCCCTAGGATTATACTGCGGATATCTCACACCAACAGAAACTAAAGCATCTTCTAATCTATCTTGGCATGACAACAAAGCATCATTCAACTGCTGTTTTACCTTACTAGGACTTGTTTCCATAAAAATAATTCTAAAAATATGCTTATAAAGATTTATATAATAAAAAGCAACCTCTCCTTTGAAAATTAATTAAATTCCAAAATTATGAAAAACCTTTTCTAAACTTCCTTCATAAAAACCCATAAATATCCCCGCAATTCTCTCCCCCATTGAGTTTAATGCAGAATCCCAATAATCTTCATTACTTAATTGAGGTTCTCTTGAGAAAACTTTTGCCCAGCGCTCATACTCTTTTCTATTATATTTGGCAATCTCTCTTAATCTTGTTTTTAAATAATCTTTTTCATTGTCTTTTTCTAAATCTCTAGGCTCTCCAATAGGCGAAGATTCAGCAAAATAAGCAGCCACTGCCCTATTTGCTTCAAGCCAGTTCGTCAATGCTGTTTCTTCTGGCCTAGATAAATGCAAATGAAATGCTGCTTTTTCCAAAATCCCGTATAAGTCACTTCCTCTCTTTGCCTCCCGAACCTGCTTAAGATTTCTACTAAATCTATCTCTTCTTTCTTTTAATTCAGATGCAAAGCTCATTAATATTGTAGGTGATTCTACTTTAAATTTATTATTATACTCTACTTTTAATATCCACACTAAATAGATAATCATCTAAAAGTAACAATAATTCCATAACTTTTTAAAATAATAAACCTTCAAGATACCATGACAAACTACACACTAAAACAACTAGAAGAAAAATACAACTTAGAAATAGATAAAATCATAAAAAATATTAAAGAAAATAAACCAAAATCAATTCTTCTTCAATTTCCAGATGGATTGAAACCATATTCAACAGCAATAGCAGAACATCTTCAAAAACAATTTCCCTCAATTTTAATTAAAATCTGGCTAGGCTCTTGCTTCGGAGCTTGTGATATTCCTCAAACAAATTCAGATTTACTCATCCAATTTGGGCATGCTCCTTGGAAATAGTCCAAATTGCAATTATAGTTTCTTTCTTGAAACACCAATTCTTTCTTTTCTAAAGAAAGAAGAGTGTTGGGCATGCTCCTTGGAAATAGTCCAAATTG
>CAYNAV010000036.1:0-7705 GCA_964395405.1 Candidatus Woesearchaeota archaeon | reverse complement strand
TTATCTTTTTCTGGTCTTTATAATTAACGACGCTTTTTCTTTCTTTGCTTAATTTAAAGTCAATTCCAACTTCTATAATTTTATTATAAAATTCAAGAACATCTTTTTTGTTGTTTGGATTTATGAAACAATCTCTAAGATTTTTATTGTCCCTTTTCCCCATCTAACTCGGAGGAGAAAAAACCTTTTAAATTTATCGCTTTAGAGGTTCTTTCTCGATAGGTTTCAACATCGGTGTCCAGCATCTTTTTAAATAATATTTCTGGCTTGCCAAGATTATGAGTTTTACCAAAACCAGTAGTGGAGGCGTCCCAAGCGCCTTTATCTAATGGGGATCCTGGAAGATTTAGCTGAGCCCAGACTTTTTCTGAAGTTTGGGGCAGGTAAGGTGCAATAAATGTTGTGACTGCCTTAAGTAATCTAGCACCAGTGTAAAAAATATCTCGCGCTCTTTGAGGGTTTTCTTTGATTGCATTCCAAGGCTCTGTATCATGAATATATCTATTTCCCTCGCTACAAAGACTTAGCACTTCTTCGTAGGCCCTCCTAATCTCAGCAGATTCTATTAGTTTTTCAATTCTTTCTTTTGACTCTCCTATTTTTATTAATACTTCTTTATCTCTATCTGTTAACCTATCTGAGGAAGGTTCCTCTAATCTTCCCTCGAGTCTATCATCAACAAATTTTATGATTCGATTGACATAGTTACCAAAGTTTCCGATTAGGTCAGAGTTTGTTCTTTCTTGAAAGTCTTTCCACCTAAATTCAGTGTCATCAACTTCAGGAATAACTTTTGTAAGATAAGAACGCCAAATATCTGCATCTAAACCTAACCCAGGTAATTTTTCACAAAATACGCCTATACTTTTACTTTTTGAAAATTTTCGCCCTTCATAATTTAAATATTGTAATCCAACAACATTTGAAGGAAGATTGAATTTTCCTTGACTCATCATCATGGCTGGCCAAAGAATAGTATGGAACGGAATATTATCTTTCCCTAAAAAATTAAAAACCTGAGAATTTCCAGTCCAAAATTCTTCCCAATTTTTGGTTGCTTCTTTTGTAGAGGAAATATAACCAATAGGTGCATCAAACCAAACATAAAATACCTTGTCTTCATATCCTTTTTTAGGAACGGGGATTCCATGTTTTAGATCTCGGGTTATTGATCTTGCTTTCAAACCCTCTTTTATCCAACCAAGGGCAAGATTTCTTACAGGTGTTCTCCAATGCGTTTGTTTGTCTATCCAGGTTTTTAGTTGGGGGGATAATTTATCTAAGGCGAAAAATAATTGATTGGAATCTCTAACTTCTATATCTCCGCCAGATAGACTTGATCTTGGATTTTTTAGTTCTAAGGGGTCTAAAACTGAGGCACATTTTTCACATTGGTCGCCATTGGCTTCGTCATATCCGCAACTCGGACATTCTCCAATAACATATCGGTCTGGCAAGAATCTATCATCTTTAGGAGAGTAAAAAACTTTCATAGTACCTTCTTTTATATCTCCATGGGCATCAATTTCTTTGAAAAAATCTTGGGCTGTTTTATGATGTAAGGGGGTGCTTGTTCTTGAGAAGTTATCATATGAAATACCAAACCAGTCATAGACTTTTTTATGTTCTTCATGAAGCCTGTCTGAAAAAGTTTTCATATCTACACCTACGCTATCTGCAGCAATTTCAGAGGTTGATCCGTTTTCGTCTGTTCCCCCTACAAAAAGAGTATCGTATCCTTTTGAACGACAAAATCTTGCGAAAATATCAGCAGGGAGATGAGAACCAACTATATGTCCTAGGTGCGGAACATTGTTTATATATGGAAGCGCAGCTGTAATTAACCTTTTTTTAGGTTTGATTGCCGTGCTATTAGCCATAATTTCTAAGGTGTCACTCATGTATATAAATTTATCTGAGACTTTAAAAGCTTTTCGTTTGTAGTCATTGTAAAGTGATTAATATGTTTGTAATTTTTGGGTCTTTCTCTTGAATCCCCTGCGGTTTTATTCATCTTGCTCGTCCATCCTCTGAGAGTTCTTACAGCTGTTTCATAACCTAATTGAGAAAAAAGTATTTTCCTGCATTGATTATATGAATGACCCTTAAACTTTAACTTAAAAAACTCCTTTCTTATTTCTTATTTCTTCATAGAAAAAATAGAAAATTAGAGCAGAACTAATTTTTGGTACTGGTGACCTATGTCACTTGTTTCTACAGCCTTGAGTAGCCTGCGGCTCCCTATAAGGAAAAATTTATCTTAAATAAATATTTATAGTTTGTTTACCTTATTAAAGTATGAAAATTTCAAGCAGTTTTTCTAATATGGAAGAGCTCCCATACGAGTATATTGGAGAAGCTGGAGTTAATCCCGAACTGTTAATTGAAGATATTCCTGCAGATACAAGAAGCCTGGCAATTTTAATGGAAGATTATGATACTTCAGATAAGGGTACTCATTGGGTTGTATGGGACATTATATCTGGAGGAACTCATATTAAGGTGAATGGGCCTGGCCCTATTGGAGATACAGAGTACGATGTTCCGAATTTTGAGAGTACTTCTGATTTAAAGATCCAAGCAAATACGCGTCTTGGAATCTGTGGAGAAAATGATTTTGGCAAGGCCTGTTATGCAGGACCTATACCAAAAAAAGGTACAGGAATTCATCATTATTTTTTTAAAGTATATGCATTAGACGATACTCTTAATTTGAGAAGAGGTGCAACAAGTGAGGAGCTAGAGTTGGCCATGAGAGGTCATGTGATTGGCAGTGCTCAGATAATTGGAGTATATGAGCGGTGACTCTTTTTTAAGATTTTTCTCAGAATCGGAGGTCCGTATTCCGGGTGATAAGCTCACAATTTGCAATTGAAAATTATTTTAGTATTTATTTCTTTTCAACAGCGAATTGTTCGATGCCGCCACCCTATTCGAAGTTTGCAATTGAAAAGTATTTCTTAATTTGTTTTCAATAGCGAACTTCTCAGAATCGGAGGTCCGTATTCCGGGAAGAAATGCCGCCACCCGGAATCGGACCGGGATACCCGTAAGGGTCTGGTTTTCTAGACCAGTGCAATACCATTATGCGATGGCGGCTTGTGTCATTGCATTTATGAACTATTTCTTGTAGTACTTTATGCGATGGCGGCCTGTTATTAATATTACAGAAATAATAGGTTTTTAAGTATTTATGATTCTGAAAGGTTCAGATTCCTGGACTTATGCCCGAACCAGGAATCGGACCTGGACGCCCCGAAGGGCCAAGATTTCCAATCTTGTGTAATACCATTATACGATTCGGGCTTTGATAAAATCAAAGAAATATTTTAGTATATAAATTCTTTTAAACTATCCTTGTTTTTGTACTATATGAAATGCCCAAGGCTTGTTGAAAGGGTTTATAGGATTAATAAAGAGAGGGGTTACTATGCTCACGAGCCGGCGAAATTTAGTGATAAACTTATTGATTTTATAATTTATCCGTTTGAAAGAGCAGTAGAAGATTTTAAGAGAAGTTATTTTTTGAAGGAGAATTAATCGATCATTTCAATTTTAATCTTAACGGTTCTTGGGATTGAGATTCTCATGATGTTATGAAGAATTTTATCATTAGAGGGGAGATCTATAATCCTTTTATGAATTCTCATTTCAAAATTATCAAATGTGGCTGTTCCATCTCCACAGGGAGATTTTCTTGTTGTAACTTTTAGTCTTTTTGTTGGTAATGGGATTGGACCTGAGATTAAAGCGCCTGCTCGACTAGCGATGTCTCTTATATTTTCGATTACTTCATTTAATCGGGCGATGTCTACGCTCTGAAGTTTTATTCTTACCTTACTCATTGGTATTGAACAAAAAATAGGTTTTTAAAGATTGCTGTCTTGTTTTAGAAATGAGGTTTAGGCCTATTTTGTTTATTTTCCTTATTTTGGTATCCGGGATTTTCTATTATAACCTGACAGGTAATGTGGTTATAGAAAAGCAGGAAGTATTTGTTTTTAGAGTTATTGATGGCGACACGATTCAGGATAGAAATGGACAGTCTTATCGTTTTTTGGGAATAAACACACCTGAAAAAAACCAGCTTGGATATCAGGAAGCAAAGGATTTCTTGAAGCAGTACGAAAATAAAACCATTGAAATTGAAAATCACGGTTATGATAAATATGGGCGGTTTTTGGTTTATGCTTTTTATGGAAATCAATTTGTTAACCAGGAGGTATTGGTGCGTGGACTCGCTTCTTTATTTTATTATGATAAGGATGAATATTATGCGGAGATGAAAAATGCAGAAGAAACAGCAAGGAATAAAGAAATTGGAATTTGGAAAAAATCTCCGAATTATGGGTGTATAAAAATATTAAAATTTGAACCTATCGATAAAACTGAGAAGGATAACGAGACGCTGGTTTTGGATAATCTTTGTGGTATTAATCTTGGTATTACTATCAAGGATGACGCAACACATATTTATAATGAGGAGATCAGCGGAGAATCTACATTGAAAATGAATTTTAAGAATATTTTTAATGATGATGGAGATTCTTTGTATATTTATGATTCAAAGGGTTTGATTTTGTTTTATAGATATTGAATAAATATAAACTTAAGAAGAGTAGAAATCCCCCAAGAAATAAGCCGCCTAGGACATCGCTAAGCCAGTGAACATTTAGATAAAGTCTATCAAAGCTGACTAATGCAATTGCTAGGATACAGGTAGGCGTGACGAGGTTGCTTGATTTTTTATTTGAAAAATATAATATAATTAAACCAAAAAATAGAATGGAGATTAAAGAATGCCCGCTTGGAAAAGAGTACCCCGTCTCTATTATGATACCATTTAGGGGTCTTGTCTTCATGACCAACCCTTTGAGGATATATATGAAAATTCCGCCTACAGTCATTGTTAGTGCGAAGAATAACGCTTGTTCTCTTTGTTTTGCTACTAATAAGATTAGTGAGATGAGAAAGGAAATTAGTATCATGTTCAGAGGTTCGAATAAATAGCTGATAAATGAAAAAATGCTTGTAAGGTTGTTATTTTGAATATGGATAACATTGCTGTTTACAAAAAAATCAATACCCTCTAGATTGTTGTAACTCGCTAGAAGAATTAGGAAAAACAAAACTAAACTTATAAGACTCGTGATTAGTAAGACTTTTTGTTTCATAGTAAAGCTAGTCTTAGGAGGTTTAAATATTTGGTGCTGGCTAGTAATAAATGAAGTGGGCCTGCTCCGCCGCGATTGGAGCAGACCCTATCATCTCAGCCATAAGGGAGATGACTATGATTTGTGATAAATATTTTTAGAAATTGGACTATTTAAGTTTTTTATATCCGATCCAAACAAGGACTGCAAGGGCTAAGGCGAGCATTAATGTCCTTAGCCAGTTGCTTAGAGAGCCCCAGTATCTTATTGTGCCGTAAATGATTAATAAGACTCCGCCAGCCATGAATCCTGAGGAAACGGACTCTAGAGATAAGAGAACTGCGACAATTATTGTAACTATTCCGATTATTAGTGAGATGAAAAAGATGTTTCTGTTGTAAACTTCAGTTTTTGAAGTGTAATCGTCTGAGCATTTTGTGTTTATGCAATATCCTAATTCAGGGGATGGAATTGGCTCTTTTCCTTCTGCAACATTAAGATTGTCATTTGGATAGTTCCATTGACCGCCTAATGATTCGCATTGAGTCTTGTTTTCATACATTCTTTGAACACAGTAATCTTCATATTTTGGAGAGGGGTAAATTGTCTCAATTGCGTAGGCAATAAACATTACGAATAAGATGGCAATCGCGATTGCCAGGATTATATTTTTTGCTTTGCTCTTTTTTATTTGTTTTTTTGGCATGATGATATTAGTGTGAGGGGTTATTTAAATGTAATTTTTTTATCTCTGCTCTTACAATCTCTTCATCTTCCGGATTTGTAACTCCAAACCATTTATCTGGTGTGTTATATACTTTTATTCTAATCTTCTCAGTTGAAGCAAGGTCAGATAGGTATACGGGCAGTAAAAGTTCTTTTTTTCGGTCATTAGGGTATAATTTTTTCTCTGCTTCACTTTTTTCGTAAAGGATTTTTAAAGTATCGGGATAAAGTGCAAAGATATTCTGACTACAAAGGTTATTTTTATTTAGACTTAGTTCGTTGAGATTGGCTTTTGTGATGTTAAATGTTTCGGTTATTTTTTTAACATACCCATTTTCTATTTGGAAAATACCTCTATTTACTTTTCCATTTTCTGGTAGAACTTCTACAAGTTTGTATCCTATTGTTGCTGCTTCTTTATCGTTTTTGTCTAAATGATCTGCTAAAACTTTAAATGTATTTTTGCCATAAATATCATCTCCGTTGCAGACTACAAAAGGACAATTGATTATTTCTTTTGCGCAGCATAGGGCGTCTGTTGTTCCCCAGGGTTTGTCTCTTAGTTCTGGATTAAATCCTTGATAGGCATAGTAAACAGGGAGATTATGGTAACTGTCTTTGAATAATCCTTTGAATCCTTCTTCTGTTTTTTCACCAACAATAAAGATTATCTTTGTAAATCCTGCTGAAATTGCCTGGTTTACGGAGTATTCAATTAGTGTCTCGTTGTTTGGGCCGATTTGTGCAAATTGTTTTATTTTTCCACCAAATCTGCTTGAAAGTCCTGCGACCATATAGACGATTGCTTTTTCCCGAACTTGAGAGGGAAACTCGGAACATTTTGTTGATTTTACTTTATTCATGGAATTTAAAGTAAGTTGGCGTTTTTATTTGTTTTTATTAAGGATTAATTCAAATCCAATAAAACTGGCAGATTCAATTAGGCTGTTGTTGAGTTCTTCCTGTTTTTGGCTGATTTTTTCTATTTTGTCTAAATTATCTTTAACTTCTGTTTCAAGATTTGAGATTTCTTCTTTTATTTTGCTGATTTTTTCTTCTTGCTTTTTGGTGATATCTTCTTGCGGGATATTTAGTTTGCTAAGGTTTGTACTTATCTCTTTCAAATTAGTGATATCAACCCCTATCTCTTTATTGAGTGCGATTATTTCAAAATCTTTATCTTTTTCAAGAGCGAAAGTAAAATTGTCTCTATATTCTCTTATTAATTTGCTTGCTTTTTCGCTTCCGTGAGCGTATTTTGAAAGGGCTTTTAGGTCTATTTTATTTTTTATTTCATTAAGTTTTTTGATTAGGTCTTTTTGTTCTTGTTCTTTTTTAACTTTTTCTTTTAGATGGTGGGCATATGCTTCGCTTTCCTTTAAATTGGAGAGGTCTTTTTCAGAGGAGTATAGCTCTATTTTTAATTCTCTTATTTTTTTATTAGTACTCTCATTAATTTTGTTCATTGCTTGCTTGTGTTCCTTAATCTTAGCTAGTTTTTCCAATAAGTCTTTTATATCCAGGATATTATTGTCCGAGATTGAATAATATGGTTCCGAAATTGTTACAATTTCTGAAACAAGTTTGTGGATAACCTCTCTTGCTTTTGCTAATTCGTTTCCAATTAAAATTGTAGCTTTTTCATAAAAAGGTCTGCTTAACTTGTTGTGGTTCTTTAGAATTTGAGTGATTCTTTCGACATATTCATTGGGGTTAAGGTCTTCAGAGTTTTTCAGATTTGTTATTAACTCTTTTAAGTGCCGTATATAATCTCGGAGATTCTGGAGGACTATTTGCTTTAATCCCTCTCTTTCTCTTTTTTTGTC
>CAYNAV010000035.1:0-7987 GCA_964395405.1 Candidatus Woesearchaeota archaeon | reverse complement strand
TTCAGGATATTCACTACTCTGATGACCCTATGCCAGGCACATTTTAATTATCACCACAAACCTTAAAAAGCATTTTTAATACTCTATATTCATGCCTTCATTGGCAAATTAACTAAATTAAAACAGAAAAATGGCAAAACAAAAAACAATACTGAATGTTGTCTTTGTCGGACACGTAGACGCTGGAAAATCAACTACTATAGGTCAGTTGTTCTTCCAGTCAGGTATACTGACTGAACAAGAGATGAAGAAACTTAAGGAAGAAGCTATCAAGAATGGTAAAGCAGGATTTGAGTTTGCTTATTTCATGGATAACATCAAAGAAGAGAGAGAAAGAGGAGTTACAATTGACTTGTCTTACAAGAAGATTATGACTCAGAACTTTGAAGTTACCATAATTGATGCACCTGGACACAAAGATTTTGTTAAAAACATGATCACTGGTGCTTCACAAGCAGATGCAGCATTTTTAGTTATTGCAGCTCCTTCAGGAATCCAACCTCAGACAAAAGAACATTTATGGTTACTAAGAACAATGGGCGTTAAGCAAATCTCAATTCTAGTAAACAAAATGGATGAAGTTGATTATGCTGAAGATAAGTTCAATAAAGTTAAAGAAGATGCATCAGCACTTTTGAAACAAGTAGGTTTCAAACCTGAGACAATCGCTTTTATTGCTGCTTCTGGTTTAAAGGGCGAGAATATTGCTAAGAAGTCTGATAAGATGGCTTGGTACAAAGGTCCAACTGTCTTAGAACAGATAGACAAATTCGCAGCTCCAGAGAAACCAACAAACCTTCCGCTAAGAATGCCAATCCAAGATGTATACGAAATTACAGGAATTGGTACTGTTCCAGTAGGTAAGATTGAAACGGGTACTATGAAAATAGGCCAGAAGATAATCGTTATACCAGGTAGAAGTGGAACAGGAGTTGAAGGAGAAGTAAGAAGTATCGAAGCCCACCATGAACAGCTACAAATGGCTGAAGCAGGTGACAATGTCGGTGTCAATCTCAGAGGAGTTGGCAAGAAAGACATGGCTCGTGGCGATGTTATTTGTGATGCAGCTAAACCAGCAAAAATAGTTGAAGAATTCGAAGCACAAGTTGCTGTAATCAATCACCCAACTGTTATTGCTAAAGGATATACACCCGTATTCCATGTTCACACAGCACAGGTCCCATGCCAGTTCATAGAACTTAAGGCAAGATTAGACCCTGCTACAGGACAAGTTGCACAGCAAAATCCAGACTTCCTTAAAAACGGAGATGTAGCTATTGTAAGAATCAAGCCAATTGGAAATCTAGTATTAGAGCCCTCTTCAGAGAACCCTGATATGGCAAGATTTGCAATTAGAGATGCTGGTGTTACAGTTGCTGCAGGCGTTTGTAAGTCTCTTGTAGAAAAGAAAAAATAATTTTATTTTTTTATTAGGAATTTTATTTTTCATTCCTATCTTTATTTTTCCCTAAGGAAAAATTCATAATTTATCTGTAAACATCTAGAGATAACCTAAATCCTTAAAAACTTCAAGATATTTTAATTCCTATGATTTCACCGAATCCGGACGTTTCTCAACCAATTGATCATAACAGATTAAGGAGTAGTAGTTGGGCCTATTATGATTGCGGAGGAAATACAATTTCTCATAACCAAGCCGAATCAGGATTAAAGTTCGCTATTGGAGACTATAATTTAGAAAGGGAAGAAAGAGCGGACCATGAAGAAAGAGTCGGATTTGTCAAAAGAGGGATTACTGCCGTTCTGGAATATTTAGGTTTTAGTTAGTCCCTGTTGATAGAACTTCACAACATAAATTCTTATAAACTTGAATTTATTCTCACTAAAATGATCAACGTAAAAGAGCAAACCATCTCCGAGATCCAAGAAAAACTCTTAACAATGAATACTGGTTTGAACAAAATAGCATATCTAGAATCTGCATTAAAACAAAACTTCTCCTATGATATTCAAAGATTTCTCTGGCAAAAAATCACCGATTGTTACGAAGAAAGAAAAATGTTCGAAAAAGCAGCAAAAGCAATGTCAGCTAAATCAGCTATCGAAATAACATTCAAAGATAAAATTGAATCCTGTTTAAAATCAGCAGAACTTTACACAAAAGCCGGAAAAATAGATTTTGCAGAAGAGCTTTTCCAGAGAGCGTCAAGAGAAGCAAACTCTCAGGAAAAAGCAAAAATCAAGCTCACCAAGAAGAATTTATATCTCCTAGAAGCCCAAGGCCTTGAAAAACAAGGCAAAAGAGTTACCGCTCTAAAATTCTATGAACATTTAATAAAAACAGACCTCGATGACTTTGAAAAACAGGAAATCAAAGCCAAGCTTCTCGATGCCTATAAAGCCCTCGGAAAATTCAGAGAAGCAAAGTTGTTAGAAGGATTGTAGTTTAGTATCTAAATTCTTTTAAATGTAAATTATTTGTTAAAATTATGCAATCATTTAATTTAGAAGGAATAAAATTCTTTTTTGATATTTTAAAAAACCCTCGACTGGCAATCCCCCACTATCACGTGCCGGATATAAGAAGAATAAGCGCAGGAAGATTAAAGGAGGTAGGAATTAAAGGAGTAATTTTTGACAAGGAGACTACTCTAACATTACCTTATTCACTGAGTTTGGTCCCATATCTATTGGAATCCGTATCGGAGTTTAGTCATTATTTTCCAAAAAAATTAGCAATCTTATCAAATTCTGCAGGAACATTAGACGATCCGGATTACAAAAAAGCAAAGAGAATCGAAGAACACCTAGTAATACCCGTAATAAGACATAACGAAAAGAAGCCAAATGGAATAGAATCTATTCAAGAATTTTTTGATTGTCCTGCTTCCGAACTTGCAATTATAGGTGACAGAAGCTTTACTGATGTTGCATATGGCAACAGATACGAGATGCTCACAATAAAAGTAGACCCATTTACATCTAAAGGAGATAACCTGATGGTAAGGCGTGTTGTTAGACCTCTAGAAAACCATCTAGTCAATAAATGGATAGCCCGAGGATATACTGCACCAAAACATAAATATCAATCACCAACAATTCTAACAGGTTCAACTCACTAAACAAAAAATTAAGAGAAATAGGCTTTCAGGTTAAAAAATAGTTTAAATTACTTCTTGAAGTTAAAGAACTTCGTCAGCTTCTTCTTCCTCTTCTTCCTCTTCCTCTTCTTCTGGAGTATCTTCTTCCTCTTCCTCTTCTCCAGCATCATCCATTTCAGTATCTTCGTCTTCTGCCATTTTTATCCTCCTTATTTAGATTATTGTCTAATAAATGAACGATTTATAAACCTTACCTCTCTCCATTGTTCTCATCTAAGTAATAACAAAGCCTTAAAAACCCATATATTCCAAATCCCAAAATTTTAAAAACCCTTTAAAACACATAATATCAATTTAGACTAAGTGGAAGTTGTTGATTATTATTAATATCATATTCACTCACCCTGCCTGATCAAGTAGGCAGTTTACTTATTCTAGATTATAAATAAATTCGGAGGAAAAATGGCAAAAATTAGTCCAAGTTCAATAAAATACTCAATAATTGCGAGTTTTCAATCAGAAGGCCCTTTAGAAAAGCCAGACGTAATCGGAGCTCTATTCGGTCAGACAGAAGGATTACTAGGTTCGGAAATGGAACTTCGTGAACTTCAGAAAGAAGGCAAAATTGGCAGAATTGACGTGAATTTAAGAACAGAAGATGGAAAAACCAAAGGAGAGATTATTATCCCTTCTGCATTAGATAAAACAGAGACTACAATCATAGCTGCATCTTTAGAGACAATTGACAAGATAGGTCCAACTGACGCTAAGATAACTATTAACGAGATAGAAGATGTTCGTGGAAGTAAGAGAGATTATATCATGGAAAGAGCAAAACAGCTTCTAGGAAACATCAAAGGCGCAGGAATGGAGTCTCAAGAGATAGAGCAAGAATTAAGAGAATCAAGCAGAACATCAAAAATTTCTGAATACGGTTCTGAGAAACTTCCTGCTGGAGACTTATCCGGAAAAGAAGTCATTGTTGTAGAAGGAAGAGCAGATGTTGTAAACATGTTAAGGCACGGGATAAATAATGTAATTGGTATGGATGGAGCAAAACTCCCTAAGACAATAGCAGAGATAAGCAAAGATAAAGAGCTTACTCTTTTTGTTGACGGAGACCGAGGCGGAAACCTTATAGCTAAAAATGTTTGTGAAAATGCTAAAGTAATTTATATTGCAATAGCACCAGACGGAAAAGAAGTTGAAGAACTTACTGGAAAAGAACTTTTACAAGCATTAAGAAAGAAAGTGCCCGCTTCAGAATTCTTCGGTAGAAATGAAAGAAATCAGAATTTCTCAAGACAAGATAGGCCTTCTTTTCAGAGAAGAGACGAAAGACCTATGAGAGACGAAAGACCACAAAGACAAGAAAGAGAAGAAGAATTTAATGCTCCAAAAAGTGATAAAAAGCTGACTAAAGAAGATAGAGATAAGTTAAAAGAACTTTCATCAGAAATCCGAGGAAAAAACGTCCTCATTTTAAATGAAAAGCTTAACATTATCAGAAATATACCCGCTTCAAAAGTTGGCTACCTAAGATTAAGCGAGCCTGCATTTGTTTTAATGACAAATACAGCAACAAACTCATTAATCGCAGCAGCTGAAAATATCAATGCAAATTATGTTGCAGCAAAGACATTTGGCAAGATTGACAACACTTCTGTTGAGTTAGTTTCTTTATAATTTTACTCAGCCCGCAAGGGCTTTTTTATTTTTTTATTTTTTTCAGGGATATTCCATCAAACAAAAAATTAGCAAAAATTTTAGTTAATCAACCATAATTTAACCATAATAAAGTCTAACTTTTTATTATCCTGGGATTATCAACAGTTTTATAAATATCCCTTCTTTAGTAAAATCATGCAACCAAAGAAAAAGAGGCATAGTCTCAGACTTACAATAATACTAATCGTTCTCTTGATACTTCTTTCATATATAATCTGGATTTACTTTTTTTACTATCCCGTCCTAGAAGACTGGGCCTCTTTTAATTCAGCTCTTTCAAGTTGTGACAAGGGAGAATTCATTGGCGGAGAACAAATGATTTTCCAGTACAGAATTCAAGGCCTAAAAGATGGAAATTGTATTGTAAATGTAAAACTTCTTCAAGGAGAGTTAAATAATCAAGACTCAAAAAAATTAGAAGGAAATGAAATGACCTGTGAAGTCCCCCAAGGCGAGATTGTTCTTCCAGAATCAAACATTGCCAATTGCCACGGCTTACTAAAAGAAGGTCTACAAGAATTAATCATCAATAAACTTCACACGTATATTGTAAAAAATCTCGGAAGAATTAATCTTGAACTTCTTCAGCCAGGTTCTTCAACAGAGTAATCATGACAAAAATAAAATTCGGTCCCTCAGGCATAGATGGAGTAAAACAAGCACAATTAGTATTAGAAGAATATTCAAAACAAGGAATAAAAGCGGCAGAAATCCCATTTACATACGGAATTTGGATGAAAAATCAAGAGGCGATTATAATTGGAAAAATCGCCAAGAAATTGGATATTAGATTATCAATACATGCCCCTTACTGGATTAATCTTAACTCTGAAGACAAAACCAAAATAAAGCAAAGCATAGAAAGGATACTAAGATGTTGTGAAATAGGGCATCATCTTTCATCAGAAGAAAAAACAAGAATAATATTCCACCCTGGTTTTTACGGCAAAAACAAAGAGCAAGCCTTCAACATAATCAAAGAAGGAATTCTTGAGTTAATCCAAGAAATAAAGACGAACAACTGGAATGTTGAACTATGCCCTGAAACAATGGGAAAGATAAATGTCTTTGGCTCTTTGGAAGAAATCTCAGAATTAGTTGAGCAAACAAAATGTGGTTTTTGCATTGACTTCGCCCACGTCTTAGCAAGATATGGAGATTATAATTTTGATTTAGTAAAAAAACTATTCCCTCAAAAACAATGGCAATGCCACTTCTCAGGAATAGAGTATGGAGATAAAGGAGAAAAAAAGCATAAAACAACTTCAAAAGAAGACTGGAAGGAACTTTTAACAAACATTCCTAATGATAAAGAGATTATAATCATAAATGAAAGTCCTTCCCCAGTTGAGGATTCGTTAAAAGGTTTAGAAGTTTTGAAATCGATATAAAAAGACAGCAATCAACTCATTAGTTATCTAATGTCTCTAATATCTCCCCTCCATATCTGTTATGTCTCCACAAGTATACTTTAGAATAACCACAATCAGATTAGTAGGTTAGAGATATTAACTGTTTTATTATATCTTCTATTGCCTATTAATCTTATAAGAATTAAACTCCTAACCGAATAATTATTCTTTTCTCTTTCTTCCAATTTTCTTCTGTATAACATCAATTCTCTCAAGTATCTTGACAGCCTTATCACTATCAACCTTTACAATATTTAAAATATAAAACATCTTCCTTAAGATTTCGTCATAACTCTCCCTTCTATGCTCTTTTAGTTTATCAAGTCTAGCTTTAGTTTCTCTTTCAAGCTTAATTGTTGTCGTGTCCATATTTTACTCCTTCAAATCCATAACAGTAAGTATACCGCGGTAGACTTTATAAGCTTTTTGTCATTTGAAAATTACTACAATAACAAGATTTATAAAGCAAAAACATCTCATATAATTAACTAAATTTAGTTAAAAAAAACAATGAAAACAAAAGCGTTTTTGATTCCTTTTGTAGCGGTTCTAGCTGTTTTAATGGTTGGAATTGTTTCTGCACAACAAACTTCAATAAATGGATTTGCAGATATACAAAGTGTGACTTTTAATGATGTCGAACTTAAGTCTGGCAGCACAAATATGGCTGCATTCTCAGGCGAAGTTGTTCCAGTAAGAGTTACCTTTAATGCAAATGCAGATGCTGAAGATGTTAAGATAAGGGTTGAAATCTACAGTGGAAGACAGGAAATTTCTGCTACCACAACAAGATTCAACACAGTTTCAGGAAATACCTATACAAAGTTACTTTCTCTGCAACTGCCAGCTGATCTTAAAGAGCAGACAGAAGACCTTACATTATATGTAAGAGTTTATGATGCAAACAATGACAACACAGACACAGAAGAAACATACGTTGTTAATATGCAAAGAGAGTCTTATGAATTTAAGATTCTTTCTGTTGATTACAATTCTGAAGTTTCATCTGGAGAAGTTTTCCCAGTTTCAGTAGTTGTTAAGAACCAAGGATTCCAAAGAATGGATGATGGATATGTAATAGTATCAATTCCTGAATTAGGAATTTCATCTAGAGGATATTTTGGAGATCTTATTGCAACTGAAAACTGTAGCGATAATTGTGACAATGAAGAAGATTCTATGCAAAAAGTTGTTTATTTGAAAATACCTTCAAATGCAAAGAAAGGCGTTTACGAATTACAAGTTATGGCAAGAAATTCTGACTCAAGCACAACAACTACAAAGCTTATCAGTGTAGGTGGTCAAACATCAACACAGGTAATAGCTGCTGTAAAGAATCAAGATATAAAGGCAGGCGAAACTGCTAAATACGACTTAATTATTGTCAATTCTGGCGATGATGTAAAAGTTTTCAACATACAGACTGTTTCAGGAACAAGTCTTGACGTTTCAGCTCCCTCAGTAGTTACTGTTGGACCTAAGTCAAGCACTACAGTTCCAATAACAGTTAAACCTGCAGACGATGCAGAAGTTGGAACATATACATTTTCAGTAGATGTTGATGGCGAGCAAGTTTTATTTGGAGCTAATGTTACTGGAAAGGCAACAACTTCATCTGTAGTTGCACTTACAATAGTATTAGTAATAATCTTCGTAGTCCTTTTGATAGTCTTGATAGTATTGCTTACAAGAAAGGATAAACCAGTTGAAGAAGTAGAAACAAGCTACTATTAAATTTTTTTATTTTTTATTCCTCTTTTATTTTTCGAGGATATTTTTTATTTT
>CAYNAV010000034.1:2550-8229 GCA_964395405.1 Candidatus Woesearchaeota archaeon | reverse complement strand
AAGTAATTAGTGATAGCTATGTTATTTTTAAGGAGTCATGCAACACAGCTGATTTGAAGAATTGCCCATTTAACGAGGTATCAAGAAGATTTATAAATTATATCTGACTAAAATTAGTATGGTTAATGATGATAGCATAAAAAAGTGGTTGGTGCTTCTTTCAGTTGCTGTACTGTTTGTATTGGCTTTCTTGGTCTTAAAAGGAATACTTGTTGCCATCTTGACTGGGTTGCTTCTGGCATATATCACTTATCCCATCTATAAGCGGTTTAATCGAGTTCTTTCAAACAAGAATCTTTGTGCAGGTTTTATGGTCCTGATAATTGTTGTAGTAATTGCTACCCCTATAATAATCCTCGCTCCATCATTAATAAAACAAACTTTTGATACATATGGCTATCTTCAAAGTGCAGATCTCGTAAGCCCCTTGAGAACTCTGTTTCCAAATGTAATTAATGACCAAGTTTACAAAGTTCTTAGTACTAATATTGATAGTTTAATTGGAAAATTTTTCAGTACTCTTTTTACAGGATTTACTAATCTTATTTTAAATATCCCCGATTTACTTCTTCAATTTGCTGTTTTCATTTTTGTTTTCTTTTTCTCGATAAGGGACACGGAGAAGTTAGTAACATATGTGACTGAGCTTTCTCCATTCTCTATGCCAACTGAAAAGAAATTTATGTCAGAGTTTAGAAGCATTACTAACGCCATTATTTATGGGCAAGTTTTGATAGGGCTTTTGCAAGGTCTTGCTTTGGGAATAGGGTTGGTTGTTTTAGGTGTTAATAATGCACTCATTCTAAGTCTTTTGACTATTGTTGCTTCTATAATTCCTGTACTAGGCTCTTGGATTGTATGGTTACCGACTTCTCTTATTTTAGTTGCGACAGATAAAACTTTTGCGGGTGTTGCTTTATTTTTATACGGGGCTTTAATTGTATCTTCAATTGATAACATTGTTAGGCCATTGCTCATTTCACAGAAGTCTCATCTCTCTGTTGTTTTAAGTATTGTGGGAATTATAGGTGGAATGTATTACTTTGGTTTGGCTGGAATTGTATTGGGTCCTTTGATTCTTGCTTATGTAATGATTGTTATAGATTTCTATAGGAATGGAAAACTGGACGAATTGTTCAGAAAGAATTATAAACCTAATTCAAGTTGAAAGTCCGAAGAGGTAATTATGAAATTTAAGATACGCAATTTTAACTGGCTTGCTGGAAGGCCTGTAGTTTTTTTAAATCCTAATTCTGCTAATAGGATTGATATCCATGTTGATGAACGGGTTTCTATAGAAAAAATTAATGGTAAGAAAAAGGTTTATGCGGTCGTAGATATTCTTCCTAAGATTGTGAAAGATAATGAAATTGGTTTATCAAACGAGATTATTGCAATGCTTAACCTGCGGGGACAAAAATATGTTGATGTGGGCAGTGCACAAATATCTCGTGCAGGGAGTCTTATTAAGAAAAAGATTTCTGGAGGTAAATTAAACAAAGAAGAGATGACTGACTTAATCAGAGAAATTGTAAATAATAATTTAACTGAAACCGAACTTGCTTTTTTTGCTGCTGCTGAAAAAACCAAAGGGATGAATATGAAAGAAATTGTTTTTTTAACAGAGGCGATGGTAAAAACAGGAAAAAGACTAAAATTTAATAAGAAGATAGTCGCGGATAAACACTGTATTGGAGGCATAGCAGGAAATAGGACAACACCAATCGTTGTTGCAATATGTGCTTCTGCAGGGCTTACTATCCCAAAGACATCCTCTCGGGCAATTACCTCTGCTGCAGGAACGGCAGATGTTATTGAAACAATTTCAAGGGTTGACTTTGAAGCAGACGAACTTGAGAAGATTGTTAGCAAGGTGGGCGCGTGCCTTGCTTGGGGTGGCGCTTTAGGTTTAGCCCCTTCTGATGATAAAATTATTCGCGTTGAGAGGATTTTAAATTTAGATGTTGAACCACAATTACTAGCATCCATAATGTCAAAGAAGATTGCGGCAGGTTCTAACCATATTTTAATTGATATTCCTTATGGGGCTGGTGGAAAAATGAGCACTAAAGGAAAAGCGGAAAAACTTGGAGAAAAATTTAAAGAGCTTGGAAGATATTTTAAGATTAAAGTCAAGGCTGTTTATACAAAGGGTGACGAACCTATTGGAAATGGGGTCGGACCAGTTTTGGAGATGCTTGATATTATCCAAGTTCTAAAAAGAAGCGAAGGTTATCCGGAAGATTTGAGAGAAAAATCATTATTTCTTGCTTCTGAATTAATGGACTTATGCGGAATTGATAATTCTAAAGAAAAAGCAATTCAGATTCTTGATTCTGGAAAAGCTTATGAGAAATTTAAGGAAATAATTAACATGCAGAATAAGAAAAATAATTTTGATTATAGGGTCCGTAAGCTTAAGACGGCTAAATTTTCGCACAATGTTATTGCTAAGGGGAGTGGAAAAATAATTGAAGTAAGCAATAGCAAGATTAATTCTATGTGTAGGGTGCTCGGAACTCCTGAAAATCACGGGGCAGGTATCTATCTCTATAAGCATGTTGGCAAAGTTAAGAAAGGTGAAAAGATTATGACATTATATTCTGAAGATAAGGACAGGATAAGGGAAGCAATAAGTTTTATGGATGAATTGAATGTCCTTAAAATAGTTTAATCAATAGTTTTAAAAAGAAATTAATCTAAGGACTTTTATGGATGATGAACTCATAAAGTTCAAAGATGTGAAAAAGAGGTTTGGGAAAAAGATTATTCTTGAATCAGTAAATCTTACTATTCCTGAAAAGAAGATTACTGGAATTATTGGAGCATCTGGCGAAGGAAAAACAACAATTTTAAAATTGCTTGTGGGTTTTTATACGCCTAGCAGTGGGGAAATTCTTTATTCTAAGAGAGATATTAGAAAAGAACCTAATATGAAGAACATCTTTGGTTTTGCGACTGAAGATGGTTCGTTTCATGAAAGATTAAGTATTTGGGAAAATTTAATCCATTTTGGCAGACTTCATCATGTAAGCAATAAAAAGCTAAGGGAGCGGGCGGAAGATTTAATGGAGCTTGTTGGTCTTTCATATGCAAAAGATACAATGGCTGGAGAACTTTCTATGGGAATGAAAAAAAGACTGGATGTTGCAATTTCTCTTTTGCATGAACCAGAGGTTTTGATAATGGATGAGCCTACTGCAGATCTTGATCCTTTGTTAAGAGATCAGATGCTTGACTTAATAAAAAAGATAAATAAGGATTCAACAACTGTCATCTTGACGACTCAGCTTTTGGGGGAGATGGATAAAATTTGTGATAAAATAATCATTTTATTTGAGAAGAGAATCGTAGAGGAAGGAACCCCGAAGCAGATAAAAGAAAGATATAATGCAAAAGATCTGGATGAAGTTTTTAATAAGATATTTTCAAGGAGAACATCTGCAAGAAGGTTAACTAAAGACCAGCTTGATAACGAGCTGGACGAGTTGGAAAAATGAGAAACTTATTAAGCATAATCTTGAGAAATTTAAAGATAATCGCGAGATCTAAAATGTCCACGTTTCTTGTTCTTTTAGCACCGATATTAATCGTGATACTAATTGGAACAGCGTTTAGTTCTGACTCATTAAATAATTTAAAAATTGGGACTGTTTCTCAAGAAAATAATGAAATAAGTAATTCAGTGCTTTCAAATCTTGCCGAATCTGGACTAAGCTCTACCAGTTTTATGAATTCTGAGGAATGCATAGCCAAAGTTAAAGAAAATGAGGTTCATGCGTGTATTATTTTTCCAGAAGATCTTTCAATACAAGGTAATGATAACCCAATTATAATTCATGTAGATAATTCTGAGATGGAACTTGCCTATTTTCTAATTGATAAGATTAATGCAGGTATTTCAAAGAAGGGGGATGAAATCGGGCTCACCATGTCACATTCTCTTTTGACTGTTTTGAATCAAGCAAAGGAATCTTTGCCGATACAAAAACAAAAAACAAATACAGCGATTGATAGTTTAAAAGAGATTGAATCTGGGAAAGACGAGATTTCTAATGACATTCGGTCTCTAAATGATACTACTCTTTATCTGGATTCTGCGTTTAGCTTAACTTCTTCTTTAAATGGTTCTGCAACCGTGGAAAGTATAAAGGATGAGATTGATAATGCAAGAATAAAGATAAACAGCCTAAACCAAGGTCTTGATTCTAATATTGCATTAATTTCGTCAAATAGCGAGAGTGCACAAAAAGAACTTAAGGAGGTTTCAGTTATACTTAATAATTTAATACAAAGTCTTTCTGCAATTTCTATAGTTAATGAGGAGAGCTTAATAATGCCAATAAAAACAGAAATAAATCCAATTAGTAAAGAATCAAACTGGAAACATTTATTTCCAACGTTGGCTTCTTTAATTATTCTTCTTTCTGGTATCGTTCTTTCTTCAAATATGGTGATTACTGAAAGAAAAGCAAAGGCGAGGTTTAGAAACTATCTTACGCCTACTTCTGATTTTTCTTTTGTAATTGGAACTTATCTTACTTGTCTTATTATTCTCTTATTCCAAATTATCCTTCTGTTTTTGGGGGCAATGTATCTTACAGGGATAACAATAGGGAATATTATCCCTGAAATTTCTCTTGTTTTGTTTTTATCTTCTTCGATTTTTATTTTCTTGGGAATGTTTATCGGCTATTTATTCAAGTCAGAAGAAACGACTATTCTTGCTGGAATCTCGATAGCTGCTGTCTTAGTGTTCTTTTCTAATGCTATTCTTCCAATTGAATCTATGTCTTTAAGATTTAGTGCAATCGCAAAATATAATCCTTTATTTTTGACAGATTCATTATTGAGAAAAGCTATTTTATTTAGTGGAAGTCCGGATATGTATGAATTAATCATTATGGGTTCTATACTTGTTGGCTTGTTTATTGCAACTTTGGTTGTGAGAAAGATAACAAAAAGAATGATTAATTAATTTCTGCTTTAATAATTATAATGTCTTCTAGGGGTTTGTCTGATGATGATCTTTCAACATTTGCAATTTTATCCACAATGTCCATTCCTTTGATAACTTTTCCGAATATTGGATGTTTCCCATCTAGGAAGTTATTATCTACTACATTTATAAAAAACTGGCTTCCTCCAGTATTTGGGCCTGCATTAGCCATGGCAATAGTTCCGCGAATATTTTTGTCCAAATCTGTTTTGGTGAATTCATCCTTTATTTTATATCCTGGTCCGCCCATTCCTGTTCCGGTTGGATCTCCTCCTTGGATCATAAATTGAGGTATGACTCTGTGAAAAATTGTGTTGTTGTAAAACCCTTCTTCTACAAGCTTCTTAAAATTCCCTGCTGTTATGGGCATTTCCCTTAAATAAAGTTCTATAACTATGTCTCCCTTTGAAGTTGTAAGAGTGACTTGGTTACCTTCGCTTGAAAGGTTTTGTATTTTATTTATCACTTTTGATGTAATTGGCCATTTAGCTACTGTTATTATTCCAACTATCATTATAAATGCTATGATTATGAAGAATGCAGTGTTTAATCCGAGAATTGCTTTTTTATTCATGATTTTGTTAGATTGAAGGCTTATTTAAATTTATTTGATTTTTTGGTTTTCTGCTCAGAATCGGAGGTCCGAGTTCCGGGTGATAAAATGCCGCCACCCTGTTCGC
>CAYNAV010000034.1:0-2450 GCA_964395405.1 Candidatus Woesearchaeota archaeon | reverse complement strand
ACCTAATTGCTCAGAATCGGAGGTCCGAGTTCCGGGTGATAAAATGCCGCCACCCTGTTCGCAATTAGGTCTTGTAAGAATAAAGTTAGTCAAGACCTAATTGCTCAGAATCGGAGGTCCGAGTTCCGGGTGATAAAATGCCGCCACCCGGAATCGGACCGGGATGCCCCGAAGGGCCTGGATTTCATGATTCGCGAATGCGAAGTGATTTACTTTTCAAGTCCAGTGCAATACCATTATGCGATGGCGGCTTGTATTAGTATTGATGAGAATAAGAGGTTTTAAAGATTTTGATTTATTTGACCGACCTGACATTATAACCCAAGCCCCTCATAGAATCACTAACAGCTCTTAAAAGATCTGTTCCGGTTATTCTCTTATCTCTTCCAAGTGTGTTGTTGACATCGCGAGTAATCCTAAATAAATGTGCTTTGTCAATTACCCCAAAAGACTCATGAGGAAAATATTTATCAGAGAATCTAACAAAATTTCGATACCAACCAAGCATTTTCTCCTCATTCATCTTAAAAACATCAGAACTCTTTTTCTATATCTTGTTCAAACTAAACTTGCGGTTAATCTCTCATTCGAGGACCTTGCTAAGTAGCTCCATCCTCGACTAAATCAAATAATCAATCTGATTAACCGAATAATGAAGCCAAACCTTCAGCTGCTTCAGCTTTTGGTTCTTCTTTCTTTTCTTCTTTTGGTGCTTCTGTTGTTGTTGCTGCAGGTGCAGATGCGATAGCTGCGTTAGCCAACTGTTCGTCTATATTAACACCTTTCAAGCTTGCAACAAGCACTTTGACCTTTGCTTCATCAACTTCTGAACCAGTAGCAGAAATAACTTTTTTCAAGTGTTCTTCTGTAACTTCTTTTCCAAGTTTGTGTAGCAAAAGTGCTGCATATATGTATTCCATGTTTTTTTGTATTTATTTAGTTTGAATTTGAATCTGATTTAATTAAGGCTGAAATTGCTTTTTCATGTGATGCTGCTTTTCCTAAGATGAATGAAAGTGATTCTTTGCTTGGATATGCAAGAGATACTGCAAATGCGAGCGCTCTCGAATATTTTTCAATTAAATCATCTAACATTTCTTCTTTGTTGATTTTTATATCTGCATAAACTTTTCCATCCATATAGGCGGCGACGGGCTCAAGCCCTATTTTAAATGGGGCTATTCCTAACTTTGCAAGAATTGAAGCTTTTAGGGCATTAATTTTTTCTCCCTTTTTACATAAAATCTTATCTTTCATTACTGCTATCTTTCCATTTTCTACCTTTGGCTGTAGACCTACTGATGAGAGTACAGAAATATCTGGGCCGGGAATTAAATCTGTTGGACCTGCTTTAATCTCAATATCTTCTGGTGCTTCTTGACCTGCTTTTGCCTTTGCAGGTGTTTTTTCACTAGATAACATGCCTGAAATTTCAAATGCGTCTGTATCTGAAAAAAGAATAGCAGAGGAATCTTCAACAAAAGGAACTAAATCATGAAGTTCTTTTACTCCTGAATGGTCTAGTGCGAAATCTATAAGGCTTTTTTTAGCAACTTTTATTGTTGCTTTATCCCTTACTTTTTTCTTTATCTCCTGGAATTGAGCTGAAGGTAGATTCTTTATTGAAACAATCATCACTGTCTTTTTCTTCATAAGCTCGGCTAATTCATGAACCTCTTGTTTTTTCCACTCAGCTATATGTGTTTTTTCTTTTACCATCAGTCTAATTTGATTGCTTTAGTCATCGTAAATTTAATCATTGAATTTTTGATATTATCTCTTTTTAGTGGGAGAATTGCTTCGACTGACTGAAGAACTGACTCTATATTTTGTTTTAATTTTTCATCAGACATGTCATCTTTTCCGATGGCGATTTTGATTGTCTTTTCTTTTGTTCTTACTCTAATCATATTTTTCATCTTTTCGACCATTGCTTTTATTGAATCGTCATTATCTACCGGGATTATTCCGCCTTGTGGGGATGGCATCTTTCCAAGAGGACCAAATACACGACCGAACTTTGTAGCAATTGCACTCATTAGAGGAGCTGCAGCAATGAAGAAATCGTATTTTCTTGCAAATTTTTTTATTTCCCTTGTTGTTTTAAATTTATCAAATTCTTCCTTTGTAACTGTATCAACTAACTTTGTTTTTTTAGTGAGGAATCCACAAATATTCTTGGGGGATGGGTTTGGAATTTTTACAAAAGTGTTAATCTGCTGCTTTCTTGCATCATAATTCTCTAGATTTACAATTAGGTCTAATGTTTGAGAAAATTTTCTTTTCTTTGCTTTTCTTAATTCTTGTAATGCTTGTTCTATTTTCATTTTACTAAGTTTGGTTAAACCTGATTAGAATTTTCTAATCCTACTACGCTTCTTTGAAGCTCCTTACGGACTCGGTAGTCAATGGTTATATTTCTTGGGAAAATTGAGTTTATAAAGATTTTG
>CAYNAV010000033.1:0-8709 GCA_964395405.1 Candidatus Woesearchaeota archaeon | reverse complement strand
GGAAAACTCGAAACATCACCCTAATGTTACTTTTTTCGAACGAAGTGAGGAAAACATGCAGGTTGAATTAAAACCAAGCTTTTAATTCAACCTGCTTATCCTTCTCCCTTCCAAAAATACTTTCAATATAAATCTTAGTCAACTCAAGTCCCTGTCTTGTATATTCAGATATCTTGAAATTAGTGGCCAAATCAATTGCAGGTTCTAAATACTTAATAATTGAACCATGCGAAATTGTAAAAATAATTTTTCCGCCACACTTATTACAAACACCAGCCAAAGGAGGCCTTCTAAACTTCTCATTACACTTAACGCATCTAAACTGCTGATGTGAAAACTTCCTTAAATTACCCCTTATATCCCTAATAAAATGTCTTTCAATAATCAATCTCGCAACATCATCCGTATCAACAGCTCTTATTTTTAAAACCAAGTCCATCTGATTTCCAACTTTCTCTTTCATAGTAGGTAAAATCTTATAAGAAGAATTAACAACACTTTCATTTACATTAGAAGAATCATGAGTAAAACCAATATTGGAAAAAGGACACATATCTTTTTTCAATCTTGTCTTAACAGTTTCAATTTTAACTTCAGAGGAATGTTTTTTCAATTCTGCTGCCTCATACATTTCCAAAGGATAAGAAGAACAAGTCTCAAAATCTAAAATCTGATCGTCAACTTCTCCTGCCTGTATCTTCGCATTTAAAACCAAAGGAGCATCCTGTGTTCCTCCTCTATGCGCTGGTAAAAACTTTCTAGAGAAATTAATTAAAACATCCATCAACATCATCACAGCAGCCTCGTCGCCATCACACCTAAAATTAATAATCCCCTCACCCCACAAAACATTTTTATCCAGCCGCTCCTTATTTTCAACATCAAAACAATAAGAATTAACATCTTCTTCAAACTCAGAAACCTTATCAACAACATCAATGAAATAGTCCCCTTTCTTTTCAAGAGAATTTGAATTTAATTTACGATTACCAAATTCTTTATGAAAAATAGCCTCACCAACAAACGAACGATAATTATCCAAAACAGCAAGTTTATCTCCAACCCGTATCTCCTCTGCTTTTTTAATATCAAATTTACCATTATTAATATAAAAAAAATCATGCCTATCAGTCATAATCTGTTGTCTGCCACTTCTCGTTATAATCTTAATCCATTTGTTTGGTTTACTTGCCTTGATGAAATATTTTATTTTCTTCTTCTTCAATTTACTTGTCTTTATATCCAACCCATAGGCATAGTGTAGCTCTGCTACTTCAATTCTTTCTGTATACTGATCTAATCTCTTTACTTTAGCTCCTTTCAGAATTAACCCCTCAATATAATCTCCAATAAATTCCCTTTGTATTTGCCCATTTTTTTCAAATATCAATCCAGTACTAGGATAGAAGCAGTCTCGTCTCATAGCAGCGTGCATATAAGGACTAGCAGTCAAACCTTGCAAATGGTTGAAACCGACAATTCTTCCAATAACTCCCGCACAATTATGGGGGGCCATACAAGCAACCAACTGCCCGACTAAATCTTCCTTTGATTTAAGATTATAATATTTTGGCAACTTATAGAATCTTTCCAACTCTTCATCAATAAATTTACTAATATTAAAAAAAACATCATCCGCTTTTTCATCTGGACTAATAGGACAAGCAGGAAGAATAATATCATGAGGCATTAACTCTAAAATCTGCTCCTCATTTTCTAACGCCTGCCCATAAAAATCTAGCTCGTAACCCAATTCCTTTAATTTTTCAACACTTGTTCCGACCTCTTTCGGCTTAAAATGAGTCACCGGAATTTCAGTTCCATCATATCTTATTGTTCCATCCTTATTAACACATAAATTATGCTTAGCCCTCAAAATCCCCTTAGCGACATTCTCAAAATCATGCTCGCTAGAACTCGTCCCCCTAACCCCTTTTATTAATTCGGGTACCTCATACCTTTCATAACCTAGCATTTCGATTGCCTTATCAAAAAAATGTTTTGAGTCAATCTTTCTTAATGAATAATTTGCACTTCTTTCATGATCTTTACACTTCTCTTCCTTAACTTGTCTGCACTCGAAACAATAATATTCTTTTTTTGTTTCTTTTCCACAATTCTCACATAGCCTATAAATTGTCTCGTTCCCACATTCGCATTTATAAATCGGAAGCTCAGCTTTAATAAATCCGACTTTCACAGCCTCTTGAACACTTCTCAATCTTCCTCCCTGCTCTGCAATAGGAAATAAAACATTAGGGCTTCCGGTCAGTTTTCTTAACTTTGCCTTCTCCGGTCTCCCCATTCGAGTTCCAATAAAGTCTCCAGCCTTGTCTTTAACTTTAAACCTGCATAAAGAATTAACAATTTCAAGGACATTAGCCTTATCTTTAATTTTAATAATCTTATTTGCATAATCTTTTAGATATTCTCCATCCTTTGCATCAATCCCAAGATTAAATAAAAAGCTCTTCAAATCATTACTAATGACAACATTATCCAAAACAACCTCATGCTCCACTCCTAAAATTTCAAGTGCCCTCTTCCCCGTCTTAAATTTTTCTCTTAAGGCTTTCTCATAAGGTAAAATAAGTTTTTCTCCCCTTAGAACCCCATTTTGAAGCCATTCAATTAAACCAAAAAAGCCCTCAAAAGAAATTTGAGTCCAATAATAAATATAATGTGGATGCAAAGGTATCGAGTACTTCTCCGAAATCTCTAACGCTTTTTCAAATTCAATCCTAAACTTATTCTTATACAAATCATTCAATTTTTCTCCTGTAATATTTATTTTTTTCAGCAACTCTAATTCCCACCATTCCTCAACGTACCCGGGCCTTACTAATTCAGCATTTCTATTAATAACGTCCCCTAAAGGGAATAAAATATCTCCTAGGTAGATAATCTCTTCAACTTCTTTGTAGATTTTTCTTGCTTCTTGCAATGTTTTAACTCTCTTAACACTACCATTTCTAAATTTAACAACCGGCCCATCAATCTCATCACAAGAAGTCAAAATACACCCCTTTGTCGGCTTTTCGATTTTCAATTGAGTCCCAGAACTTAAAAAGTCATTTGTAATTCCCATCGTTGCGGGATGAACCGAAACAGCAGAAAATCCTGCAACCCGGCTTCTTCCATACCTAAACCTAAATCCTCCAGATCTTGAAGGATGTCCATAAACCGGTCTCCCCGCAACCAAATCTTTAATATAAGTCGCCTCAACATTCCCAGTTCCTTTCTCTCTCTTTTTATGAATCTCCAAATAATCGGGTAAAAAATCCCAACCAGTTGACTGGAACCCTCTATCTTTTACACTTTTCAATAACCTCCACCCCTTCGCTGCTTTCTGTGCAAGCCCTTCTGAAAAAGTTAAACACATTCCCCCTCTTATGAAATCTGTATCAACCCTCTTCAAATCCTTATAATTACTTACCTCTCTTTTTTCAGTAGGATCACCGGCAATTTGTATTGGTAGGTTTTTTGCAAGAAAGACAATCTCTTCTTCAGTGGGTAAGTACTGCAGATTATTAACCCTTTCATGATAATCAAAATTTTCAGTTACGTACCTCCTTACTTCTTCTTCAGTTGGATCATATTTTGCATATCCAAAAATTTCCCTTAAATAATCAATAATCATTAAAACAATACAAGTTGCAGTTGTTCCAGCACTTCTTATCGGTCCTGAAAAATAGGCCATAAAATAATCCTTTCCTTCAGCCGTTTTTCCAAGTTTAATTTCCGTAAACCCTTCTATAGGAGAAGCTACAACCCCCAGAGTAGTATAAGCAAAACCAACCCTTACCCCCGCATCAATAGCCTGCAACTGATTATCAAACTTGCAAAATTTTTCTTTTGCAACCTCTTCCGCAATTTTAAAACTAACCGCAGGATCTAACTGCCCATACTCTTTTTCAAGCTCTAAAATCCTTTCGCTAACTTCACTCCCTAGTTGAGGATAGATAGTTGAGATTAAGCCTACAGATTTTTCAGCCATACTCATTGCAAGTGGAATTTCAACCTTGTCCACAGGATCTAGTTTCTTAGCTCTGGCATTATTAGCAATTACATACTCCCTTCTAACACCCTCCTCAATTTTCTTAAAGTATTTTTCAACTAATTCACTGGTTGGCATTTTTCATTTCTCCTAGTTTAGTCAGAATTTCTTGCCAAGTATACACCCGAGTAATATTTTCATGTTCAACGCCCTTATTCCACGGCTTATCTAATAACAAAATCTTTATTCCTTTTTCAGCATATTCTTTTGAATGTTCTTTGTGATCCTCTATTAGAATATTAACCCCTAGATTAGAACAAATAACATCTTTAGACTGCCCCCCATAAACATCCCCTGAAAAAATAATATTAACTTCACCAAAATTATCTCGAAAAAACCTGTTGGTTTTTTCCTTCCAGGACGAATGTCTAGCAGTAATAAAAAAAAGCTCGTTTTCCCTTCTTAAGAATTCTATCGCGTCTCTTGCTCCTTCAATAAAGGGTACTTTATCAAAAAAAGCAGAATCATGATACTCATTCCAAAGGGCTAACTCCTCTTCTTTAGTTAATTCTAAAAAAGTTCTTAAATAATAATCCTCAAAGGCGTTGAAGTTCATAGGAGGACTAAAATTAGAATTATAAAAATCAAAAAAACCCTTATGCAAATCAACCACAACATTATCAACATCAATGCCCAACTTCATTTCTTCACCTCACATTTAATCTCTTCCCCACTTTCCCCACACGTTTCTTTCTCAATTTCCTCATCAAAGAAATCCATGATTTTAATTTCCCTTGTCTTCAAGTTAAAAATAGGCACCTTGCAAAAATCAGGATGATTACCAACCTTCTCCTGAAAAGGTGTTTTAGATTGCCAACAAGAAGTCGCAATAATAAGAATATTATTATGAACTCCAACCTCATGCCTATGCAAATCAGCAGTAGTAAGAATATCAGGCACATATTTAATCACCAACTCATCTTCCTTTTCACCAGGAATATAGTCAACATTCCCATGCGTTGGTGCCAGATGCCTTCTCTTTAAAATCTCCACGCCAACTTTAGCAGGAGCATCACACCCATAATTAACTCTTAAATATTCTATATCATTAATCATTGAATGCATTGAACCCCCATGATACATCAAAATCTTAAACCCTCCATCAATCTCAACCATACAAGGATTTGGCACCATAACAACATTCCCCATCTTATACAAGTCGCCAGCCCACTCCTCAGAGATTATAGGTTGTGGTTCCCCTACCCACACAGCATCATGATTTCCTGGAGCAAAAATAATTTTAATGTCCTTTCTTATCAATTTTAACAACTCAGTAACTTTTTTATATTGTCCTTTCATGTCTAGAATATTAAGCCATTTCTCCTGGCCTGGAAAATGCCCAACACCATCAACAGAATCCCCATTAATAAAGAGATATCGTACCTTTTTAGCCATTTCTCTTTGAATTTTGTCCCCCTCCTCCCCATTTAACCATTTAACAAATTTCAAAAAATTATTTTCAAGAAACATAACAGAGCCAGCATGTATGTCTGAGATAAAAGCTACCAAGGCTTCTTCCTCATTCCTCCTTTTCTCACTTAAAAATGCATCAGGAAAACTAACATCATTAGCAAAGAGTATTTCTTTTGACCCCGTAACACTAAATGCGACAACATCATCCTCTAAAATATCTTTCGCTTTCTCAAAGACCTCTTTTTTATTAAAATTCACAAGAACAGAAACACTACCTGTTAAATCCTCTATGATAAATATAAGATTTTTATTCTTCGTAATTCTTTTTTCCAAAACAAGTCCAATAACCGTATAATTCTCTCTAGAATTTCCAATCCGCCTTATAGAACTTAAATTTTCTAACCCTCTTTCCTCCAATATCTTTTTAATTAATTCGAACCTAGATCTAAAATGCTTCACAAAATCCTGAACCTCAACCTTCCGAGGATTAATAATCGGATTCGATAAAAGCTTAACAACTCCTCTTTGCGTTTCTTCTTCTTTCCCCCCCAGCCGCACTTCAATTTCTTCCTTTGAATAGCCAAAATTGATAAAAAATTTCTCAATAGTAGTCTTATTCTTTCCATCTACCAATGTTCTTTTTATTCTCTCTATATTCTTCCCAAACAAAGCCTTTGTAATCACCCTTTCACCTATTTCCAAAACACTTAAAATTTCAACAATCTCCTTAGCTGCATCGTCACTTAACTTGGAAAATAAATCCAGCATCTCTTTATCTAAGAGAAAGCCCTTGCTCATACATACTTTTAATATTTCTCTTTGCGTTTCCATTTCCTCTCCTGGATAGCTCCCTTAAAAAGGGTTTAATTGTATCCAATTGAATATTATTACAAGCCTAATGCTTCGACAAGAATAGCCTCAACCTTCGGGACTAAATTATTCGGAACACTTAACCTTATTTCCTTTGTCCGCCCATGCCTCCCCTTCGAAACAACTTTTGCATTAATTAAACCAAGCATATCAATTTCAGCTAAAATATCTGAAACCCTTCTTTGTGTTAATGCTTCTGTTTTAGTTTTAGCACAAATATGAGTATAATAATTATAAACATCCCCTGTAAAAAATCTTTCGGCGGTTTTTTCTTTTTTGTTCTCTAAAGTCATATTTAAAACAGAATATAAGACCATCTTAAACTGCTTTGGTTCTGCTTCGACAATATCTAAAATCTTGTCCCGCTCCATCTTCTCATTTGCAATATCAATATAATGAACGTCCACACTTTCCTTCCCTTCTCTCTCGGACAACTCACCCGCAATCCTCAATAAATCTAAAGCCCTTCTCGCATCTCCATGTTCTCTTGCCGCATAAGCAGCACACTTCCCAATAACCCCCTCACTAACAACACCGTCCTTAAATGCAAGTTTACACCGCTCAGACAGTATATCTTGCAACTGTAGAGCATTATAGGGTGGGAAAACAAATTCTTCTTCCCCCAAACTAGACCTCACTCGAGGATCAATATTTTCAAGAAAAGTAACGTCATTACTTATCCCTATAAGGGAAATTTGTGCCTGACTCAATTCAGAGTTAAGCCTGGTTAAAGAATATAGAAAACTATCTGACAGTTTCTTCACAGCCTGATCAATTTCGTCAAAAATCAAAACAACGACCTGCTTTTTAGCATCAATTAGTTCTATAAATTTAGAAAAAACCTGATTAGTCGGCAAACCTGTAGATGGAATGGTGCCCCCCAATAATTCAATTAATGCTGCTAATATCCTATACTCTGTATCCGCAACCTTTTTAAGTTTACAATTCAAATACTCAATCCTTATCTCCACTCCTAATTCTTCAGCTTTTTTTATCAACTCATCTCGCACATATTGAACACTTAATGTTTTACCTGTGCCAGTTTGACCATATAGAAATAAATTACTTGGCCTCTCCCCCCTTAATAAAGAAGATAAAATAGATGCAACCTGTTCAATCTGTTTATCCCTATGTGGAATAGATTCAGGCGTATACTTAACTTGCAAAACACCTTTATTCTTAAATAAACTATTGTTTATTGCAGAATTAAATATGGAACTCAGTTCGACAGCCATATCAACCTCTTTTTCATTATTCTTTATTCCTTTATTAGTATATAAATCTTATTGTACTCGAAAATATATTTTCTAACCCCCATTTCCTATGGAGCGATAAAAAGGTAATTTAGTACAACAGATTTTACCAAAGAAAAGAATAACCGCTTTAATTATTAATCTCACCTCGGAAAAATACCAAATCCCCTAAAAAGAGGTTTAAAAACCAAAACCAACCCCCACCCCCCCATTTCATCTCCACAAGAAATAGTAGTTTTAATTCTTTCTATCCTTTTTGTGTGAACTATATACTGCAATATATATATAATAATATATAATAATATAATATATATAATATATAATATAAATATTTATAAATAAAAATTAGAAAAATCCCATACTTCCTCCTTTTTATTTTTAAATGTTTCCATTAGCAATCATGGGGTGAGAGTCATAAATACTTAAAATAGAGGTTATTCTCTTTAAATTACCAAAAATCACCAAAAGACCAGCAAGACACAAAAAAATACAAAATCTTACAAAATTAATCTGAAATAGATCTTATAAACAATATGATTAAGAAAAATAAAAGTTAAATAAAGGAATCTTAAACCCGAACCCAAAATAATAGGAAAAAATATTCACTACTCCACTTTAATTAACTTTTATAACAAATATACAGAAACATTTATAAACAAATTTCTTTTAAAACTACAATGGATAAAAAACCTTTCAAATCCCTGATAGGAAAGCAACTTGTAACCAAAGAGGGTAAAAAACTAGGAATCGTTAAAGATATCACTTTTGAAGCAAGAACAGGCGAATTAATTCAAATTGTACTAAAAGATTTAACAACCTACACAGCTAACCTATCTTTAGAAAGAACAAAAGATAAAGAAGCTCTTGTTCCTTATAACGCTGTAATTGCCATAGGCGATTTTATTGTTGTTTCAGAAGAAGATTTAGCCTAAATCTTCCAAAAGTTCATAATATTCTAATTAACGATTAAACATATTAATATAATTTTCAAGTTATCATCCCCCTCAAGGACCCCGGCAACTTCTTAGAACAAATACCGCCTAAAAACAAAATCACCAACTCCCAAACACAATAAACTTTAAAAACTCTTTTTACACACTAAAAGTATGGCAGACA
>CAYNAV010000032.1:0-8734 GCA_964395405.1 Candidatus Woesearchaeota archaeon | reverse complement strand
AACATCCCATACAACCAACTTTAGTTGGTTAAAGATACCATTATGGGATGTTTACACAAGTTTAAATAAATATCTGCCTTGAAATAATCATGGAAGGCTTACTTGAAAAGCTGGAAAAGGAATTGAAACTGCGAAACTATTCTGGGAAAACAATTAAGGGATATATGAACTCTGTTAAGCACTTTTTGGAATTTTCTGAGAAATCAGGGAGGGGATTAAATGAGGGGGTTTTTGAAGAGTATGTTCTTATAAAACTTAGAAATCAAAACCCTTCTTCTGTTGCAAGAGCATCTTTTGCAATAAAGTTCTTTTTTGAAAATATTATTCATATTTCTTTAAAATTAAAGCAAATTAAAAGAAACAAAACACTTCCAGACATATTAACAATTGAGGAAATTAGAAATTTAATTAATTCAACTTTAAATATTAAGCATAAACTTATTATCAAATTGCTTTATGGCTGTGGTCTTCGTGTTTCTGAGATTGTAAGTCTAAAAAAAGAAGATGTTAATTTTAATGAGGGACTAATTAAGATTAAATTAGCCAAAGGTAGAAAAGATAGATTTGTCAAGATTCCTGATTCTGTTAAAGAGGAAATAGAAAGTTATTGCAAGTTAACAGAAGGGGAAATATTGTTTTCATCTGCAAGAGGGGGGAAGCTCACAACAGCTACAGTTCAGGCAATTTTGAAAAATTCATCAAAAAAAACTGGGATAAGAAAAAGAGTTTATCCGCATTTACTACGGCATAGTTTTGCGACTCACCTTTTAGAGCAAGGAACTGATTTGCGTGTGATCCAAAAATTACTTGGGCATTCTTCGATTAAGACTACACAAATCTATACTCAAATAAGTCAGGCATCAATTAAAAATGTAAAATCCCCTTTGGATAATTTATGATAAATCAAAAAACAGCAATCCAACAATTAAAAGAGATAAAGAAGTATGTTGATAAGGATGCAAAAGAGTTGAGATTAGCAGCAGAGTGGGAAGAAGATTGGAAAATACTTATTGCGACAATTTTATCTGCACAAACGAGAGATGAATTAACTATTGATGTTTGCGAGAATAAACTTTTTAAGAAATATAAAAATTTAAGGCGGCTTGCTAATGGGAAATTGAGTGAGATAAGGAAAATCATCAGGCAAATTAATTATTATAAAACTAAGGCAAGAAATATTAGAGAAAGTGCAAAAATTGTTGTTGAAAAATATAAAGGAAAGATTCCTGAAAATATTGAAGAACTTTTGGAGTTGCCTGGGGTTGGGAGAAAAGTTGCTAATGTTTATCTTGTTGCAGCCCATAATGCTGATGCTATAGGTATTGATACTCATTGTGCAAGAATTTCCAGGAAGCTTGGCTGGACTAAAAACAAAAATCCTCATAAAATTGAGAAAGATTTGGAAAAGCTATTTCCTAGAAGGTACTGGAATTCTATTAACTGGATTTTAGTAAGGTTTGGAAGGACTTACTGGACTAAGAAGAGGGATGAGGATGCAGTTTTGGATAAAATAAGAAGAGTCTAGGATTGCGCTTGGTCTATTCTTCTTAAGGATACACTTTTTATGCCTTGATTGCAAAGAGCCTCTTGGAGTTCAGTTTCTGTTGCTTCTGACCTAAACAGAATATCTGTAACAGCGTGATAATTACAAGCAGTTGGGTGGTGAATTCTTGTATCTGCTAATGGATAGCTCTCAAAGTCAAGACCCATTGCAAGCATGCCCCTTCTTGCTCTATTTGAACTTTGCTCTCTTGCTATTCTAGAATTTTGCATACCCGAATCTGATCTTGCTGTTAATATGTAGTTGTGTGGTTGACTATTATCCATAGTAGACGTATCCGCCCAGCATTTTTAAGTCTTTTTATTACAAGAATAGCCCCACTAATTACAAAAAATATTAAGATAAACTTTATAAATCAAGATAACTTGGAATAATTATGGCTGGAGAATTAAGCATACCTGGATTTGGCGGGTTAATGAGATATAAGGAAGAATATGATTCTAAGTTTAAGTTTGGACCTTCTGCTGTTGTTGTTATGATAATTGCGGTTATTGCTTTTGTTGTGGGTTTGAAAGTTTTTTTTGGGTGATTTAGTAACATGAAACAAATTTATGAAGAGATCTGGGAGTTAGCTAAGATATATTATCAAAATGGTCGCCCAATGGACATTGACCATGTTGAGTGGATGATGAAAGAAGCACTTCTTGTTTGTAAAAAGGAACAGATTGATGATTCGTTATTGCTCCCTTTAGTGATATTGCATGATGTCGGCTATGCCGAAGTGCCTAAGGGCAATCCGTTCGAATTGAATCTAAGAAAAGCTCATATGAAGGAAGGGGCCAAAATTGCTAGAAACATTTTAGAAAGATTAAATTATCCTTTTGATAAAATTGAGAAGATTAAATATTATATTTCAGTTCATGATAACTGGGCCTTAGGAGATAATGAAATTTATAAGAAAGAACTAATCTTGGCAGTATTTACAGATTTAGATTTTATGTGGATGGCAACGCCCGAGGGTTTTTCTGCTTTAATGAAGATCCTTAATAAGAATAAACAAGAAATGCTCCAGTATTTAGAAACAAATGAAAAACTGAAAAATAGGCCTTTCTCTACCAAGACAACCAAAAATCTTTATGAAAAATATCTGAAGCTAAGGCGAAGAGAAATCTAATCTAATCCCTAACATTTAAATACATAAACGATTTTTTAAAAATATGTTCGGAGGAATAAACCCTAAACAGTTGCAGGGGATGATGAAGAAGATGGGTATTGCCCAGACGCCTATAGATGCGAAAAGAGTTATTATTGAGTGTGAGAATGAAGATATTATAATTGATGACCCCTCTGTTCTGAAAGTTAATATGCAGGGACAGGAAACATGGCAGATTACTGGAGAAACAAGAACTGAAGAGAAAGGTGGAGAAAAATTTACAGATGATGATGTTGCCCTTGTTGTTGAGAAAACAGGAGCTTCTGAAGATAAGGTTCGTGAAGTTTTAGAGGAAAATGAAGGGGATATTGCTTCTGCTATTCTTGAGTTGAAGGAGTAAAATTTATAACTTGTCCGTAACTTTCGCTTCTACGCCTCTTGCCTGATAATAAGACCAGACTTCTGTTGCAACTTGTTTTGCTCTCCATTTCCCTGAATGATAGTATCCTCTGCATTGAACGTAATCTCCAACTTCTCCGCCAGTACAAGTTTTAGCCTTAAAGCGAACTGAAGGAACATTACCTAAAGGTGAAGGCAAAAATCCCCCGGTATTTTCAACCACTAAACTAAGACTTAAGGGGCTGTTACCACAGGCTTTTATTATTCTTCTTGATGCTCTATCCATTTATTTCTTTAGTAAAAAAGGTTATTAAACATTTATATCCTTAGAAATATACAAATAACTATATACCTCTTTAGCCTCTTTTATATATGGAAAAAGTAACAGGCTAGCTGTTTCGAGTTTCCAATCTCACAAAGGACTAAAAATGGAAAAGTATACTGAATTGTTGGAAGAAGCGAAAAAGCACTTTAAGATTGCAGACCATCTTGCTTATGTAACCTTTACATTGTTAAAGGAGAATAGGCTTATTATTAAGATATTAAGCGAGTTGTCTGTTTCTGCTTCATGTTTGATTAAGGCTTTTCTTTACTATGAATATGCGTTTAAAAGGATAAAGATATCTGGTGATGCTCAGAAGAATCTCAGGACTTTTATTAGCGATGTTGCTTTGAAATATATGTCTGGAGAAGATTTGAAGAATATTATTTATATCCTTGAGGTAAATAAGAAACATATAGATTCTCATATTGAATTTGTCCGAAAGGATAAGTTTGTTATTTTATTAGGGGATAAGTATGAGACTTTGGATATTCAAAGAGTAAGAGAGCTTTTGCATTCAACAAGGAGTTCTATTAAGAGTTTTCCTGAAATAGCCAATTAAATATATTTTTAAAGCTTGATTTTTTATGATTATAAGGGACCCCGTAGGCTAAAGTAACATACAAGATGTTTCATAAAGCTAACATGGTCCTAAAAGCACAGACCCCGTAGGCTAATGGTAGACCCTCTCGTTTACACCGAGAAGGCGCAGGTTCGATTCCTGCCGGGGTCATTGAATCGGAGCAAGCCGAGGCGCAGGCTAGCAATTTGCTTTTTCAAACTAATTTTAAGATATTGAAAAAGTGAATTATGAGCAGAGCAATTTGCTCTTGACTATTTTTATTGTTATTCTTACAAGAGTGAATTGCGAGTAGATTCCTGCCGGGGTCATTCATTATGACTGGCTATTATATAACTGAACCGCTTTATTTATTGAGTCTCTTCTTTCCTGACTCAGTTCTGAATAAATTTCATTTTTATCTTTTTCAGGCAAGTCAATAAATGTTCTTATAAACTGGGAGGTTGGTAAAAATCCGTCTTTTCCTGCAATTTCCTTTAGAAAGGAAATACCTTTTTTCTTTAAAATATAAGTATTTGCTTCTTTTTCTGTATATTTACTTTTACTTAAATCTAGAATGTATAGAAAAATAAAATCTTTCGCCACGCCCTGGAATAAACCAAGGTTAACATTTAGGGAATTTCCAGTAACAAAAGAATCGTCTAGAAATAATAGTTTTTTATTTCTTGCTTTTTCAATATTTTTTATTTCTGGGATGATTGCTTTACGTTCATCACCTAAGTCATAAAAGTCGTCTTTATTATAATTGAACTTTAATTCCCCATAAATTATTGGAATCTTCAATCTTTTGGATATATTTTCGGCTATTATCATTGGGCTTTTTTTGCAGTATTCAGTTATTGGAGCTTTGCTAACTGTGTAAAGAATATATTCTTCTTTTTCACCAACAAGGTTAACAATTAATCTAAGATATAGTTCCTCGTACTTCTTGACAATCTCCGGGTCTCCTAATTTAAGTTTAGAGTATTCTTCTAAGACCTCAGGGGTTGGTTCTTTGTATATTTTAATTGCTTGCATTAAAGAAGGTAAATCTTATTGAATAAAAACTTATCTATAATCATAACCTATTATGTGCTCCTTACAATTAACTTAATAAACCCATTTTTAGACTTTAGTATATGGAGACAAAAAAGAATTCTTTAATCGAAGGAAATATACTGAAATCTATAATATTTTTATCTATACCTATTTTAATTGGAAATTTATTGCAGAGTTTGTATAATCTTACTGATACTTTCTGGGTTGGAAGGCTAGGGGCAGAGGCTGTTGCTGCTGTTTCACTAAGCTTTCCTGTAATCTTTCTTATAATCGGTCTGGCTGGAGGGGTTGGTCTGGCTGGAATGATTTTGGTCGCACAACATAAGGGAAGGGAAGACAAGGAAAATATAGATAAGGTTTCTGGACAGACCTTTTTAATTACAATTATTGCTTCTCTTGTTTTAAGTGCAATTGGATATTTTTTAACACCGAGTATTATTGGATGGTATGGTGCTGAAGCCGGGGTTGTTTCCGGTGCTGTTTCTTATATGAGAATTTCTTTTATGGGATTAATATTTGTATTTGGATATTCAATTTATCAGTCCTTGGCACGAGGAGTTGGAGACGCTAAAACTCCTGTTTATATTGTTCTTGGAACTGTTCTATTGAATTTCTTGTTAGATCCTTTGTTTATCTTTGGATGGAAATTTATTCCAGCTTATGGTGTTGGGGGGGCAGCAATAGCAACTTTGGGAACACAGGCGGTTGCATTGATTGCTGGATTTGTTGTATTGAATAGTGGAAGAAAGGGGATTCATCTTAAAATGCATCATTTTAAACCTGATTTTATACTAATTAAAAAGATTGTTAAATTAGGGGTTCCATCTTCGCTAGAACAATCTTCAAGATCAATTGGATTTATTTTAATGGCTGGAATTGTTGCATCATTTGGAACTACGATTCTTGCTTCTTATGGGATTGGACAAAACATTATTATGCTTGTGATAATTCCTGCACTATCTTTGTCTATTGCAAATTCAACTTTGGTTGGACAGAATATGGGTGCTGGAAAACCAGAGAGAGCTGAGAAAATTGCAAGGATGAGTACTTTGCTTGGTTTTATATTTTTGACGATGATTGGGATTTTATTATTTATTTTTGCACCTTATGTCGTTCAGGTTTTTGTTCCTGGCGAAACGGAGGTAATAAAATATGGGGCGCAGTTCATAAGAGTTGCTGCATTGTTCTTCGGATTTATTGGAATTAATATGGCATCCTTTGGAACTTTAAGAGGTGCTGGAAATACTTCCATTACAATGAAGATTGCGTGGCTAAGTATGATTATACAGGTTGGTGCTGCATATTTCCTTTCAAAGTATACTCCTCTTGCTCAATATGGATTATGGATGGGATTTCCCATCTCAAGTATAATCGGAGCTGCGATAGCCTTTACGATAATGATGAAAGGTGACTGGAAGAAAATAAAAATAATTGAACGTCCTAAACAATAAATGGAGAAGAAAATATTATTTTGGATTATTTTGTTGCTGTTGGTACTTGAGGTTGCGATTAACTCTTATCTTGTTTATCAGGATATGACGAAATCTAATTCTGGAGTCTGTGTTATTGGGAATGCCTGTGAGAGTGTTCAGGACAGCTCGTATGGGAAAATATTAGGGATAAAACTTGCTTATTATGGGCTTGTTGGTTTTGTTCTTTTGCTAGCTTTGTTTTTTATAAATAAAAAATTATTCTTAGCTGGAGCGATTTTTGGAACTTTGGCTTCACTGTATTTTATAAGTCTTCAATTATTCGTGTTGCATCAGTTATGTTCTGTTTGTATGGTCATTGATATTTCTATGCTCATTATCTTAATTTGCTCTGTTTATTGGGTGATGAAATAATTTACTACCAAAAACCTTAACAAAAACATTTAAATACATCTTTTAATAAAATCAATTATGACTGAGAAACATAAGACTTCAGACAACTCTTTTGAGGAAAATCTTTCTAATGACTATGTTCCAAAGGGAAAATTAGGCGATTTGCCTGTTTCTAATGGGATGGATGAAACCTTGAAGAAACAAATGGAGAAGACAAAGGAAGAGATTGAGAAATTTAAGAAGGAGTTGGTAAAGAAATTTAAGTATATTGAAGCAATTGGAATTGTTCCTGCTCAGGCTGCTGCAAAGATTGAGGAAGAATATGAAGTTCCTGAAGAAGATTGTAAGAGAGGGCTTATTCATGTTTTATGTGTAATTCCTGAAGACCAGTTTAAGGAGATTGGAAAAGTTAGAACAGAAACAATAAGACTTGCTAAAGAAATTAATAATAAGTTGTGGGTTCATGTGATGACTCCTGTTGATGTATGGAATTTGGCACTTGATTCTAAGTTTGAAATTGTTGAGGCATTTGCAATGTCTTTCCCTGTTTTAGACAAAGGTCTTTTAGGTGCTTTGAGAGTTTCTGAAATTCATAAGACTTTGGTGTTGAAGAAATTTGAAAAATATGTTTCAGGATATATTATTGCTGGTTCTTTGACGAGGGGAGAAGTTGTTCCTACTTCTGATGTGGATGTTTTTATTATTATTGATGATACCGATGTTAAAAGGATGCCAAGACTTGAATTAAAAGAGAAATTGAGAAGTATTATTTATTCGTATATTCAAGAAGCGACTGCAATTGCGGGTGTTAAGAATATTCTAAATGTTCAGACCTATTTAATGACTGAATTTTGGGAAGCTGTTAAAGATGCTCACCCTGTTATGTTTACTTTTATTAGAGATGGTGTTCCATTGTATGATAGAGGGACATTTTTGCCATGGAAATCTTTGTTAAGAATGGGAAAGATTAAGCCTTCACCTGAAGCAATTGATATGTTCATGTCGTCTGGAGATAAGCTAGAGGAGGCTATTGATAGAAGATTGTTGGATATTGCGGTTATGGACATTTATTGGGGAGTTTTAACACCTTCACAAGGGTTGTTGATGCTTTATGGACTTGCTCCCCCTACGCCTAAGGAGACTATTAAGTTAATTAGGGAAGTATTTCATGAGAAGGATAAACTTCTTGAAAAAAAGTATGTAGATATTATTGAGAACATAATTACTTTTTATAAGAAGTATGAGCATGGAGATATAAAGAAGATTTCTGGGACCGAATTGGATAAATTTGCGAAAGATGCGTTGGATTATATGAAAAGATTAAAGGAGTTAAGAAAACAGATTGAGAAAAAAGTTCAGCAGAAGTCGATTGAAGAAGTCTACAAGGATGTTTTTGGAATGCTTGAGGCATTATTGAAGAAGAAATCTGAAGCTGCAGTTATAAAAGAATTTGAAGATAAGTTGATTAAACAGGGAAAGTTTCCGCAAAGATTTTTAGAAGAGTTAAAGTTTATTGCTAAGACTAAGAAAGAAATGGAGAAGGAAGATAAGCCAAAAAAGAAAAAGGACGATTCTAGTTCTGCAAAAGAAATAAGAGATGTTGAAAAATCTAGGAAGTATGCTGCAGAAATTACAAATCATTTGATTGAGTATACTCAAAGATGTGATTTTATGGCTATGGATAAGACAAGATTTATTCTAAAAGCTAAGGAAAGAAAAGCTGAGGTTTTCTTTTTAGAGAATGTTTTTGTTGTTGAGGGAAGTAAGATTTCAAAGGTTGTTAATAATAATTTCCAAAACAGCAATACTGAAGAGTTGAAGAAACAGTTGCTCGAACAGAATGGAAAGGAAACAAAGATTGATTTTAAGGCGATGGAAGTTTTGAAAAAGAATTTTGGTGATTTTGAATTGGGTTATT
>CAYNAV010000031.1:0-9101 GCA_964395405.1 Candidatus Woesearchaeota archaeon | reverse complement strand
TATTTTAAAAAAATCTGCAATCATTTTACTTCCTGACTGTATAACCTACAATCTTCCCATCCTTTAGCTTGTAAATCTTTTTTGCGTGATTCGCAATATTCTGATCATGAGTTACTAAAATGATAGTCTTTCCCTCTGCACTTAAATCATTAAACATAGCCGCAACTTCTTCTCCTCTTTTTGAATCCAAATTTCCAGTAGGTTCATCAGCAAGAATAACCTCTGGGTCATTTGCCAAAGCTCTTGCTACTGCAACTCTCTGCCTCTCTCCCCCGGAAAGTTGATTTGGAAGATGGTTCAACCTTTGCCCCATCCCCATCTTTTCAAGAAGCATTTTCGCTCTTTCTTCCCTTTCATCATACTCAACCCCCTGAAAAATCATAGGAAGCATTACATTTTCCAAAGCAGTCATCGTTGGAATTAGATTGAATGTTTGAAAAACAAATCCTATTTTCCTCCCCCTTATTTGAGCAAGTTCAGATTCCTCAAGTTCCTCAATATTGACATTATCAAGATAAATAGCCCCTTTTGAAGCAATATCTAAAGCACCAACCATATTCATCATAGTACTCTTTCCGCTTCCAGAAGGACCAACGATTGCAACAAAATCACCTTTGTTGATTGTAACATTAACACCGTCCAAAGCCTTTACAAATTCATCCCCAAGATGATAAAATCTAAACACATCCCTGAGTTCTATTATCTTCTCTTGTTCTCGCTTTTTTATCTTAATTGATTTTTTAACTATTTTCTTCATCTTTTCTCCTTTAGTCAAACTTGAAACATTTTCCAGGTGTTACCTTTTCTCCTTAAGTATCTCAATCATTCTTGGAATGATACTTTCTGCATGGACTATCTGATGGTAATATTCCAAAACAATCTTAAGTTCTTGTTTTTGTGCTTTCGTCTTGGCCTGTTCCTTATATCTCTTAATAATCTCAGGTAAAACATTCTTGGACTTTAAAATCACGCTTTCATACTTTTTTTGCATAAGCTCCAAAGACTTAGACATTATATCCTTATCCATAAAAAGATATACCTTCCTGGAACCTGATTTTTTCATTCTCCTTACAATCCCCATCCCTTCTAATAGCTTTATCTCTGTGGAGATAGCAGACAAACAATACCCTGTCCTTTTTGCAATCTCTTCAAGTGAAACTTCCCCGGGTTCTGAGTAAAGAATTCCAGTAATTTTAGAAGTTAGTTCAGAAAGCCCATTAGTTTTAAAATTACTAGTCATAAGCTCAATAAATTCTTGTTTAGGCGATAAATTAGTAACTTTCATTACTTTATGAAAGTTATGAAAACTTATAAATGTTTGTGTGATAACAATCTCTCCGAGATTTATAAGGGCGGATTACTATTTGTTAAAAGATTGATGATTAATAAACATCAGCCCCCTAAAGTTCTCCAACCCTTTTGTTCAAGTCTTGAGCGACACTAAACTAGCTATCGCTTTAAACAAAGATTATTCTATTAAAATTTAGCCAGTAATAAATCTTCACTAGAAATGCTAAATAAAAATTTATATACTCCCAATAACTATAATTATCATGCCAAAAAGAGATAAATCAGACTTTGATGTTCTTCCCAAGTATCTCAGATACACTTTGATTGTTTCTTTTATCTTTTATCTAATTTACTTTATTTCCTCTTCAATAAATCCTATCTCAACATTTTTGCGTATTCCTGACTCCTTATTGATAACTGTAGAAAAAATGCTTAATTTCACGCCATCAATTATTGGCTTCGCATTTTGCATTTCAATAATCTCCATATCAATAACCTTTGCAGAATTTAATAAAAAAAAGACAAAAGAAAAGATATTTCTTTTGGAAGGTGTTTCATTCATCCTATATTTTATAATCCCGATAATCTCAACAACATTCGTCTTAATTCTCCTAATCACCGGAATAGCGCCACACATTCCGAATTCACATCAGTTATCTAATTTCTTAGCAAGCCTAATTTATCTAAATTCTGTATTGTTTATAATTAGTACATTCATGAACATAACACTATATAGGCTCCTTGGTTTTGAAAGAACTATAAAATAAATCAATAATCCGATTATTTTAACAGGCATAATCAAAATCCAAAACAACCTTTCTCTTTAATCATCCCCTTATATTTCCATAGAAGTTTAACACTACTTATGAGGCTGGTAAAACCCAAATCTTCATTTTTCTTTGCTTTTTGAATAATCTCACAGAAATTATGCTCATCAAATTCAGAAATATATTTTGAATGTAATGTAATAGCAATGTCCGGCTCTCCCCCTTGCAAGATTCCATCATGCCCAATTAAAAATCCATCTTGCCAAATCCTTTGCCCATTCTTAAAATCAAAAAACCTCAGAGAGATAATTCCTGCTTTAGGCATATCTCCCAAAAGAGAATTAGATTCAATAATATTAATGACTTTTTGCCTTTCTAAGGAATTTAAAGGCGAAATCTGAATTTTTTGCCCGCCTGCCGAACTAGATACAACGCTGTTACCAGTCATAAAAAATTTACTAAACAAAATAGCTACAACAACCATAACCAAAACAGAAATAACCACAATTACAAATCTTCTTTTCATAAATTATAAAAATAAAAACGATTAATAAATCTTATCAATCAAATAAAAACTAACCTATCAAACGAATAAGTGCGCTTTTTGCAAAATTAAAATCAGCCCGCCTCTCCGATTTTTTCATAACTTCCCCAATTAAGAAATTCAAACTCTTTTCATTTCCATTTTTATAATCCTCAACAACATTTTTACTCTCCTTTATAACTTCCTTAACAATTTTCTCGATATCACTCTCAGAAGTCTTCACAACCAAACCCCGCTCACGAACTGAAAATGAATTCGGAATAAAATCATTCATAATCTTCTTTCCAGATAACACTGTTATCTCCTCTTTAGAAACAGCTTCGATAAGTTCAGCCAAATGTTCAGGTAAAATCCCAACATCTTCAAGAGTCTTCCTGTTATAATTCAAGATTCTAAGCAATTCGATTGTAACCCACGAGATATATTTCTTAACATCGCCTTTAATGTGTTTATCCAACTTTTCAACAAATTCGACCAATTCCAAATTCCTAGCTAAAATTTCAGCGTCATTCTTCTCAAGCTTATATTTTTTAACAAGTTTTTCAAGTTTTACTTCGGGCATTTCTGGAAGAGTATTTTCAAGCTTTTTAACCATTTTCTCATCAAGACTAATAACTGGTAAATCAGGATCAGGAATAAACCGATAGTCCTCCCCTGATTCTTTCTCTCTCATCTTAACTGTTTTGCCCTTAACAGCATCAAAACTTAATGTATCTCTTTTCTGTTCAATTCCTTGTTTATAGTTATCAATCTGCCTCTCAACTTCATATTCAATTGCCTTTCTTATTGACTCTATAGAACTCACATTCTTAATTTCAACTCGTTCTCCATAGGTTGAAACATTAACATCGCATTTAATTCCTGCATTTTTTCTAACCGCTTTAATATAAGACAATGATTGAAGTAATGCATTCAACCACTCAACAACTTGAATAGAATCATAAAATTCAGGTTCAGTTACAATTTCAATTAAAGGCAGCCCACTTCTATTGTAATTTACCCTCCCTGTGTCCGGATTCCACTGGGCAGGATCCTCTTCCAAATGACATTCCGTAATTCCCACACCCATGAAACTCCCATGCTCGCAAACCGGAACTGAATAAGCACCAGAAATAGTATTTTGATAACCCTTAGGCAAATCTGCCCAATTATAATGCTTTCTCTGCCATATTAGTTTTTTATCATGATTAATCTTGCACCCCAAAACCAACCCAACCTCAATAACCTTCTTTAACGCTTCTGAGTTAGGCAGCATCGGTTTACTTCCTGGCTGTCCAGTACAAATAGGACAAACACGTGAATTGGGTTTATCCTCTTTTTCATTTCCACTAGGCTTTGTCTTGCACATACAAAACAATTTCTCTCTAGTATTCAAATATCCGTGAATTTCCAATCCAATTTTTATAGGATATGCTTTCTTACCATCTTCTTTATTCATCTCGCTTTCCTTCTTCTTTTCCATAACTAAGCAATATAAAATACCTATAAAAACTTTGGTATCAGACATTAACTTTTTATATAGTCATTAATTAGAATAAATATGATGAAAATCAAAGAACTTAATCCGGGAGATAAAGTCATTTTAAAGACTTCTGAAAAGCAATGGCAGGGCACTATCCTAGAATCTCACGATTCTGAAGTTATCCTACTAAAACTTGAATCAGGTTATAATATTGGTATAAAAGAATCACAAATACTTAATGTAAAAGTCATTGAGAAATCTAAACCAACAGAAAAAAAGCAGATTAAGCTTGAGAAAAATAAAACGCTTCCAGATATTGCATTAATAATCACAGGAGGAACAATCTCTTCAAGACTAGACCCCAAAACAGGAGGAGTAATCCCTACGGATGCAGACGAAATCTTGAAGCTAGCTCCCGAAATTTCAGAAATTGCAAACATAGCAGTAATAGAAAAACCAATAATGAAATTTTCAGAGAATATGTCCTACCAAGATTGGAAAATCCTCGCAGAAACCTGTGAAAAACTTCTTAATCAAGATAACATAAAGGGGATAATTATAACCCACGGAACAGATTTCCTTCATTATACATCTTCAGCTTTGTCTTTTTTTATCAAAAAACTGAATAAGCCTATAGCCCTAACCTATTCCCAAAGAAGTATTGACAGAGGAAGTACAGATGCAAATCTAAATCTCATTTGCGCTGCAAAATATGCAATCTCAGACGTAGCAGAAGTTGCATTAATAGGACATAAAAACCTAAATGATATCTCCTGCCTTGCAATGACCGGAACAAAAACAAGAAAAATGCACACTTCAAGAAGAGACACATTCAAACCAATAAATTCAGAACCTCTTGCAGAAATATCCAAAACCGAATTCAAAATCCTAAAAAATTTCAATGCCCGTTCATCTCAAAAACCAGAATTAGACACAAAATTCAATGAAAACACAGCATTAATAAAAATTTACCCCGGGCAAAATCCAGATATCCTAGAGTTTTATGAAAAACAAGGTTACAAAGGGGTCATCTTAGAAGTTGCAGGACTTGGACAGCTTCCAACACAAGATGGAAGATTCAACTGGCTTCCTAAACTTAAAAAATTAATAGAAAAAGGTGTAACCGTCTGTGCAGCACCCCAAACAATATACGGAAGATTAAACCCAAATGTCTATTCTGCGGGAAGAGACATAGAAAAAACGGGTGTAATCTACCTAGAAGATATCTTACCAGAAACAGCATTAATAAAACTGTCCTGGGTTTTAGGCCATAAGAATTGGGTAAAAGATAACTTAGTAAAGGAAAAAATGCTCCACAATTTCGCAAACGAGTTTAACGATAAACTTGGATTTGAATTCTGATGGAAACCGAATACGAAGTAAAAATTCTCGACATAAACATTCAAGACATTCAAGATAAACTAAAAAAGATAAAAGCAACAAAGATTGCTGAAAGAAATATGAAAAGATTTGTTTATGATATCAAACTGGATAAAACAAATCATCTTGGAAAATGGATACGCCTAAGAGACAACGGAGAAAAAATAACCCTAACAGTTAAAGAGATAATCCACAAAGGCATAGACGGTACAAAAGAAACAGAAATAGAAGTCAGTGACTTCAATAAAACAAATGAATTAATCAAGCTACTTGGATTCGAACCACAAGCCTATCAAGAGAATAAAAGGATAAGCTACAAATTAAACAATGTGGATTTTGAGATAGATTCCTGGCCTAAAATCCCTCCTTATCTAGAAATTGAAGGAAAAAGCATCCAAGAAGTAGAAAAGGCTATTAAACTCCTTGGCTTCAAACCGGAAGATGCAACATCCATCGGCGTTACAGATGTCTATGAAAAATACGGATTAGATATTCATGAATTTAAAGAACTAAAATTCGATTAATAAAACTTCTAAATAGCAAGAAAATAACTAGCATAAACAATAAGAATAACAGAAATAATTATAATCAATATCAAAGGTATGATTATCGATGAAAAAAAGGCTCTTAACTTAGACATTTTCTGATACTTTGAAATTCCTATTACCTGTATGCACAAAACATGTATAAATGAAATAACCTCAATAGAAACAATAAGGCTTACATAAACTATGCTCTGAGCATTCCATACAATATTCTGAATGTCGAATGCTCCCTTAAAGAACAATAAAGTAAAAATAATTCCTGCAAAAGCAACTATGGCTGCATAAATCTGCGAAACAGATGAAGAATACACAACCGGCTTATAAGTATTAAAATACCCTTGTTTTCCTCTAAAAATTAAAACACCCAAATGAGCAACCCCCGAAACAATATACGGAACTGCAAACGCAATTCCAATTCCAAAAACTAATGCCAAGAAGAACTGAACAATCCCCGTAAAAAGAGCAGCCCCTTGCAATGTATAAATTCCAACAACAACACTCAGAACAAATTTAAAAACAAGAGCAAAAGCTGCAATAACAACATAGAAAAACATTATCCCAGAATACCCTTTCTCTTTTTCAACATCCCTAAAGAACATTTTAGGATGATAAAATAATTTCTTTAATCTGGAACAATACATCTCTTTCATATTAAACTAAAAAAACCATTGTTTATAAAACTTTTCAAAATAAATTTCAGAAATAATTAAACAGAAAAATAACAATTCTTTGTTAAAAAAGGATTGATAAATATCCAACCACTTAAATTTCTCCATCCCTTTTGTTCCAGTCTTAAGCGATACTAAACCCTGCTATAACTTTAAATTAGTATCCTCCTATTAAAATTTAGTAAGCAATAAATCTTCCTCAGGAATACTAAACAAAATTATTCCGCTCCCCTAGACTTTAAAAATCTTAGATGATGATTAAAAAATCTCAAAAAATGAAAACGAGATTCAACATCTATACTCCGCACCTTAGCAACCTCCTTAAGTCTGAAAACAAACAACAAGTAAATGCTTATTCTCGCAATAAATGAAATAATGAACACAACCAATAATCCTGAAAAAATCCAAAACCCAAGATTAAGGGAAGAAAGTAAACCACCCAATAAAGCCCCAATAAGAACGCCAAACCCATTCAAAACATTAAAATAAGAAACACATAACGCATGCCTCTCCCTAGTTACCGCATTAAAAACAAAATTTCCAGAAGCGAGATTAAATCCACCCCATACAAAACCAGACAAAGCATTAATCAAAATAAGATAAAACACAAGCAGATAAAAGTGCCCCATGAACAGCAAACTAAATATCCACAACAAAGGAACAAGGGTTGTAAAAATGCCTGCAATCCTTAAAATTTTTATATTTCCATAATCATCTGCAAATTTTCCCCAAAACTTAATTGAGAATAAATTTGCCAAAGAGTCAGCCAAATTGATAATCATAAATACCGAATAGCTAAAGCCCAGTTCTTTTAGCATATAAACCGAAAAGAAAGGGCTAGCAATAGCAACAGCTAAAGTTAAAAGAGAAATAAACAAAGTGAATTTGCCAAAATTATTAAAAGGCGTTCTCTTAACAAACTCTGTAAAGGTAAAATACCTTTCATTTGAAACTTTAAATTCAGGCTCATACTGCCTTGTGAAGAAAAATCCAGAAATACTTCTAAATAAAAAAGAAAATCCGAAAAGAATGATAAATGCAATAAAGATGTGTGTTTGCTTAAAATAATCAAGTATAAAACCAGACAACAACATAAAAAACAAGGAAATAAACCCAGCGATCTTATTTCTCTTTGCAAAATACTCCCCTATTTTTTTGGGAATAATATCCCTCATCCAAGAGCTCCAAGAAGGTCCTGCAAATGCTCCAAAAACAACCAGAGAAGTATAAATTACAACAAGCAAAGCGGATGAATTAACATTAGAATAAAAATATAAAAATCCTGGAACTAAAAGAAGAAGCCACATTAATGCCTGCAGAAAAACACCAAATAATACGATACTTTTTCTCTTATATTTACCAATTAACCTTAAGGAAAACAACTGTGAAAGATTTCCCAAGAAAGAAGGAACAGAACTTAAAATACCAATTACAGAATTAGAAGCCCCCAATGCAAGAGCATAGGGCGTAATATTCCTAAATCCAAAACCATCCGAAACAGCATAAGCACTACCTTCCATAATGCTGATTTTGCTAGCCTTTTCTTTTAACTTGTCATCTATCGCCCATTTCTCAATAACCATAACGATTATTCTTCATCACTATTTTTAAAGTATTCCACAACAAATAAAAACCCATTCAACTAATCTTTCTCTATGATAGACTACAAAGAAATAAAATTAAAAGCAGGATTAGAAATACATCAGCAATTAGATACAAATAAGCTATTCTGCTCATGTCCTAGCCTTTTAAGAAGTGATCCTCCTTTATTCAAAATAATAAGAAAATTAAATCCTGTTGTAGGCGAGACCGGAGAAATAGACATTGCAGCAGAATATGAAAAACAGAAAGATGAGACATTTTCGTACCAAGTCTATAACACTAATTGCCTAGTTGAACTAGATGAAGAACCACCCCATGAAATTAATCAAGAAGCTCTAGAAATAACTCTCCAGATTGCAGAGCTTCTAAATTGTGAACTCTTTCCTGTAACTCAAATAATGAGAAAAACCGTTGTAAATGGTTCTAATACTTCTGGTTTCCAAAGAACTGTCCTGATTGCACATGATGGCTGGATTGAAACAAGTGAAGGTAAAGTTGGGATAGAAACAATGGCACTAGAAGAAGATGCAGCACGTCCCTCATCAAACTCTGAAGAAGACGATCCAGAACTTGAAAATTCTAAATCCTATAAATTAGACAGACTTGGAATACCATTAGTAGAAATAACAACTAAACCCGACTTAAAAACACCCCAGCAAATTAAAGAAGCCGCATTAAAAATTGGTGAGATATTAAGAGCATGTAAAGTAAAAAGAGGAATAGGCACAATTCGTCAAGATGTTAATATTTCCATCTCAGGAAGCAATAGGGTTGAAATAAAAGGATTCCAAGACCAAAAAACAATGATTCAGACAATTGAAAATGAAATTCAAAGGCAAGACA
>CAYNAV010000030.1:4021-9753 GCA_964395405.1 Candidatus Woesearchaeota archaeon | reverse complement strand
TAGTGGTTGTTCTGAAAGTCCTGATGAAAGTATTGGGACTCGGGATTTTAAAAATTGTTATCAGGAATCTGCTGATAAAGCGAGTGAGATAGATGGGAATTGTGGTTTGAATTATGGTGGGAGCTATGGTTATACTTCTTTGGAAAATAAGGAAAAATGTTGGAAAGAACATAACTGCCAGGATGATTGTAGGATTAATTTATTTGATGGAGATTGGAATACTTATTGTGATGCTACTGCTTCGTGTGAGTGTGAAAATGATGTTATTTATATTAATTATGTGAAACCTGAAAATGCTCTTCCAACAAGTTTATGGGAAATAAAAGGTGAAACTGGAATTATGAATTTAGAAATTCCTTCAGAGTGTTGGAATGTTGGAGATGGGGAATTGCATTTGGAAGTTTGGTCAACTGATAATATTGAGCCTTTATATTATCAGACTATTTGGAAGTGCTGTGCTGATTCTAATTGTTTTAATGAGATAGAAATGGAAACAATTGATAGTCCTAATCAGGTTGCTGGAACTGCTCATGCGAATATTTATGAAGAAGCAATGATTTGGAAGATGAATTCTTCTCTTATTTTAGATGCTGTTTCACAAAATGATTCTGGTTCTTCGGCTATTCCTGATTTAAGTTCTGGTTCAACAACCTCAGGTGGAAGTTCTGGCTCTTCTAGTAGTTCTGGAAGCAGTTCAACAGGGACAGCTACAATTCCACGTTCAAATGAGATTATCCAAACAGAGTCAAGTGAGGACTATGTGGCAAAAAGTTTGAGTATAGCTGAGAAATTAGCTGGAATTAAAGATGAATCACAGAAAGTTGAAGTATTTCCATTTTATACTTTATTGATCTTGATTATTGTTGCAATATTAATTCTAGGAGTTATTATTTTCTTTATATTTTTAAAGAAACCACAGGGTTTTGAGAAGCCGGTTCAAAGAGCTGGATTTGGGAAGCCTGTTCAAACAAGGAAAGCTTTTTAAGCAACAGATTACCCTAATACTTAGAGAGAGTTCTGATAAATTAACATGACACAAGAAGATGAAGCATTAATTTATTTGCCTACTTCGCAAGTAAAATCTGGTATTATTAATGAAGTTCTCAGATATAATATCCAGAGTAGAAGACTTGGAAAGAAACTTGCCGGAAAGTGCAGGGGTAATGTGCCTCATTTCGATGGAGTTCATTATAATTTATGGAAAGATTCTAAAATATCTTTTATTGAGATTGATGGAGCTTGGCTAAGTTTTCTTTTTTCTAATCCGGTGATTAAAAAACTAGGAGATGGAACTTTTGATCCCTTGAATGTATTAGCTCTTCCTCTTATGAGAATGGATCTAGTTGGGTGGCCTAGTAAAAACCAAGAATCAAAAGAAGCGTATAGGGTAGATATTTATGATTTCAAACAACCTCTTAGACAAATTGCTTTTGCAAGTCCATATGAAGAGCCTGCTAAACCAAGTTTGCATACTGAAAGGATGGCTGAAAGGGGAGTGAAGAGAGTTCAGTTTAGAGGTTATCAAATTGGACAAGGATTGGATGATGCAGTTAGGAGTTGTTTTTCATTATTTGAATCTCCGGAATTGATGGAATTTAGGCAGGGTTGTAGTGGGCCAGCAGTTGTCGTTAATTCTTCTACGAGAAGGTTTCATAAGAAGTATTTGTGAAAAGATAAGCTATTTATTAACTATATAATAGTAACATCATCGAAAGATTTATAAATATCATTTTTCTATTAAAATCATGGGATTAAAAGATTATCAGCCTGTAAGAGAAATGCCTGAAACTTTAGTTTCAGTTCCAAGTTTTATTCGAGGAAGTTTTGGAAAAGCATTTATGCAGGCTTATGAAAAAGCAAGAAAAGGCAATGAAAATCTCGCATTTAAAGAAGCACAAGGAGATGTTTTCCCAGGTTCAAATGTTTTAATGACTGGTTTAGCTAATTTAGTATTTGCTCAATCAGGAGCAGGATTTAGAACAGTAGTTCCAACAGATGATATTTATAAAACTATTTTTCCAATGATTAAAGGCAAACATTATGCAGATTTAAATGCTTTAGATGTTTGGCAGAGTAGCCCTTCTCGTGATGGAAATAAAGGATTATGGGAACAAGCACATAAATTAGCAAGACAGCATTTAAAGGCAGACCCAAAAGGAAGTTTTAGAATTCAAGGATTTTATTGTGCTCCAAATAGAAGTGAAAAAGGGTATGGTGTAAAAATAACACCTGCTGGAAATTTTAGAGTAATTGAAAGTGATAAATTGGATCTTCCAACAGGAACAAAATTTAATTCTTTAGATGAAAATGGATTAGTTATTCCTGATAAAAATGGAACATTCACTAAATACACTTTAGGTAATGGGTTGTCCAGGGTGTACTTGGACAACGTTGGAGTCCTTTCCTCCTACGGCGATTTCTTGGCGTATTCCAATGACGATGGTAGGGTGGTGGTTGTTAGTGCCGAAGGCACTGCGCAAAAATTTTCAGCTGAAGATTATATAAAATCTGTTGAAACAGAAGCTCAAAGAAAAATTCAATTAGCAGAAAATATCAGAAAGAGAGCATTATCTGAATTAGAAAAATTATAAAAACCCATTTATTCTTTTAATATTCCTGGCTGAAAAGCTAGGCCACAAGCTCTTTTATTAGTGCCTTTTAATAGGCTAGTAAAATACAACTTTGATAATTAGTAGTGAAAATGAAACTTAAAAAAGTGGTGGCGAGGTTATTGGAAATGATAAATTCATTTAATAAACAATTTCAATAACTGAGATAATTGGTAAAAGAGCTATTTCCATTGTCCAGGGTGTACTTGAACAACGATGGAGACCTTAACTCCAACAACGATAACTTGGCGAATTCCAATGACAATGGTAGAATGGCTTAGCTCGCTGGGATTTAATATGAAAACCTATAAAAATATTTATTCTGAAATATATAATTTATCTAACTTAATTCTTGCTTGGAGAAAAGCAAGAAAAGGGAAAACAAAAAAGATTTATGTTAGGGAGTTTGAGCAGGATATATTGGGCAATTTAATGAATTTGCAGAATGAATTAAAAAATCAAACATATGAACCAAAACCTCTTGTAAGTTTTATTTTAAGAGACCCAAAGACAAGAAAAATATCAAAATCTGCTTTTAGAGATAGAATAGTGCATCATGCTCTCGTTAGAGTAATTGAGCCTATTTTTGAAAAAAGATTTATTTATGACTCATGTGCAAATAGAAAGGGCAAGGGAAATTTATTTGCATTAAAAAGATTTGAGATTTTCCAGAGAAAGGTTACAAATAATTTAACCTCTAAAGGATATTGCTTAAAAGCAGATATTAAACATTATTTTCAGGAAGTTAATCATGAAGTTCTTTTGGACATTCTTGAAAGAAAGATTAAAGATGAAAAAGTTATCCTACTAATTCGGGGAATATTAAATAATGTCGCGATTGGGGGGGGGGCGAAAGGCAGGAGAGATTATTAAAGGAATGCCACTCGGCAACCTAACTTCTCAATTTTTTGCTAATGTTTATTTAAATGAATTAGACTTTTTTGTTAAGCATAAATTAAAAACAAAATATTATATTCGGTATGTTGATGATTTTGTCATTTTACATAAATCTGAAGAGCAATTAGAACAATGGAAAACAGAAATTGAAAGATTTTTGAGGGAAAAATTAAAATTAGAGCTTCATCCTCAAAAATCAAAAATCATTTTTTTATCAAGAGGAATTGATTTTGTGGGGTTTAGGAATTTTTATTATTTTAAATTATTAAGAAAAAGAAATATTAAGAATATTCTGAACAAGATTGGGAGATATAAAGAAGAAGAATTAAGCAAGGAAAAACTGCTTGAAAGTTTTCAGGGTTGGAATGCTTATGCGAAATGGGCTGATAGTTATAGGTTGAGAAGGGGAATTGTAAGCAGAATTTATTCAGATAGATTAAAAGATAATTAACAATCTTTAAAAATCCCTTTCTCTTGATTAAAATATGAAAATATTAAGTTTGCATTGCGATTATTTGAAATTTAAACCTTTGAAAAAAGCAATTAAAGAACCAGAGGAATTAACCGAAGAAAGAAAGAAAGAGGTTCTTGTAAAAGAACCATTAGGAATATTTATTGCTGTTGAAAAAAGAGATGAAGGTGATTTGAAGAAAGCAATTGATAATTTAATTTTAAATATTGAGGATTTATTAAATAAGACTAAGGCTAGGAATGTTGTTTTATATCCTTATGCTCATTTATCTTCTGATTTAAGTAATCCTGGGTTTGCTCAGGAAGTTTTGGAAGGTGCTGAAGGTGTTTTAAAGAAAAAGAAAATTGAGGTTTATAGGGCTCCGTTTGGTTATTATAAAGAATTTGAATTAAAATGTAAAGGACATCCGTTGGCTGAATTATCAAGAAGCATTGGAGAGGATGTTGGTAAAGAGATTAAGGGAAAAGCTATTGAAATCAAGAAAGGAGAAGTTTATGATGCTGAAAAATTATTAAGACAGATTTCAAAGACAAAACTGGACACATCAAAATTAAAAGAAAATGATCATAGAATTTTAGGGCAAAAGCTTGATTTGTTTTCATTTAGTGAAGTTGCTCCTGGAATGGTATTTTGGCATAATAATGGCTTGATTATTTATAATGAGTTAATTAATTTCTGGAGAGATGAGCATAGAAAAGCGGGTTATCAGGAAATTTCAACTCCGCAGATTTTAGATAAGAAGTTGTGGCAGATTTCTGGACATTGGGAAAAATACAAAGATAATATTTTTTTAACTGAATATGAAGGAAGGGAATTTGCAGTTAAACCTATGAATTGTCCCGGTGGAATGTTGGTTTATAAGAACTCTCCTAAGAGTTATAAGGACTTGCCATTAAGAGTTGGAGAACTGGGAGTTGTGCATAGACAAGAACTTTCGGGAGTATTAGCTGGTTTATTTAGAGTTATTAGAATGACTCAAGATGATGCTCATATATTTTGCACTGAGGAACAGCTAGAAGAAGAGATTGAAGGAATTATTAATCTCATTGAAAGATTTTATAAAAAGTTTAATTTAGAATTTGACCATATTGAACTTTCTACTCGTCCTGAAAAAAGAATTGGAGATGATAAAGTTTGGGATAAAGCAGAAAATATTCTTGAAAAAGTATTAAAAAAGAAGAAGATTAAGTTTAAGATTAATGCAGGAGATGGTGCTTTTTATGGACCTAAAATTGATTTTCATGCAAAAGATTCTCAGGGGAGAACATGGCAGTTATCAACTATTCAATTAGATTTTGCAATGCCTGAAAGATTTGATTTAGAATACACTAATAATAAAAGTGAAAAGAAGAGACCGGTAATGCTTCATAGAGTTATTTATGGGAGTTTAGAAAGATTTATTGGTGTTTTGCTTGAACATTTAAATGGGAACATGCCTTTATGGTTATCTCCTGTTCAAGCAAGAGTAATTAGTTTTACTGATAGAAATGAGAAAGCTTGTAGAAAGGTTATAAAAGAAATTGGAGAAGCAATTCCAGAAATAAGGTTAGATGCTGATTTTACTTCTACAACTGTAAATGATAAAGTTAGAAATGCTGAGTTGATGAAGATTCCTTATATAATTGTAATTGGGGATAAAGAAGAAGAAAAAGGAACAATTGCTGTTAGAGAAAGAGGAAAGAAAGTTAAGTTTGATGTTAAATTGAATGATTTTGTTAAAGAGATTAAAGATAAGATTGAGAAGAGAGACTAAG
>CAYNAV010000030.1:0-3921 GCA_964395405.1 Candidatus Woesearchaeota archaeon | reverse complement strand
TCATACAATTTTACAAAAAACAGTGTTTTTAAGGTTTTTGATTTTAGATTTAATGGGCTTTTAGAAACAATTAAAAACCTTTGAAGTGTTGATAAATGATGAGGTGGGGAAAATTTGTTCTGCTTTTTCAAGCTGTTCTTACTCTTGTGATTGGAATTGTATTTGTTTTACAGATGATTCAGATTGAGAAGTATAAGACTGAAAAATATGAAGAATTGAGTAGTCTTAATCTGCCGGATAATATTGATATTATGCAATTTCCTCAGTTTCAAAATCTTTCTGATTTAACTGAAAGATTCAATAAAGCAGGCTATATCCTGTTTGTTGTTGGTTCTATTGAGCTTATTCTTATTATGAGACTAATGGATTAAAAAGGTTTTTATAGATAATATTATGATAGATGTAATGAAAATTAAAGACTTGACTGATGATTTGGAAGGGACAAAGTGTTTTAAGGATTTTAAGAAAGAATATCCTCATTCTTTTTTGTATGCTATTTTCTTGATATTAAGTAAAGAGAAAGAAAGTGATAAGATTCAGATTGATTATTTTCTTCCTGGTTTGGATAAAATTGCGAGTTTTGAATGGCCGTTCAAGGAAGTTAAGATTCATGAAGATGAAATTAAAAATTGTGTTAAACAGGATATTAACAATTTGAAGGTAGATTTGGATAATTTAGATGATGTGATTGATAAGGCAATAAAAGATAATAATTCAAAGATTAATGTTAAGAAGATTATTGGAATTTTGAAAGGTGATGAGTTTAATATTACCTGCCTTGATAATGCTATGGGGATTGTAAGGATGAATTTTAATGCTCTTACAGGGGAATGTTTAAAGTTTGATAAGTCTAGTTTGGGTAATTTTATGAAGGTTAAGAAGGTTGAATAAAGTTTAACTGATTTTACTTCTAGATGGCAGTATCTTTTCTATACTAAGCTTTAAAAATAAGCTTTAGATTTACTTGTCATGGGAAGAGCAAGGGATGATGTAAAAGAGATACTTGATTATATTCATAAGAATCTTAAAAAGGGGTATAAGATTGATGCTTTAAAATGGGCATTGATTAAGCAAGGTTATTCAAGGACTGCTATTTCTGATGCTTTTGAAATAATTGAAGAATCTAGGGCTAAAGAGGATAAAGAAAGAAAAGAGGCGGAAGTTTTAAAGGCGGTTGAAGAGATGCCAGTGATTGAAGAAAAGAAAAGTTTTTGGAAAAGGGTTTTTGGTTAGTTTGGTATCTGATTACAGTTCTTTTAGTGATTTATATCTGTTTTTTCAGAAATTACTTCGGTAGTGTTTAGTATCTCAAGGTTATATGTTAAGAGTTTGGATTTAATGTTGTAATAATTCCCAAACAAGACTTAACTCGTCAGGATATGTAACCAACATCTTACACCGATTAGCATATTCGTACCCGCTACTTAACTTTTTCTCTAATTCCTTTTGAGAAGTTGATTTGAAAATTTGAAGTTTATTATTTTTCCTTAGTATATGCTCAGGATTAATAAAATCTCTTTCTCTACAGTTTAATTTATTGTAAAATAGATTAATACCTGAAGAGGTTACGCATAATCCTGAAAATCCGATTACTTTTAACTTTGGATTTTGGTTTTTTAGCGTGGTTATTGTTTTATTAAGATTGTTAAGTGTCTGTACATAGAATTGTTTATTTGAACTTGAAAATTTTTCTAGATGATAAATATGGATTCCTATCTCAACATCTCTTTTATTATCAAAAATAGTGTCTTTACCTAAATCAGACTCCTGAAGCTTTCCAGAAATTAATTTATTCCAGCCTGTTTCATTTAAGGGAATTGCAATGCACATTCCTGAAATCTTGCCAGAGTCTTCAAATATTGCTCCGAATTCAGGGTTATTCTGAAACCAATTGTCTAACATTGCTGGAGTCACTGGGCTATCTGTTGGATATACTTTTTTATCTAATTCTAGAAGTTTTGCATAATCCTTTTGTGATATCTTTCTGCTGTTCATTTTGTTTGAAGATTGTATAAGTATATAAATTTTAAGATAATATTATTTCTCAGCAATAATATTAAGATTTCTTTCTTCCCAGCTTTTGATTATTGTGAAACCTGCTTGAGTGACTTCTTTTTCTAATTCTTCTTTGTCATATATGTAAGTAAACCTTTCTTGTTTTTCTATATGTTTTTCTGATTGTTTTGATGTTGTCCATGGAATGAAACATTCCTTTGATTTATTTTTTAATCTTGGGCTGCTTCTGCTCCATACAGAGATTAATGCTTGTGATTTTGGTTTTAATGTTCTATAGATTTCTTTTATTGTATTTTTTCTATGTTGTTTTTTTGGAATACAGTGAAGTAGGGCAATGCAGATTATTGAGTCGAAGAAATTATCTTTGTAAGGTATTTTATCTGTTGTTGAGAGGGTTAGCTCTTCTGCAATGTTTTTCTTTTTTGCATGTTCTAGCATTTCTTGTGAAAAATCTATTGCATAAATTTCTGCTGTTTTAGGAATTGCTGAGAAGTTTCTTCCACTTCCACAACCTAAATCTAGGATTTTTCCTGTTTTATTTTTTAAGAAGTTTATGACTGTTGGAGATGGTGTTTCTCGGTATTTGTTCCATTGTTCTGCTATTTTGTTCCAGACCTGTTGCTGTGTCTGGGGGGTTTGCTTATTTTCTTTTTGGTTGGGGGTTTTCATGATTTTTATTAGAATGGGGGATATATAAATTTATAAAGTTGTACTAATACTTTATTTTATGATTAAGAAAGCGGTGTTTATTTTTTGTTTGGTATTATTTTGGCTTGTTGGTGTGACTTTTGTTAATGCGTATATTTCTAATTTAGGGAGTGATGCAAGAGATATCGTCAGGGGATGGAAAGAGGGGAGTGTAGGACTTCAAGAAGTCCTTGTTTATTTAAATAATCTTTTAGATAAAGAACCTGTAGATTTGCCATCTAATGAGCTTGTAGAATCTTGTTATATTGGGTTAGAAATTACTGAATCCCTAAGAGGATTTGAGTTTGATAATCAGAGGGATATTATTTCAGATAATATTGATTTTGAATTATTAAATCAAAGCAATTTGTATGGTAATTATAATTCTTCTGTGAATTATTATAATCCTGAGATGCAAGGAGATTATGAATTAACGACTTATGATTCCTCTAATGAAATAATCTCTAAATACTCTGTTTATTCAGGAAGATTTGTTTTTTATGATAATTTTGATGAAACTTCTGGAGAGGTAAGTGGAGGAATTTTAGAACTAAATTCCTCTACTTTATATGAGATTATTCCTTATGATAGTAGGATTAAATTAGTAAAAATTAATTATAATGGAACTATTACTGACTTAAATGTTGATGAAAGTGGTTTTAAATGTGAAAGGACATGTAAGATTGCTGGGGAGGTTTTAGGAGAGAGTGATTCTTGTTGTATTGGATTTGTTGCAGGTGAAAATAGTAATGGGGATTTTGTTTGTGTTAGTCCAAATGATGGTGTATGTTCTGAATTTGAAGATGCTGATTCTTGTATTGGAGATTGCTATGATTCTTCAAAATGTTTATCTGAAGGATGCATGAACTTTTCTTGTCTTGGTGATGATTATATTAAAAATGAAAGTAGCTGCGAGTGTGATTTGAAGCCTTTATGTGATGCTTCTGATTTTAATGGGGATAATAAGGTTGATTATACTGATTTGCAAATATTAATGGCTTCTTCTAATGATGGTTTGGCTTCATGCAAAACTACTCATGGTGATTCTTGTTGCTATGCTTATGCTTCTGCTGATACTTATATTTCATTAAAAAATAAATTTGGATATGTTGGAGGAAGTTTGTGCAGGAGGGGGCCAGCGCCTTTACCTTGTTAAAATGAAAAAGATATTTATTGTTTTTGGGTTGTTTGTTCTTTTAATTGGGATTGTTTCTGCTG
>CAYNAV010000029.1:0-9762 GCA_964395405.1 Candidatus Woesearchaeota archaeon | reverse complement strand
AGAATAACCCAAAAACTCCCAAGATAAGAATCAACTAAACAAATTCGCTTGCCTTTGTCATTTCTTCCAATTATCTTAATATAATTTTTCCCTTTAAAATCAAAAGCTTCATAATCAATTGGAATAAACTCGAATTTCATGAATATAATTAGAAATAAAGATTTATATGTTTATTTATTCCTCCACCCTCAAAGATATGTAACTACTATTAAATAACTAAAATAATAACATTTAAATACTTAAAAGTATTAGATAAATTATGAGAATAAATCTAATACCCGAAAGTAGAAGAGAATATAGAGTACAACCAGTATGCCCTTCCGCAAAAGTAGAAAATAGTCTCAGACAAAATTCTCAGAATCCTAATAATCCTAAACCCGATAGACATTACAGAAGAATTCCAGTACTAGATTATGATACCGTCGAGATTCAGGGAGTAGTAGTCCAAATAAGTTCTGCAATGCATGTACCAAAAGAGGGAGGTTCAGATACCTTTGCTTAAAATGAAACAAAAACAACAGACATTACCTAATTTAATAAGTATTCCTCCAATTAATCTTGATTTCAATGCTAATCATCCCCCTAGTAAAGGCCAGATAAAATCAGAAGCATTGAGATTACGAGTTCCAGAAATAGAATTTGAACTATATGCAAGGGCCCAATGGCTTATTGCCCATAAAACATTTGGAGATTCTACAGAAAGTAAAAGAGCAATACTCGCCCAATACTCTCCACAAGGTTATGAAGCTAAAGATAGAAAAGGAAGACCTCTGTTTGCTTTTCATGACGACCAGGTAAATGATACATTCACAAGCACAGTAAGACAATGCGAACAATCAAGAATTCCTGAATTTGAGCAAAGGTATTTCAAGCATTAACTTTATTAATTTCCTATTCTTAAATTTTAAATGGGTGTTCAAATATCCGAAATCGTTCCTCGTAAAGAAATTGAATTAAAAGACCTAAAGGGCCAGATAATTGCAATAGACGCATATAATGCTCTCTATCAATTTCTAACAACCATAAGACAAGTAGATGGAACCCCATTACAAGACTCTAAAGGAAACATCACATCCCATTTATCAGGATTATTCTACCGAAATATCAACCTCTTAATAGAAGGAATTAAGCCCATATATGTCTTTGATGGAAAACCTCCTGAATTAAAGAAAAAGGAGAATGAAAAAAGAAATGAACTTAAAAAACAAGCTCAAGAAAAATATCAGCATGCTAAATCAGAACAAGACCTAGAAGCGATGAGAAAATATTCACAGCAATTTGTAAGGATTACAAAAGAAATTATCCAAGAGAGCAAAGAACTTTTAACAGCATTAGGCATTCCTATCATTGAAGCACCAAGCGAAGGAGAAGCAGAAGCATCTTCATTAACAAAAGCAAAAAAAGCATGGGCAACAGCATCCCAAGATTATGATGTTCTCTTATACGGGGCTCCAAGACTAATAAGAAATTTAACCCTCTCAAGAAGAAGAAAAACATCTTCAGGAACCTATGTTCCGGTTGAAATAGAACTAATTGAATTTGAGTCATTACTAAACCATCTCCAAATCGACCAGGACCAATTAATCTGTTTGGGCATTTTAGTCGGTACAGATTATAATATTGGAGGGATAAAGGGCTTAGGGCAAAAAAGAGCCTTAGAAATCGTAAAAAAATACAAATATCCTGTAAGCATCTTCAAATACATACAAGAATCAGACAAGTACTATATGAATTTCAATTGGCAGGACATTTTCAAAGAATTCAAAGATTACCAGCACAATGGCGGAAAAATGGAGTTCAAAAAACCAGATGAAAAAAAAGTCAGAGAAATCCTCCTTTCCAAAGATTTCTCATTAGATAGAATTAATTCAGGATTAAAAAGATTAGAGCAGGCGAATGAGGAGCAGAAGCAGAAGGGGCTTGGTGAGTTTTTATGACCGCCACAAATTTATTATAAATTAAAGTTATGAAAACGAATTGAGTTTTTGTGAACAAAAAATATTGTTTGTAAGCGGTTTAGCGATGTTTATCCAAAATTTATTCGCCACTAATTCCTTCAACTGTTTTTTGTAAAATTTTCTGATTTAACTCGGCCTGTCTCTTTAGATATTCCTCCAACTTTTTTTCAGAATATTTTGCAAGATAAGAAGATAAAACAGCAAGTCCGATTAATGCAATTATAAACAAGGCAAAAGCCCACCAGTATTCAAAAGAAGTTATAATTGCTCTTGCAGCATAAAATGGATACTTCATGACAATTAGAATAATGAATATAAGCAATCCAAAAATCTGGGCAAGCCCCTTAGACATGACCCTTGTAAGGAAGAATTTTCCATTCAACACAAGAATCACAAATGCATCTAAAATCAAAAAAAGGTTAATAACAAATAGCCACGAAATTTCAGGAACCATACAAAACACAATACTCATCCATTCTGCATTTTCACTTAGCCATAAATTAATAGCATCTAGCCTCGCCTGGGCTGAAGTGTTAGTAAGGTTTAACTTAGTGAAATCTAGTCCAGAATCATTAACGGGAAGTTTACTAGTAATATTTGTTATCGTCTGAACATCTTGTTCACTCGACTGAAAACCAGTTGAAGGCATATCGCTTTGAGAATAAACAAGACCTATGAAACCAACGATCATTAACAAAAATACTATTAGTGCTATTTTTTTCATAAAAACTCCTTTATTAATTTCTTTCTTAATAACCTAATCTTGCTTATTAAACTTTCTGCATCTTCAATAGTAATATCTTCCCCATAATAATTAATTGAATTCCTTATTTTTCTGAAATTATCAAAGTCAATAGATTCTGAATCAAGATCCATAAATTCTTTCAAAAAGGCAGTAAAACATTCGTGATTATAAATTTTAAACCCTTTTTTAATGGCTATAGCCTCTAGCACTTCCCTTAAAGAATCATAGTTATTTACAAATTTCGTTGAAGAAGTGTCTTTATTCAAAGGTGAAAAATCATCAGTTATTATCTTTTTATTGCTCTGATTAACTAAAGAATTAATTAAATCAACATCTTGTAAAGATTCTTTCACATACCTCTTTATTTTACATTCTTCCCAATCCATTATGATAAATAACCTCTCGCTATATAAGCATTGACAATATTTGATTTTAAATCTTTATTAATCTTTTCCAAAGAAGGATAAATAAACAATTGGATTTCTCGGTTAAATAACTTTTCAAATTGCTTAAGATTAGAATCTTTTTTAATATCACTTATAACTAAAATGTCTATATCCGACTCTTTTCTTGTCTCAAGTTTAGACAAACTTCCAAAAAGAACAATTGCCTTTGAATAAATTGTTTTCTCCAAATAATCAAAAAGAGGTTTCAGCTTTTCACTCCAATAGATTCTAGAAAGCATTAAAATTATCTTGCTTTCCCTATTTATTCTAAACAATAAAAAACCCCTTTCCCCCCGCCTTATTAATAATTCTTGTTTTTCATACTCTTTCAATAATTTAGATGCAGTAGGAGGGCTTATTTTCATTTCCCTGGAATATTCTCTGACCGAGACTTCCCTATAACAGTCTTCAAAAAATATACCTAATTTGTTAATTATTTCTAACATATGTTAATATAAATTAACAAGTGTTTATAAATCTTTACATTCAGAATGCTTATTTTTTATCAAAACTATTTTAAACCTAATTAACCTGAAAAATCTATGAAAAAGACAGTGATAGCATTTGCATTTCTTATACTGCTAACAAGTTTAATTGTTGTATCAGCACAAGCAACAGACTCAACAACAAATCAAACCTCCTTCAATATTAATACTACCAAAGATGTTTTAACAAATGCAACCCAAGGTCTTGGTAATAAGTTAAATAACAAAACCCAGGATATTTTAGAGACAGAAGTTAATCTGCCTGACTGGTTAGCTCCTATTGCTAAGGTTGTTTTTGGGATTGATGGGTCAATCTCTTGGCAGAAATTGATTATTGTGCTGGGTATTTGGGTCATGGTCTTTATTATCATCTTAAGTGTACTGGGACTAGCTCCTTTCTTCGACAAAATAGTTGTTAAACTTTTAGCCTCCATAGTAATTACTGCATTAATTTCATTGACTGGCGGAGCTGTTCATATAGCTAACTTTTTTTTAAGCATTGGAGATTTAATCAAAATAAATTCTGCATGGGACTTCATTAAAGTTTTTGGTTTCGTATTACTGTGCTTAGTAGTCGCTTTTTTTGTTAACCTATTAACCGAAAAAATGAGAAAAAGAAGCTTAGTTGAAATCGCAGAGAAAAAAGGAATTGAAGTAAATGAAGCAATGCATAAAATAAAAGAAGAAGCAAAAAATAGTTAGACCCTAACAATCCAGACTCACTTATACATTATGATAAAACAAACTTACTAACATTAAAATTAGTAAATTATTACTTAATAACAAACCGATTAACTAACAAAATAAGCATTAGCAATATAAAAATAACCTAATTTCTAGAAAAATAAAACCGATTAAAGGATAAAAAAGCTCTTAAATTTATAATCTAGATTGTAGAACCCCAAGACCTATAATTACCACCAAGCTCATTTTGCCTTTTCACTAATCTATCATACTTTGCTATAGATGCTTTTGCGGCAGCCTCATTTGGCGCATGTTCAATTTCTTCTCTTATTACCTCTAACTTACTTGTCACCCCAGCTAATGCTTCAGCCCCCGCTGTTTCTCTTGCATTTCTAATCTCTTGCTTGAACAAAAAGAAATAAACCCGCCCTTCCCATATTATCATAATTAAAGAACCTATTGCTGTTACCCAAAATGCCCATTTCCCAAAATCTCCTATCTCTGCAACATCCACAGTAGCATATCTAACAATAAGTGTTCCTAAAAATAAAATCCAGATAAACTTACTTAATATTCCATGTTGTTTATCCTGTAAATCTTTTGAGACAACTGCAATTACAAAGAATGGAACAATAACAGTTAATGCGACTCCTAGTGTCTTATAAGTTTGTAAAATAGTCAGTATTTCCTCGCCCTTCAAAAAGAAAATTGCTAGAATCCCAATAATAATTGAAACTAACCATCTTATTGTATAATGTCTATTCTCTCCCAAAAAAGGTATAGCACTTGAAACAGCATAAATAATTAATACAACCAAAAAAAACAATAACCATTGGGCAACTACTTTTTCAGAAGCATCGCCAACCATTCCAAATATCCCTTTAAAAAAGCTTCCACCATTACTCAACGCAGAATCCCACATAGACTGAGCAGCCACAAACGCAAATAAACTAATTAACAAAACAGAACACAAGCCAATCAACAAAATCCTGTTCATCCCTTTTTTCATACAATCCCTACAACCAGTTTATTTATAAATCTTTCTCAAACCTTTCATCAAGCCAAAGAAACAACAATCCAAAAAAGTAAAACCAAAAAATCAATAATATTTATAAACCTATTAAACATAAAAAAACAATGAATAAAAAAAGAGTTGTGGGTCTTTCCATTATGTCTTCAGTTACATCTCTCTTATTAACAGCTATTGTAAGTGCTCAAACAACAACACAAAACCAAATTATATCAAATATTCAAAATTTTACAGATACCATATATTACCTAGTCCAGCCATTAATAGTTTCCTTATTAGGAAACGCTTCTACACCAGAACTATTTCTGGCAAAATTTCTTCTCGCATTCGTCTTATTTGCTGTTGTCTGGGCAATCTTAGACAAAGTAAACTTCCTTAATGGTAATCAATTAGTTTTATGGGTAATAAGTCTCGCAATTCCAATATTAGGAATAAGATTTTTATCAGAAGACTGGATCCAGACAATTCTTCTCCCTTATTCAACAATAGGTATCGCAATTTCCGCATTAATCCCTCTAATGGTTTACTTTGTATTAGTGCAATCATTTGACTCAAGTACCTTCAGAAAAATAGCCTGGATCTTAGCAGCAGTTATATTTATTGGGCTATATGTAACAAGATTTGATGAATTAGCACAGTCTGCTTGGGTTTATCCAACCGCAGCAGGAGCTTGCATTGCATTCCTGCTCCTAGATAAAACAATTAAAAAAGCATGGAGTAAAGTAAAAACAGATAATCTAATGGAGATGCACCATGCAGAAAGAAAAATGGATATTTTAAAGAAAAATAAAGAATTAGATGATAATTATTTTAATGGTCTAGTGACTCCTGCAGATTATAAAAGACTAAAAAAAGCACTCAAGGCAAAAGCAGACCCCTATGGAATTGTTATTAACGTTCCATAATCATAAATATTTATAAACCTCTTCTTCATAAATAAATAATGAAAAAAAGAGCATCATTTTTAGTTTTATTCCTGTCCTTAATATTTTCATTAAATTTAATCTCTGCGCAAGACCTAGCAGGAAATCTTCAATATGGAGCATATCAGCTAATAGATATCGTCCAAAGAGGTATAAGCCCTATTATCGGCATCTTTATAGGCGGGGAAGGATACTTTGTATTCGAAAGATTTTTATTCCTTCTAATAGTATTAGCGGTAGTCTATTCAGTTGTTTCGAAAGTACCAAAATTTGAAGACAACAAAGCAATAGTCTGGATTATCACAATTTCAGTCTCTTTACTATCAACAAGATTCCTACCAGATTATCAGTTAATCCAGAACATACTTCTCCCCTATTCAGTACTAGGAGTTGCACTAACAGCCGCAATCCCCATATTAATTTATTTTTACTTTGTCCAAGGTTTTGATTCATCAACATTAAGAAAACTCCTTTGGATCTTTTTCATAGTTGTCTTTTTAGGGTTATGGATTGATAGGTACAGTGAACTCGGAAACCTGTCTTGGATATATGCGATAACCGGAATTGCAGCATTAATCTTTATGCTGGCAGATGGCACAATCAGAAGAATACTTATAAAACAACAAATGTCCCAGCTTGGATTCGAAAGAAGAAGTGAATTTGAGAGAGATATTAAGAGAAAGATAAGACTTACAGAAGAGGACATCACCAATAATGTAGTAACACCTTCTCAAGGAGAAAAGATTAAAAGAAACCTCCAAAAACAATTAAAAGCGATTCTAAAAAGCTAATCTCCTAAAATAACATTAATCCAAAGACCAACAATCTAATAACTTATAAGGTTTTACCAATAATTTCTAACTTTTACGTTACATAATACTTTTACTTAACTTTAAAATAATAGATCCTCAATAATCAAAGATAGTATAAAGTTAATAAATACATAATTCTCACTTAACTTCTTCTATACCCAACAATCTTCCTCTTCTTCCCCGCCCCCTCATAAATAGGAACTTCCTCTTCAGCCTGATGATTATTTGCATTCCTACCCTTTCCATTAACAACCAAAAGAAAAACACCAACTCCTAGAATAATCAAAGAAACAACAAGCAAAGAGCCTTCAACATATTTTAAAGCAGCCTCAGGAATATAAGTAAAAACAAAATCACTAACTGGCTTAAAAGAAGACACAGCAAGCCCGGCTAATCCCGCCAAAGCAAGAACATAACCTAATATATTTTTCACCATCTTTAATTTTACAAGATTATGATATTTATAAATCTTTCAATTTTGCAAGGACCTCAGCAGTCATAAAGAAATATAACCATTATTCATTCAAAGATTAATAATATCCAACCAAATCAATCTTCCCAGCTCTTTGTCCAATCTTAAACATTACTAAACCTTACACAAAAACATAGCTTTCTATAATAATATAAATTATTTATAAATCTTTCATAAAAAATAGAAACCTTTATAAATGGTAAATAACTAAAAAAGAAATGAAAAAAATAGAACTTGTATATAAGGAAATACTATATCAAGTAATGGAAAAAAACAATGACCAATTAACCCAGCTGGGGCTGTCAAAAAAACTTAAACTCTCTTTGAGCATAGTCAATCTCGCATTAAAAAAACTCCAAAGAATAAATTCAGTAAAAATTGAAAAAATGAATTTTAGAGTAATCAATCTTAAAAAAATCCTCTATCTATGGGCATCAGAAAGAAATCTAGAAAAAGACATTATCTATAAAACTCGCGTAGAGCTCCCAGTAAGAGAAATTGAAAAATTAATGCCGGATATATCTTTTTCAGCATATTCTGCCTATAAATTTAAATTTAATGACACCCCTGCAGATTATTCAGAAATCTACATCTACGCAGATAACGAAGAATTAAAAGAAATAAAAAAGAGATTTCCAGAAAAAAAGGCAAACCCCAACCTAATTATTTTAAAAAAATCAAGAGATTACGGAAAAACAGATACAATTGCACAGATTTTCGTGGACCTATGGAACTTAAAAGAGTGGTACGCCTCTGATTTTCTCAATGCCCTCGAGGAAAAGATAAAATGAAAGAATTCTGGAACTCCCTATTAACCGAAAAATCCTGGGAGATTTTGCAAGAATTTAGAAAGAAATATGATTTCATATTAATTGGAGGCTGGGCTGCATACATCCTGACAAAAAGGCAAAAATCAAAAGATATTGACATAGTAGTTGATTTAAGTGAATTGCAAAAATTAAAACAAGAAAATCTTTTGAAAAATGATCGATTAAAAAAATATGAAATAAAAAAGGAAATAGATATTGACATTTATGTTGAACATTTTTCTCAATTAACAATCCCTGTTGAAGATATTAAAGATTACTCAATTGAAACCCAAGGTTTTAAGATAGCAAGCCCAGAATTACTTTTAATCTTAAAACAGGGAGCATATTTAGATAGGAAAAACTCTATTAAAGGAGAAAAAGACTTGATTGATATTATTTCCCTTGTTTTATTCGCAAACCCTGATTTTAAAAAATACTATTCTATAATAAAAAGATATTCCCTTGAAGACTATAGAAGAGAATTAATAGATTTAATTAAGAACTATAAAGATTACAATGAATTAAATCTTTCTCCAAATGAATTCAAAAAACTGAAAAGCAAGATTCTGCTAGAAATCTGAACTATTTTCTTATCTTTGCAGTTTTTAATTGAGAATCAATAAGAACATTCTGCTGCCTACTCCAAACCTTATCATCTTCACAATTCTTAATATAATTTGCCCAAAACCTTACAAAATTGAGCCTTTCCTCTTTATTGTCCTTACCAGGGTTAAGATTGTTTTTCATTTTTTATTTCCTATTAAAAATGAAACATGAAGGTTTTTCAAAGAAAACCTACTTTTTCATTTTTTATTCTTTCTCACTTAACTCCCTATTAAGAAGAATCTCTCTTTTGTCTCTTAAGTATTTCATATTAAAAACAAATCCCTAATTTATATAAACTTTCACTTTCACAACTCTAACCCAGAAATCTTTATAAATCCCAATTTCCTTAAATAAATACAATGAACAAATGGATTGAACTTTTGCTAGGACTTATACTTGTAATTGTTCCAATCGTAATAGCAGTTTATTTTGTAAGCTGGGGAGCAGCAACAATTGCCTTTCTTAAGGGCGGTGTTATTTGCTTGATAGTTTTAATTGGTCTGCTTTTAATTATGCTTGGAATAAGTGACTTAAAAGATTAATTTTCTTTTTTGTCTTTTACTACATAAATAAATATAAATCTCATTCTTTTTCCCTTTTAATGGTCACCGAATTATGTATCCGATGTAGAGGTAAAGGTTTATGCGGAAAACCCTGCAGGATATTGTCAAAATTCAGAGACAATGCTCCAAAAGTAAAGCTCCACTTCTCTGGAAATTCACCTCCTGAAATATTTGTAGGAAGAACCAATTATCCTAATGTCTTTTCTGGAATTCTTTCCCCAGTTGAAGA